>CAWLAJ010000026.1:0-23820 GCA_963854795.1 Deltaproteobacteria bacterium UBA4427 | reverse complement strand
CTCAGCGAGAGCCCAGGGCGACCTGCGACATTCCTCCACGGCATTTCGTATTCGAATGGCCGGTCGTCGGCGGGATGACCTTGCGTAGCTGGTTTCCCATGTCGCGAAGTGCGAAGGACATGACGTAACGAAGGCGCCGCAGACTCTTGGACTGCGTCTGCGTGACACGTCCTCCACCGAGGTCTCGCCTCTGAATGAAGCGAGCCAGTGGCTCTTGATCCATCGAGTCGCGCAACTCGAGAACCATGGTCGCGGCGCCGTAGGAAGACATGAAGTTCGTCTGCGATCTTCCGTCCCAATCCGGAGTTTCGAATTCGAGATCCTTCAAGAAGAAATTCACGGTGAGTACGCAGGGCCCGGGAACGGCGGCGAGTCCGATCGTGCCGTCCTGAGATCCCTGGACGGCACCCAGCAGCATCGAAACGATTCGATCTTCTTCGCCCTCCTTCAATCGCTCCTGTCCCCGTCCGTAGCGAAATCCGACGTGATCGATCAACAGGTTGTCGTAGTCGCCGAGATGATGTTCTCGCTTCACGAAGAGTTGGCCGCGATTGTAGGTCTCGACTTCGACCAATCCGTCCCGAACGACCCATGGATGTTCCGGCGGTTTCGCGCATCCGAACGATCCGAGCAGGATCGCGACCAGAACCATGATCGGCAGCAGCATCGGGCGGCCATCCGGCTCGGGTGGTGAGGCCTCGGATGGCTCCGGGGCGATCCCGGATCGAGTCGAGTCGGGGGTCGCGTCTTCGACCAGCGTGACTGACGCCGAGGCAGGGGTGGGGCTCGTATTCTGGGGGGCGTTGAAGACCAGGTTGTCCAGACTCACGGTGAATCCTCCCTTGGTTTTCCAAGCGCTTCCTCCGGAAACTAAGGGAGATTCGAGTGACGTCATCGGGACTAATCCCTATAGAGCCAGTGTTTTTCTGGCTTTCATAAGGAATATCTTCTTTTTTTGATGGGGGTTTCTATCTAGATTCATGAGAATGCTCACGTAGCATGCGCCCCTCGGAGGCGAATCGAGTCGGTTTTGGCTCGCTCACCGCAGCCAACCTCGAACAGGCCGCCTAGCGTGTGACCTGGGCTCGAAAGAGTCCAAGAGAACTCGGAAATTGACGAAGCCCGCAATGCATGCTCTGGCCCCTCTTCGCGTACTCGACCTGACCTCGTCGGCTGCCGCCTACTGCGGAAAACTGTTTGCGGATCTCGGGGCAGAGGTCATCAAGATCGAGCCGCCGGGCGGGGACCCCGGGCGGCTCCAGGCTCCTCTGCTGGATTCCGCGCGAGGCTCGAAGAGCCTGCCCTTTCTGTACGGGAACGCCGGGAAAAAGAGCATCGTGCTCGACCTGGGCAGCGCCGGCGATCGAGATCGCTTTCGTCGTCTCGCGGCGCGCTCGGACCTGATCCTGGAGTCTCTTCCGGTGGGTGCCCTATTGGATCTAGGGCTGGGCTATTCAGATCTTAGCTCCGAGCACCCCGAACTCGTGATGACGTCGATTTCAGGATTTGGTCAGACGGGTCCCCAGAGTAGGTTTCGCTCGAACGATCTCGTCGCCAGTGCTCTCGGCGGTTTGATGATCTCGGTCGGCGATCCCGCCGATTCACCGGTTCGAATGGCGGGTCATCAATCCGATCTCGTGGCCGCGTCCTTCGCTGCCGCCAGCAGCCTGGTCGCGCTCCTGTATCGCGAGCGAACCGGGCGCGGGCAATACATCGACATTTCGAGCCTCGAGGTGACGACGGCGGTGACCCATATTGCCGGCGTCGGGAAATGGCTCGAGGACGGAATCGTTCCCAAGCGAGTCGGGACGGGGTTGGTGGCCTCCGTTCCATCGGGCGCATATCGATGTCGTGACGGCCTCGTCTATTTGATGGTCAACCGTCCGAGCCATTGGGAGGCGCTGGCCAATTGGATTCATGAAGTGACCGGAAACGAGGAGGTCCTCCTCTCCGAATTTCACGGGCCTTCGTCGAGTCGACTTCCCTACCGTGAATTGCTCGATGTCTTCATCGGCGATCTGGCGACCACGCTTTCCGTCGATGAGATGGTTCGCGAGGGCCAGCATCGACACATCGCTGTGACGCCGGTTCAGACGGCGCGTCGAATTCTCGACGACGCCCATTTGCAGACCCGGAATTTCTTTGTCGATCTGCGAACCGAGGAGGGGGTGGTTCTGCGAGCGCCGGGAGCGCCCGCAAGATTCGGCGCCCAGGCTCGAAACGACGAAGTCAGCGTTCCCGGCATCGACGAACACCAACACGAGGTATTCGGGACGCTGAAGCCTGGGACGAAGAAGAACTCGGCTTTTCGCGATCCGGAAATCTCCGAGCGAGGAGCCCTCGACGGGCTGCGAGTCGTCGAGTTCGGGACGGGGCTCGCCGCGCCCTGGATCGGTCGCATGCTCGCCTGGGCGGGTGCCGAGGTCATCAAGATCGAGTCGCACGCTTTCCCCGATGTGCCGAGGCTCTTCGTTCCCCCGCGTCATCCCGAACTCGGAACACAACCCGAATGCTCTCCCTGGTTTACGGATTGGAGCGCGGGAAAGCGCTTCGTCGCTCTCGATCTCCGGAATGAGGAGGGCGCTCGCCTGGCTCGCGAGATCGTCGAGCGCAGCGACGCCGTAATCGCGAATTACAGCGTGGGTGTCCTGGAAAAGTTGGGTCTTGGATTCGAGACGTTATGCGAGATAAACCCCAGCCTCGTGATGCTCGAGTCGAGTGGTTACGGCGACGACGGACCCAATTCGGGTTATGTGACCTGGGGTCCGAATATCGAAGCGGCATCTGGGCTTTCGAGTCTGGGCGGATTTCCGGATCGCGAGTGCACGTTTTCGCATTTCGCCTATCCAGATCCGCTGAGTGCCTCGCACGGCCTGTTCGTCTTGATGGCCGGATTGATCGATCGAGAGCGCAATGGGCAAGGGCAGATCATCCGCCTCTCGCAGCTCGAGACATCGATCGCGGCGATCGGACCTCTCATCGCCGAGGCCGCAGCATTCGATCGGGAGCCGGCGCGCCTTGGAAATCGCGAACTCGATCGCGCTCCATACGGTTGTTTCCGGTGTCGTGGGGACGATCGTTGGTGCGTCATTTGCGTCGAGGACGATTCCGATTGGGATCGGCTGAAGGAAGTCCTCGGCCGTCCGGCCTGGGCAGAGGAGGCGCGCTTCGAGTCCATGGAAATGCGCGTGGCGCATGTCGATTTTCTCGAGACGAAGCTCGCGGAATGGACGATCGAGCGCCTGGACTATGAAGTCATGGAGGCGTGTCAGCGAGCGGGCGTTGCCGCCGGTGTCGTACAGAGCGCCGAAGATCTGCTACGCCATGATCCACAGCTTGCTCATCGGGGCTTCTTCGAGGAGATTCAACACTTCAAGAAGGGTGTGGTCACGGCCTCTGGGATTCCGCTTGGGCTCACGGGTACGCCCGGGCGCACGACGCACGCCGGTTCGAGCATCGGCCAAGACAATCGCGAGGTCCTGCGAGAACTTCTGGGTCTATCGATCTCCGAGATCGATGATCTCGTGGCCGCAGGCGCAGTCGAAGAGAGCGTTTGAACAGGGTTTTCGATTCGAGGGAGAATGAGATGGAATCGTTCGACGACAAGATCGCGGTCGTGACCGGCGGCGGCACGGGAATGGGGCGCGAACTCGCCAGGCAGCTCGCGAGCGCGGGCTGTCATGTCGCAATGTGTGACGTTTCCGACGAGAACATGAAACAGACGAAGGCGTTATGTGAGGCGGATGCACCGTCTTCGGTCCGCGTGACGACCCACCTCGCGGACGTCTCGGATGAGGCGCAGGTCCTGGCCTTTCGCGATGCGGTAATGGAAGAGCAAGAGACAGATTGCGTTCATCTCGTCTTCAACAATGCTGGAATCGGCGGCGCGGGGAGCCTGATCGTCGATGAGCGGGAAGCCTGGGACAAGACCTTCAATGTTTGTTGGTTCGGCGTCTACTACGGTACGCGCGCCTTTCTTCCCCTCTTGCTTGCTGCCGAAGAAGGCCATTTGATCAACACCAGCAGCGTGAACGGATTCTGGGCATCGCTGGGCCCCGACATGGCGCATACCTCTTATAGTGCCGCGAAATTCGCTGTGAAAGGCTTTACCGAAGCGCTGATCAACGACTTCAAATTGAATGCGCCACACATCGGCGTTTCACTCGTCATGCCTGGTCATATCGGGACCTCGATCGTCATCAATTCGGGTCGCATACTCGGAAGCGATCCAAAGGAGATGTCCGATGAGGATCTTCAGGTCGCGCGGGATAATCTCATTCGCCGCGGCTTCGAGCTTGGCGAGGCGACGAACGAACAGGTTCGTCAGGCACTGGTCATGATGGGTGAGATGTTTCGGGATGACGCGCCAATGACGGCGGCCGAAGCCGCCAAGGTGATTCTCGACGGTGTCCACTCGCGCCAATGGCGAATCCTGGTCGGAGAAGATGCCCGCATTCTCGACGAATTGGTGCGTGCCGATCCGGAGGGCGCCTATGGCCGCGCCTTCATGGACCGACTTGTCGAAGCCGCCAACTGGGGACTCGGTAATTTCGGCAGCTGATGAGCTTCAGTTGTCGAGGACGTCCGCAGCGATCAGCTCTTCGAGGAAAGGCGTGTCCCACCACGAGAGTTGTAGCTGCTTCGCGCGGCGGAAGAACATCTGCTGGTCGTATTCGATCGTGAAAGCGACGCCACCCCAGATCTGGGCGCAGATCCGCGTCGTTTCGCGATAGGTCTCGCAGCAGAAGAGTTTGGCCATGGGTGCAAGTCGTGCGATCGAGCGTCCGGCCGCGTGATTCCATGCCGCTTCATGAACGAGAACGCGGCCTCCGTCGATCTCGGTGGAGGCGTCCGCCATATAGTGGGCAAGGGCCTGGAATGCTCCGAGCGGCTTGTCGAATTGGATGCGCTCCTTGGAGAATTCCACCGTCTCTTCGAGACATCGATTCGCGCCCCCGATTGCCTGGGCAGCGAGCAGGATGATGCCTTGATGCATCACGTCGCTCCAAGTCGTCCAGCCCGATCCTGCGGCACCGATCCGGTCGCCGGCACCCACCCGGACGCCGTCGAAGTCGACCTGGTACTGCGCTTCGCGGCCCTGTGAAAGAAGCTGCTTTCGAACGACTCCCTTGCTGTTGGGATCGACCAGGAAGAGATCGACGCCGGCGTCGCTGCGGGCGAGGACGATCAGCCGTGCGGCCGACGAAGCGAATGCGACCGATCGCTTGCGACCGTTGAGAATGTAGTCCCCGCCGTCTTTTTCGGCCGAGAGTGCGACGCCGGCTTCACCACAGCCGCGTTCCGGTTCGAGCCAGGCGGGGGTCAAGATGGCGTCGCCGTTGGCGATCCGGACGAGCCATTCATTCTTTTGCGCGTCGCTCCCCGCCGCTAGCAGAACGCCGGCACTCATCACAGAAGAAACGAAATGCGGTGTCGGTGCCATCGCGCGTCCGAGTTCCTCGTAGACGAGTGCGCCTTCGAGAAGAGTCTGGCCGCCGCCGCCATGACTTTCGGGAATCAACAGGCCATTCAGTCCCAACTCGCTCATCTGTTTCCACAGCGCATCGGGGTAGCCCCGGGGATCATCTTCCTGGCTGCGCACGACTTCGCTGGTCGAATATTCTTCGAGCATCGATCGCGTCATGTCGATGATCATCTGCTGCTCATCGGTCCAATCGAGATCCATTTTCGGGGCTCCTAGAAATTTTTGGGCAGGCCGAGATGCCGCCGAGCGATGATGTTCTTCTGGATCTCTGACGATCCGCCCCCCACCGTTTCGTTCATGGTGGCCCGATAGGCGCCTTCGAACCGGCCGAGAATCGGGGCATCGTCCTGCCCCTCCATGATCGTTCCCTCATGTCCCTGGATGTCGAGCGCATCCTTGCAGACGCGTTGGGAGAGTGTGGTCGTGAAGAGTTTGTACTGAGAGGACTCGATGGTGGGCGGCTTGCCGCCGCTCTTGGCCGCGCAGACGAAGCGTGTACTGAGACCCTTTGCGACCGCAGTGTCCGTCATGATATGCGCGATCATGCGTCGAACGTTCGCGTCGTCCTTGAGCGGTTTGTCATCGCGCTTGGCCTTCTTGACCCAATCCACGAGGACTTCGCTTCGATTGCTGATAGGCGAGAGTGTGAAGAGCGTGAAGCGTTCGAGATCGAGCGCCTCCGAGATCATCTGAAAACCCTTGCCGCGCTTGCCCACGAGATAGTCGTCGGGAACGAAAACATCCTCGAAGAAGACCTGATTGGTCGTGTCCTTGCCAATCGTGGGCAGGCTCTGGATTTCGAGGCCTGGATGATCCATCGGGATGAGGAAGAGGGAGAGCCCGTCATGCTTGGGCTTGTCCGGATCCGTGCGTGCGCCGAGCCAGTACCAATCCGCGAAATGCGCCGACGTCGTCCACATCTTCTGCCCGTTGAGCTTCCAGCCGCCGTCGACTTTCTCCGCTTTGAGTTGCATGTTCGCAGCGTCCGAGCCGGCTTGTGGTTCGGAATAGCCGACGGCGAACTCGACCTCGGCAGAGAGAATCTTGGGCAGGAACTCCTTCTTGAGTTTTTCGTTGCCGTGTCGAATCAGCGTCTTGCCGATGATGCCGATGCCCTTGCCAATCTGGGGCGCAGCATGCTTCGAGAGTGCTTCATTCAAGATGTACTCGTAAACGCCTTCGATTTCCTGGCCTCCGTATTGCTTCGGCCAGGACATGCCGAGCCAATTCTTGGCGGCGAGTTTTTTCATGAAGGCGCGTCGCTCGGGCGTGTCCGAGAGCTGTGTGAAATTCTCTCGGTGATGATCCATCACGACCGGATCGTGATTCTCGACCAGCCACGCCTCGACTTCGTCGGCGAACTTCTGTTCTTCAGGGGAGAAATCGAAATTCATCTAGCTGCGCTCCATGGGCGGCGGCCGGCCGTCGGGCCGGGACCAGCCGACGGGCTGGCTGCCCAAACGACCAAAGCATATACGAAACGGTGCGTATTGTATAGGGCGGAAAAGAAAGCTGAAACGCGTCTCAGGCGCGCAAGAGCCCGTTTTTGGCCAGAATTGCGCGGGCTTCCGCCACTCCGGCCACACATTCCGAGCGCAGCCCGGCGGCTCGCGCGCCGAGAACATTGATCTCGTTGTCGTCGAGAAAAAGAATGCGATCGGGTGCGCCGCCGAGGGCGGCGACGACGGTTTCGAAGGCCTCGAGGTCTGGTTTCAGGACACTCATTTCATGCGAATAGAAGCGAGTCTCGAAGAGCTCGGAGATGCCGAACTCCGTTGAAAACCGTTCGGCGTGGATCTCGTTGGTATTGCTGAAGCAGGCGACCTGGAGATTCTCGTCGATCGAGGTGATGAGTTCCTGGCTGCCGGGAAAGACGCCGCGCGGCCAGGCCGCGAAGGTACGAAGAAATTCTTGCGGCGCGATTTCCATTTCCCACGACTCGACCATGCCCTGCGCAAAGGCATTTCCATCGCAAAGGCCACGCTCGAAGCGACGCACCCAGGGACAGGCGAGCCAGCGGCGCCAGAGTTCGCTTTCGTCGTCGATGCCGGCAAACCCGGCCATTTCCTGGACGCCGCCGAGTTCGATCACGACGCCACCTAGATCGAAGAGCACGACCTCGATTGCCAAAGGAAGACCTCCAGGCAGCGAGGCTAGCAGTCGCCGTCGGAATTTTCGGACGAGTTTGCAGCCGTGGATGTGAGGGAGGGACTGGACGCGGTCGCGGAGTTCTCGGCGAAGTACACCTCCAACTTCCGAGCGAGGGTTTCGGGATCGACATAGCCCAGAGTCGCGAGTACCTGCCCGAGCGGCATGGTCGATTCGCGCTGGATCTCGAGGACTTCTTCGACCTGATCGGGGGTGAGGAATCCTCGCTCGATTGCACTGGCTCCGAATCGCCTCTCGGTTCCGTGTTGTGCTTCGAGCGTCTCGACAATCTGGTCGAGATTCATCATGCCGAGCTGATACGCGAGTCGCCCGAACGAAAGCTTCATACGGGCCTGCCGTTCGAGGGCTTCCAGTAGTTCTTCTTCGCCGAGTATTCCGCGATGGACGGGATGCTTTCCGAATATCGTCTGGGGGGTTCGGACGATCGTGACCCTCGATCAAGCGCCTTCCGGTCGCTGGGGCAAAGGTTCGAGATCCAAGAGGCGAAGGCCCAAGAGCGTCTGGCCGAACCCGCGCGGCTAGGACAATGCGATCAGCGCGTAGTCTTCTCGCGGGAAATGCACGACGACCTCGCCAACCCGATCGGTCGATCTGCGAATCGCGATTTCCGAGATTCCCGACGCGGCCAACTCTCCGGTTACATTGCCCGAGCCGTATTCGTCGGGCAGGAGAAGCACGGGATCGCCGAGCTTCATACCCTTCGGCAACACGGGTTCACCTTCAAATGACCGCGGCGCCGATTTCCTCGCGACCTCGATGGCCTGTTTGACATCGAAAGGAAGGACCTCGCCATGACCGATCCCCGCGATGCGACCCATCCACGCCTTCACGTGGTCCATCCCATCGAGCTGCTCGCGGGTTCGTTCGTGCCCGCCGACCAACATCAAGGGATGATAGGCGGAGAGGTCCGCGGTGCTGACCACATCACCGAGCAGAAACCGTCGGCCGTCCGAGAGCAGCGATTCGATTCGCCGGGTGTTGTCTCGCAGCTGTAGTAGTTTGGTCTCGAGAATTCTCGAGGCACCGTCGATGTCCACGCCGGGAGGAATCATCGTCTTCTTGCGGTCCTCGATGAAGTCATCGGGAAAGACGCCGCCAAGGCCGAAATTCGCCATGATCACCATCATGAAGCTCGTCTCCGCCCAGCGTGTGACGGAATGCTCCAAGACCTCGAGTTCGGGAGGGGAGAGCGCTGGAGTCGGCTGCAATTGATCGAGTACGCGGGTGATCAGATGCGTGTCGCAATAGATGTCGGCGCCGACCTGCAGAACCGGAACACGGCGATAGCCGCCGGTCAGCTCGAAGTGATCGGGTTTGGGCAGAATCATCGGCGTCTGAACGGATCGCCAGCTGAGTCCCTTTACGCCCATGGCGAGTCGGATCTTCTCTGCAAAGGGAGACATGTCGTAGTGATGGAGGATAAGGTCGCTCATCGTCCGAAAACGATAACGCATCCACTTTCTAGTCTGTAATGGACTTTCCGCAGTGGGGACAGGCAGAAAGGTCCTCGAGCGCTTGCCTCTTCTGGACGGCCTCGATGATTTCCCCAGCGATCTCCGGCTCGATGTAGAGACTGTCCGCAAGATCCGAATAGTGGAGCGCCTCGCTCCGGGTGATGACTCCGTCCGCGAGTACGTCCATCGCCTCGTTCTCGAGCGTTCGTTCATTGCGATTCATGACGTGGGCGAAGCCCGAGGCGATGATGCTCGTCGGTAGTGCGACCAACGCCATGATGATGACGTCGACCGCGCGACTCAGCTGATCATCGGGTCTGTCTGCCGCCAGGACTTCGAAGGTTCGCCGACGCAACCGTGAGAGATCTCTCATAGGAGGCTCAGTCGGCCGGCTGCCGCGATGCCTATACGCCTATAGTGCGTGAGATCGGGCATGCATTCTCGGAGTCGACCGACATCGACCGCGGCATCGGGTTTATGCCGTAGAATCGTTCGGAGAATCTAGGGAGAGACATCGATGAAATTCGAAACCCGAGCGATCCACGTCGGGCAGACACCGGATGGGGCGACGGGTGCGGTGATTCCGCCGATCTTCGCAACCTCGACGTTTGCCCAGACCAGACCGGGCGAAACACTGGGTTATGACTACACACGATCGGGTAATCCGAACTTTACTCGGCTCGGCGAAACCATCGCGTCGCTCGAAGGTGGAAGTTTCGCGACCGTCTTCGGAAGTGGAATGGCGGCAGTCACCGCCGTGTTGTCGACACTTTCTTCGGACGATGTCGTTCTGGCGGAGGAGAACGTCTACGGGTGTACGTTCAGGATATTCGCCCAGGTCTTCGAGAAGTTTGGCCTACAGGTGAGATACGTCGACTTTTCGGATGAGAGGAATTTCAAAGCGATCGGGGAAGTCGAGCCGGCCCTGATCTGGTTGGAGTCGCCTACGAATCCGATGCTGAAGATTTTGGACATCGCGGCAATCTGCGAAGAGGCGTCGAAGGTCGGCGCGCCCGTGATCGTCGACAACACCTTCGCTTCGCCCTTCTTTCAGCGCCCCATCGAATTGGGAGCCACCCTGTCATTGTCGAGCACGACAAAATACGTGAACGGCCATTCGGATTGTCTTGGCGGCGCCGTCGTCACCAACGATGCGTCCTGGAACGAGAAGATGATTTTTGCCCAGAAGGCGGTCGGGTTGAATCCTTCTCCGTTCGACGCCTGGCTGGTGTCTCGTGGCGTCAAGACCCTGGCGATTCGCATGCGGCAGCATCATGAGAATGCGCTCCAAATCGCCGAACGACTCGAAGGTCACACCGACGTCAATTGGGTGAGGCATCCCTTCCTGCCCTCCCATCCCCAATTCGAACTCGCTCGGCGTCAAATGAGTGGTGGATCAGGAATCGTCAGCTTCGAGGTCGAGGCCGATCTCGAAACGACGAAGACACTCGCATCGAGTCTCGAGCTCTTCGCGTTGGCGGAAAGTCTCGGCGGCGTGGAGTCACTGATCGACCACCCTGCGTCGATGACCCATGCGAGCATTCCTCGCACGGAACGTGAGAAGGTCGGAATCTTCGATGGGCTCGTTCGATTGTCCGTCGGCATCGAAGATGTCGAGGATCTGATGGCCGATCTCGATCAGGCATTCGCGAAGGCTGGACTGGGTCGCATTCTCTAGAGACGCCGGATGCGCGGGAATGGCGTCGAGCGACTCAATTCGACTCTGCGGACCAGCGAAGTCGCCAGCTGCGCAGCGCGCTCACGAGTTGTCGCGCGGTCTGGATCCGCCGGTCCGGATCCTTTTCGATACAGCGCATGCAGATATTCTCGAGTTCTTCGGGGATTTCACGATCCGGGGCCACTTCGGAGGGACGAGGCGGCTTTGAGTGCGCGGCCTGTTCGAGAACTTCGGAGACCACATCGCCCGCGATCATGTCCCTGCCCGAGAGAATCTCGTAGAGCACGACACCGAGGCTATAGAGATCCGAGCGATGATCGAGGTCGACGGATTCGGCGATTTGCTCGGGCGACATGTAGAGCGCGGTCCCTTGAAGGCGCCCTCGCGACGTGAGCGACGGGTCGCCGTCCCTGTCGAAAGGTTGATCCGGGATTGTCTCGGGCTGCTCGCTCCAGACTTTTGCCAGACCCCAGTCGAGCAGGAGAACTTCGCCGAAGGGTCCCATCAAGATGTTGGCGGGCTTGACGTCGCGATGAACGACTCGATGGCTATGGGCATAGTCGAGCGCGTTCGCGATCTGGATGAGGATCGTCACCATCCGGTGGAAGCCATATCCATCAACCGGGAGCGTGCCTTCTTCGCTCGAAGTGTCCAGGATCTCGCGCAGCGTGTAGCCCTCGACCAGTTTCATCGTGAAGAAAAAGTGATTGCGATTGTCTCTCGACAGTTCGTAGATCGGGATCGTGTTGGGGTGCTGCAGCATCGCCGTCACGCGCGCTTCACGCAGAAAACGTTTCTGCTCGAGCGGATCGTCTGCGATTTCTTTGTGGAGACTTTTGTACGCGACGACGCGGCTGAGATGAAAATCCTTGCAGGATTGGATCAGACATTTCCCGCCTCGCGCGATCGTCTTGAAATGCGTGTAGCGCAGGCCGGAATTCTTGACGTGGTCTGGCAGCTCGAGATCCGTGTCCTTGAGATAGACGACCGGATATTTGTCCTGCGGATGAGGAAAGAGCCGAGACATTCGTGCGTTCCTGATTCGGTCGGATGTCCTGAAAAAGATCGCGGGTAGGCGCGGCCAACCTACCGAAGGCCGGTTCGACTATAGCAGGCCGCTTCTGCAGAATTCGATATCGTCGTCGCCGTCGTTCGTACAGCAATCTGCCCAGTAGACTCCGTCGAAACGGAAGTCGATAGGATTAGATGCCCGTATCTAGCCACCGCTCTTTGCCGATCTCGCTCATGATTCTGTCGCTGATTTTCTGTCTTCCGAAATTTCTACATGCGGAGGCGACCGACGCCGAGCAGAATCGTCGAACGATCGCAATGGGACTCGCTCGCGAGGGCCGCTGTGAAGTCGCGCTCCCGCTGCTCGAAACCGCACAGTCGGCGTCGCCCACGGATGCCGAGATCGCACAGTTGATCGGGGAGTGTGCGATTCGCCTTCAGCGATTCGATTTGGCTACCAAGGCCCTCGATACGGCGCGACGACTCGATCCGGAAACACCGAAGGTCGATCTGCATCTCGCGATCGCTCATTTCCATCAAGGCAACCTCGATCGTGCTGAGCAAGCACTGGCACGGGCGAAGGCCACAGATGGCGCTCAGCCCGAGTTTCTTCTCTACGCCGGGCTCGTGGCTCTCTCGCGAGCGGACTACGCCGATGCGATTCAGAATTTCGAGTCGGCATCGAAGGTTCGCGATCGGCCGGTCGAGCCGATGGCTTCGTTCTATCTCGGTCGTGCATTCAGACAAGACAGACAGCGAAACCACGCCGAGGCGGCCTTCGAACAAGTCATTCGAGATCATCCGGGGACGACCTGGGCCGACGAAGCCAAGCGGGCGATCGAAGCGATTCACGAAGATTCGGAGATCAAGCTCTGGACGGCGCTAGAGATCGGATTCGAGCACGATGACAATGCACTGTTGCGCGGCCGCGGTGCGGGTCGGCCGGCAGACATTTCGAATCAAAGCGATCAGCGCGGTTTCTGGTTCGTCGATGTCGGCGCTCTTCTACTTCGAACGGAGACCTGGAATGGCGGTGTCGCTCTTCGCTATGGCGGTTCCGAACATCAGGATCTGCACGGCTTCGATACCCATGCCGTCGGCGGATCGCTCTGGCTCGATCGTACACTCGGCATCGCAGACACCACGCTCCGGCTTCAGGCGGATTTCGATTCAACCTGGGTTGGTCAGGATCCATTCGTCCTCAGCAACCGCTGGAGCGCGATGCTCTACAAGCCATGGGGGTCGGGTGGCTACACGATGGCTTCGTTCGCACTGGGAATCGACGACTATCGCTATCGAACCGTCGATGTCGACGACGTGGAGATGGACGGCGGCTGTCCAGTGGCAACGACGCTTTGTGGTCCCGCCGGCTTGAATGAAAGGGACGCAAGGGACCGCGACGGGACAGGCGTGACGGCGACGCTGCTCCACCGCGAACCGGTTGTGACCGGTCTCGATTGGTTTTCGAATTCTTGGATCGAAGGCGAGTACCAATACGGCCGCTACAAGAGCGACGGCAGTGAGTACGACCACCAGCGCCATCAGGTCGAACTCGGCATCGGTACCGAGTTGCCCTTCGAGTTCAAGCTGACCGTGTCGGGACGCTATGCCTACGTCCCCTACCGAAATGCTTCGACGTTTCCAGATCAGTCGGATCTGCTGGTACCGCCGGCAATGCTGGATCAGGAATATTTCCTCGACGACAGTCCTCGTCGAGAGCATGAGACGGGCGTGCGCGTCCGGCTCGAACGCGCATTCGGTGAGCATGTAGTCGTGTCAACTCGCTGGACCCGAACGCGCAATCGATCGACCGCGGACGTCTTCGACTACACGCGCGATCTATTCGGGATTTCCGTACGCATCGGCCTGGGTGGCTGAGGGCGCGATTTCTCTCCAAACGGGATCCGTAAGCTGTTAGGATGAATCCATGAGCCCTGCGATTAGACTGATTCTGCGGCCAGACAATGGCCGGCGCGAGCAAGCGAAATCCCTCTCGATTGCCCGGGTCCCGGACGTTAGGTCCGTCGCGATGATCCTGTTGGCGGGAGTGATCGCTCTCGGCTTCGCAGCGCAAACGAGTGCCGGCGATCAGATCTCGGGCCTGGCGCCGCCGGGGGCCTGCGCGGAACCGCGTGAAGCCGCGGTCGGTGGCGTGAATCCAAATTTCTCGATTGTCGGATCGGTCGCCGCCCTGCTGAGTCCGATCAATGTTGCGCTGGCCCCGCCGGCACCGGCCGTTGGCCTGGCGCGACCGGTTTCGCACAGACTGGCGCGTCCCGGTGCCTGCGATGGTCCGGCGTTGGGATGCGGCGTAGAGCCCGCGATCGCGTCCGGCGGCAATCCGCCGATTGAACCCGGCGGCCCTCCGCCGATTCCGAAGAAGTAGCCGTCGGCGCGGTGCGGTCGTGTGGAGAGTGGTGCCAATACCCAGGATACTCCGGATACCCCCGATGATCGGCGGCCCGAGGGGATTGTGCTCTGTCCGGGTCGCCGGCCCGAGGCAAGCGAGTTCATTTCTAGATCCTTCGCGAGTTCGGGGCACCAAATCCCGTCTCGCGATCACTCACGGGTGACGAGCTGATGAATGAGCGAGCGTCCAGTCAGGAGAGCACCGACGGAGTCTTGCTCCGGGCGGTGGTCGAGGACCAGGACAGGACCTCCTTTCGGACGCTATTCGATCGTTACTACCCGCGCGTCTTCGTCTTCATTAGGCGTAGGTTGGAAGATGAGGAGCTCGCGAGAGAAGTGACGAGCGACGTCTTTCTCGAGGTCTGGGCGAATGCAGCGAACTTTCGCGGTGAGTCGAAGATTTCGACCTGGATTTTCGGGATTGCGCGCTTCAAGTGCATGGAGGCCATCCGTCTTACACGGCGTTTCAAGCGATCTCGGGTCATTTCGACCAAAGACGAAGTGATTTCACAAGTCCCGAATTCCTACGATTCGGGGACCAACATGGATGCAAGGCAAGAATTGCGTCGGGTGGTCGTCTTGATGGAGCGTTTGCCGGAGGAGCAGCGGCTGGCTCTCGAAATGACCGTCCTTGGAGGATTGCCGCTCGAAGAGGTGGCTCGCCGCCTGGAGATATCGAGAGGCACCGTCAAGACCCGGGTATCCCGTGCGCGGCGCGCGCTTCGGCGTATGCTCGGGGATGTCGCCAGCGATGTGGAAGGAACGAGCGGATGACGAGAAACGCGAGACGATTTCGCTGTCCAGAGAGTGTGCTCGGGTGGATTCCCTGGTACGCAGACGGCGGATTGACCCCGGAACAGAAGGGGTTGATCGAGGCGCATGCGGCGGAATGTTCTGACTGCCGCGCTGAACTCGACATCGTGGTCGGCGCGCCTTTCGAGATCGATATGCCACTGCCCGATCCCGACCGACTCTTTCGCGAGATCACCGCCCGCATCGATGCGCGTTCGCGCGAAGAATCGACGCCCGTCATCCCCATCAACCAGATTGGTCGCGCACGAAGACTCGACGATGATGAACTCGCGCGCGTCGAGCGTTGGGTACGGAGTGAGTCGGCGGACGACGATGACGCGACGGCTGCGAACGCGGAGTTGAACGAGACGGCGATGAGCACGGTCGTCCAGTCGCTGTCGGCTGGGCGGACCTGGTTTGCGGCGGCGGCGGCGCTGGCCATTCTCTTTCTCGGCGGTGTCGGTGGAGCGGTCTGGTCGTCGATGGGGCAGCGTTCCGCGGGTTCCGAAACGATCTATCAGTCCGCGACGGCAGCGCCTGAGACTTCTCTGCCCGGTTCCCAAGCTGTGAACTCGGGCCCAAGGCTCGCCGTCGTCTTCCTGGATAGCGCTTCCGTTCGACAAGTCTCCGACGCGCTTTCCGCGGTCGGCGCCGAAATCGTATCGGGACCCTCGAGTCTGGGCGTCTATCAACTGCGTTTGACGAATGTGGGTCGTGAGGGACGGGAGCCAACGGCTGCGGACCTCGCTGCGGTTGCGAACCGTTTGAAGGCACCCAGCTCGGCCGTCGCCCTGTTTGCGGAAGCCATTCCATGAATTCCCCGCGGCATACGACTCTCGGTCGAGCCGGGTCCGCTCTGATCGCCACATGCAGATGGACAGCCGTCTGGACGCTCGCGATCGGTCTTGCGCCGACTGCGCGCGCCGACGCCGATTCGTTATGCGGTCCCTTCGATCAGCCCTATCAGCTGGCGCAAGCAAATCTCGATGGTGCGGCTCATGAGAAGGCGGGCGTGTCGACGGCGAAGAACGGGCGGGGCTCGATCGTCGATCTGTCCAAGTTGGTTACACCGGCGAGTGCAGGCCGGGCCGCGGACCAGAGCGAGGCGCTGCTTGCGCTAGCGAAAAATGACGCAGGCGAGATTCCGACCGGCTTCGAATTGGGCGTCGGGGCTCGTATATCGAGTTCGTTCTTCAGCCCCGTACTCTGCGCCACCCTGGCCCGTGTGACGGGGCCTGCTGGCGCGACGCTCGAGCAGTTGGTGACGATTGTTCCCGAAGGCAGCACCGTCGTCCCGAACGACATCTACCTGAGCGCCGCCGAAGAGCTTCGGCCGATCGAGGGCGAAGCGGAATCGAAGGGCGAACCGATCGGGCGAGTCCAATCCGTGGGTCAGCCGGACCCCTACGTGTCCTTGCAATACGGGCTTGCGATTTCGGGAGTTCGCGAGGCGCGAGAACTCAGCGCCGGCGGCGGAGTCAAGATCGCCCTTCTCGACTCGGCACCCGACGTAAAACACCGCGATCTCTCGTCGAACTCCGTGCGATCGATCAGCGGTTCGGATGCGGCTTCACGGCCAGGTGTCCACGGCACGCTCATGGCCGGTGTGATTTCGGCGGTCGAAGGCAATGGCTTCGGCATCATGGGATTGGCGCCGGATGCTGAGCTCATTTCGATTCCCGTCTGCACGCCGGCGGGTCGGGCCGGTGGTTCGTGCACGATCTTCGATCTCCTGAAGGGACTCGATCAGGCCTGGGATGCCGAGGTCGATCTCGTGAATCTCTCCTTGTCAGGCCCAGCGAATTCGCTGCTCGAGCGCGGCGTCGCTCGCCTCGAAGAGCTCGGAGTGGTCGTGGTCGCAGCCGCCGGAAACGAGGGGAGCAAAGAGAAGCACTACCCGGCGGCCTATCCAACCGTGATCGGGGTCGGGTCGATCGATCGAGACGGGCGGCTCTCACCGGCGAGCAACCGCGGAGACTGGGTCGAGATCCTGGCGCCGGGAGTGGAAGTTCTGTCGACGATCCCTGGAGACGCGTTTGCGTTCGGAAATGGAACGAGTCTGGCGGCGGCGCACGTAACCGGAGCGCTGGCCGTGCTGACCGCTGCGACCGGGAACGCCAAGACTGCCCGCGCCGAGTTTTTTCGGACGGTCGCCGCGCCGGGAAGAGGGCCAAAGCACTTGCCCAGGGTCTGTGATGTTCTTGCGCGCCTCGATCTGAGTTGCAGCGCTGACGGGTTGGCGACGGAACGTTAATCCGCGTCGGTATCCTTCTCGACGACAATATGGAGTGGATAGCGAGCGCGAAGCTCTCGGAGCCCTCGCAAGACGCGCATCTTCGCCGCGGGCTCGCTCAGCCCGAGTCGTACAGCGATCTCGCGATAGCGAAGACCTTCGAGGGCGCGCAGGAGAATGCACTCTCGGGTGATCGGATGAAGATCATCGAGCGCTTCTTCGAGCCAGCCGCGCAGAATCGGGTCGCCTTCCAATTCCGAGAAACGCGGCTTCATCGGGTCGTTGCGAAAGGCGTCGTGACGGCGGTTTCGACTCGCCCGTTTGCGTAGCTCGATGCGGCACACGTTGAGCGTGACGACCGAGAGCCAATGGCTGAAGGGCTGGTCCGGCCGATAGCGATGAAGGAAGCGGTGAACGTTGACGAAGACCTCCTGCATTGCGTCTTCTGCTTCATTTTCGTCGCCGAGAATGCGGGCCGCGCGAAGCTGGATTCGCCTGGCGTGTCGATCCATGAGCTTGGCGAAGCTCGAATGGGCCGCGCTCCCACCGGCCTGACATTGGCGAACGAGTTCGGCGTCGGGATCGCGATGGGCAGAGGTCATGGCAGCGTTTCTCCAAAAGGATCTCGACCCCTTGAGTGACTCTTACTTGCCGATCCGTACCCGGTGAATTGCGTCCCAGAGTCATCTTCGCGATCGCAGAATTCTGTCTGGCCCGCGGGCATGATGATGAGTTCGCGGAAGCCAGGTTTCGCCGGTAGTCTTCGGGGGATGCTGGCAAAATGGGGCGACGACGAGAGAAAGCTGACCGATCGCGTGAGTGTTCTCGTGGGCGCGAACAATGGACAGTATCCGTCGGGGAACACGCTTCTGATTCGCGGCCAGGGAGAGTCGGTCGTCATCGATCCCTCCATCGATGTGATCGAGCGCGGCGGAGTTCCGGTCGCGATCGACGCCGTCATCAACAGCCATAGTCATGAAGACCACGTCGCATGCAATGGTTTCTTCAAAGACGCGCGCATCCATGTTCACCATGAAGATCTACCCGGTGTGAAGTCCATCGATGGCCTGATGGACGTTTTTGGATACCAGGGGGAATTACGAGCCCAATTCCAGGAGATGGTTTGTTCCAGGTTCCATTACACGCCGCGACCGGACGCGATCGGTTTCGCCGATGGACACGTCTTCGATCTCGGTGGGGTCAAGATTGAAGCCGTGCACCTTCCCGGACACACGCGAGGGCATAGCGGCTTTCGCATCTCGAACGAGGTCTTCTTTCTCTCGGACATCGATCTGACAGGGTTCGGGCCCTATTACGGCGATGTCTGGAGCGACCTCGACGATTTCGAGGAGAGTCTTCGCCGCGTGAGAGAAGAGGACGCGACCTGGTATGTGACCTTTCATCACAAGGGTGTGATCGAAGGGCGGAAACGCTTCGTTGAAATGGTCGATTCCTTTCATTCCGTGATCGATCGGCGACATGGCGCGATGCTTTCGTATCTCGGGGAGCCCCGAACCCTCGAGGAGATGGCGGAGCATCGCTTCATCTACCGACCCAACGTCGAACTCAATTTTGTGAACGATGTCGAAAAGCGAAGCGTGAAGCTCCACCTCGAGCGAATGCTCGTGCGTGGAGAGGCCAGCGAAGTCGAACCCGGACGCTATCTTCGAATTTGAAAGGAGTTGGCCGGACCTTGTCCTTTCTTGCCCCTCTTCTCGAGATCCAGACTCTCGACCTTCAAGCCGACGCAGCGCGGAAACGTTCGGCCACGCTTCCCGAGCGTGAAGCGCTTCCAAAGGCCGCCTCGAATTTCGCCCTGATCGAGACGAGACTGGCGACTGCGCGAGCGGATCGCGCCGAACGAGAGACCGAGGAAGAAGAGCTCGGTCGCCAGGTTTCACAAATCGTCAAAGACATCGAGGCTGCCGAGATCGAACGCTATTCCGGCAAGCGCAAGAATCAGGACGAAGCCGCGGCTCACAAGGAATCGCAGCTGCAGCTGCACGACAAGCAATCGGCTCTCGAAGAGCAGGAGATGGAACTTCTCGAGGCGCTCGAGGCCGTCGACGAGCGAATCCGCGAAGAGGAGTCCAATCGCGCGGCCAATCTCGCGGACACCGAGAATCTCCAAGAAGCCATTCGCAAGATCGAGGGAGACGTCGCCGCGGAACTGGATCGATTGGTAAAGGATCGTCAGGAAATCGTCACGCGAATTCCGGAGAAGATTCTGTCGACGTACGACCGTGTTCGCGCTCAGGCCCAGAAGGGCGGGCGGGGTGCGGCGGTGCTTGCGGATGGTCGGTGCGGAGCTTGTCGGATCAAGCTGCCGTCACTCGAAAGGACACGGATGCTGGCTTCTCCGGAGGACGCCCTGATTCAGTGTCCGCAGTGTCGGCGAGTGCTCGTTCGTTCGTGATCGGATCGACGCTGGCCGCGGACTCGCCGCAGGCACGCAACCACAAAACGAGAATCCGAATCGACGGGCGAAGTCTCAGCTGCAGCAAGCGGACTCGTCGCAGCATCGCGCCGCTCGTGCGACACGCGAGAGTCGAGAGCAATTCGAGAGCGAGATCACACTGGTCATTGCCAGCGTAGAGACCCGCCAGATCCAGTAGCAGGTCGTCATCCCAGGGCTCGATCTCTCTTGCGCGAGTGAGGAGCGCGATCGCCTGGGCGCGGGTCTCTGGTCCGCCGAACGCGATCGTCAGCGCGCCGATCTCGACCATGAGGTCGCGAAGGAACTCGGCATCAAAGCAGATCGGATCTCGGAAGTCGTGGTAGCGGCGGCAACCGGTGACCTGACCCAGAGAACGGATCTGCACGGCGACTCCCCGATGGACCAGATCGCCTCGGATCTTGATCGCTTCCTCGATGATCTCTCGAAGAGGATTCTCCAGATTCGCGACATATCCGGTCATCTCACCCGAGCGGGCAACCAGCTCGACCCGGTCGGTCGAAACCTCGTAGAAGGGGTTCGCAGGACTTCGAGCGAAGTCGGCGCCGTCGCTCCTGCCTGGGCTGAGACGAGCGAGGAAGTCGAAGGCGTGGGACAGAGTGTCAATCGGCTCGCAGAGAGCTTTGATTCCATTTCAGAAAATGCATCGACGGCCTTCGAAGTCGCGGACAGCGGCGTGCTCGCAGCCAAGACCGCTCGCACCGCCATCGAAGACCTCGACCAGAGTACGAAACAGATCGAGGCGATCTTGACCTTCATCGATCAGATCGCGGATCAATCAAAACTCCTCTCCCTGAATGCTTCGATCGAGGCGGCGCGCGCTGGCGATACCGGCCGCGGCTTCAACCTTGTTGTAGCTAGCCGGCTATTCGCTCGGCTGTCCGTCACCATCGACGGCCCGAGGAATTTGCCGCCATGGTCGCGATCTACTCGGGTCGCGGGGATAAGGGCGAGTTGCGGATCGTGGCGCAAGGCGATCTCCGCGCAACCAGCGATTCGCTCAAGCCCTTCGGTTCGGGAAACGTCGTCGACCTTCCGGCGCTCGAATGGCTGGGGAAACAACCCGAGCCGCGCCTCTGGGTGAGCGACGGCTGCGTGACCGGCGTGGGCGATGAGGGTTGCGAGAAGATTCTCGAGGCCTGTCACGAATTGGCCAAGCGAACTCGGATCGAGCGTGTCGAAAACGCGCGCGAGGCAGTCGAAGCCATCGCGAAGATGTATTCGAAATAGCCCAACACGCAAGAACGCCCGGTCGCGTGAGCGGCATCTTCATCGCTCGCGCGATCGGGTCAGGCGCGATCCACTCGCGCAGCTAGCTCATGGGGGGCAGGCCGGTCAGATCGCATCCGGCGAGCAGTCCACCGTCGATGATGATCGCTTGCCCGGTGATCGCGGACGATTCGTCGCTCGCCAGGAAGTAGACGAGATTCGCAACCTCTTCGGGCTGGATCGTTCGTCCGAGTGCGTGCATGTCCGCGATCGCTTCTCGACTCTTGAGGCCGAGCCCGATGACCGCGTCGAGCATCGGCGTTTCGACGGCGCCCGGGCAGATCGCGTTGACGCGAATGCCCTTTCTGCCGTATTCGATCGCCGCCGTCCGCGTCAGATTGATCAAGCCCGCTTTGGCGGTCGCGTAGGGCGCGTTCCCTGCGCTCGAGACATGGCCGTAGATCGAGGAATTCGAGATGATCGAGCCCCCTCCCTGTTCGAGCATGTGGGGGATCACCGCTTTCATGCCGTACATGGCCGCGGTCAACATCACACGCAAGCTGTGGTCCCAGCCCTCGGGATCGAGGTCGGCAACGTAGCCGCCCGTGCTTGTTGCAGCGTTGTTGAAGAGGATGTCGATGCGACCGAATTCCTCGACTGCGAGTCTGACGCTCTCGCGGATCTGTTCGAGATCGGTGACGTCGCAGCGAGAGAAGAGCGCTCGCCCGCCCGCGCTGCGCAATTCCTCGACGACCTTCTCGCCGCCTTCTTCATTGATGTCCGCGCAGACCACGGCGGCTCCCTCTCGGGTCAAACGCCGAAGTGTGGCCGATCCGATTCCCCCACTGCCGCCGGTGACGAGTGCGACCCTGCCTTCGAGTGGTTGCGTCATGATTCTTCCCTTTCAGCTGGACGATGAATCGTCCATCAGCCGGAGTAGATCGTATTCGAGTTCGACGACGCGACGGCCACTCGCGGCGAGCACGATCGAAGTAGACAGTCCGTCCAGATACGCCTGCGCCTGTCGGGCGAGCCCGAGTCCCCACCAGAGCGTTCGCGCGACCGTCCACCAGCGAAAGCCTTCCTCACGCCATTGCCCGCCGGCTTTTTCGTAGGCGGTACGCAGGTCTTCGAGAGATCCGAATCCGCCGGCCACGAGCGCATCCGCGCCGAATCGCCAGGTCCGCAGACAGAGCCAGGCGAGATCCTCCATCGGGTCGCCGCGATGGACGAGCTCCCAATCGAGGACCGCCGTCAGCCCGCGGTCGGAGGCGAGAAAATTTCCGAGTCGGAAGTCGCCGTGAACGATGACGGGCACGCCCTCGAATGGACTCGCATGACGACGAAGCCAGCTCACCCCGAGCCGAAACGTTGGATGCGGGTCGGCCAGGGAATCGAGCAGCGTTTCCATTTCGGCTGCATACCGTTCGGGATCGCCGAGTTCCTGAAGATCTTCGAAGGCCGCAGTCGGAATCTGATGGATCATGCCGAACGCTCGGCCGCAATCGGCAGCCAACTTCGCGCCGAGTTCCGGCCTCGCTTCGACCAGACGGAGAATCCGTCGCGGAATGGACTCCCCTTCGACGAGTTCCGAAATGATCGTGCCGGATTCAGGATTGGCCGCCAGGATGTGTGGCACGACGACGCCGGCGAGCTCCGCGGCGCGCAGCAGCCGGGCTTCGTGCTCGACGGTCTCGACGATGTTGGACTCGAGGCCGGCACCCGCAATCTGGGCCACCGCCTTTGTGGTCCGCCCCGTGGCGGATTCGTAGACGTCGAGAAAGAGTGTTCTTCGCTGGGCGCCCAGGGACGCGATGCCGGTCACGGCGACCTTGACTTCGCCGGGAAGAAGCGCGGACAGACGTTGGGCGAGGATCTCCGCTTCGTCCGTACTCATGCGTCGTAGCCGGGTCGGTCGATCGCGAGTCGGCGGCCGACATCATCGAGGAGAACCCGGCGCGCGCGGTTTTCGAAATCTTCGTCTCCGTTCTTCAGCGCGCGATCGAGTTCGGCAACGAGCTCGGGCAACGGCGCCTGCTTCGTCAGCAATTCGGCCAACGCGACGCGCGTTCGCTCGGAAGCGGCGAATCCCTGCACGGTCTCTCGTTCGAGAATCCGACAGAGATTCGCGACGACGCGGACCGAATGCCTCGTTCCGCCCGAGGTCGTCGGCAAGACCTCGTCCGTGAGCGTTTTTGCCATGGCCTGCAACAGTGAGGCGGCATCGGGTCGGTCGAGCATGGTTGACTCTTCTCCCGTTTCTCCCGGTCCTTCGACTCGGTTACTCGGTTCTTACTCGATAGGGACGAGCGGTCGACCCTCATCGTCGAATTGATGCAGGTACTCGGCAATCCCGTAGCCGGTCACCCCTTCATAGGTCCAGCGGGCGAGACCTTCGTTCACGACTGTTTTCCCCGCTCGCGCTCCGCCCGGAAAGACGCGCATCACGTCCGCCTGCAATTCGTGTTCACGTCCCAATTTATCCACGGCTGTAACGAAGCAGGTCTTTTGTGTCACACCATCGTCGCGGGTCTCCGTGCGAACGCGCCATTCGACGAGACTCGTATGCACGCCGTCACGCCAGACCCAGCCACGATGAAGATCCCCTGACTCGGTCCCGATCCGGATGCCGCCGAAGTGAACGTCGTCGGAGATGTTGATCGAAAACCATCGCCACATCCTGGGACCTCCCCAGCGTCGAGGACCCCACGACTTGTCACGATTGCCACGCGCGCGGTCGCCGAGGTTCTGTCGGTTGCCGTCTGCCTCGATCCACCCGGTCCAGCGCCCGGCCTGTTCGAGATGTCCCTTGCCCGTTGATTGACTGGTCGAAGCACTCGCTCCGGCCGCCTGCGTTCCCTGTCCGTCGACCCCGATCATCGGAATCAGTGCTTCGAATTCGAGATCGAGAGAGAAGGGGATCTT
>CAWLAJ010000025.1:0-25579 GCA_963854795.1 Deltaproteobacteria bacterium UBA4427 | reverse complement strand
GGATGGCGGAGGCGTTGTCATCGTCCGCCATCAGGCCGGTGAAGATGACGTCCGCTTCTACTTCCCTGGCGACGGCGGCGAGAGTCTTGGCCAGTCCAAGGGCGTCGGCGCCCTGCGCGGCATCGTCGTTGACGTGGACCGCTCGGTCGGCGCCCATTCCGAGCGCGGTGCGCAGGGCCTGGGTCACTCGATCGGGACCGATCGACACCACGACGACTTCCGCGTCGCCCGCATCCTTGAGGCGTAGAGCCTCTTCGATGGCGTAGGTGTCATAGCTATTGATTTCGAACTTGATGTTGTCTTCCTGGATCCAGGAGCCATCGGAGTTGACGTCTAGACGCGCGTCCTGATGGGGGACCTGTTTCAGGCACACCATAACCTTCATGGGGGGCTTGCCTCCGAGCTGATCGCGTTGAGAGAACAGCGTTGCGTGTGTTTCGTGTATTTCGTGTGTAGTTTGCTCAAGAACTTGAACGGAAGAACCCCGGCGAAGTCATGCGGGGGTTCCGAACGGGCCAGACTCTAACGCCCGAAGATGCGGATTTCAACGTCGAGAGGGGCCCTCGGGCTCGATTCCAGATGTCGATCGATCGGCTGATTCCCGTCCCGATTCATGCACGGGGTTACCCACCCATGAAGCTGAGGAACATGTCGACGGAGGCTGCGCGCAAGTAGGGGTTCGTGCGCTTTTGATCGCCCAGCGAGTCTTGCCCTTCGGGGGAGTACAAGTGCCCGGGATAGAGCGTCGTATCGTCGGGAAGTCCCTTCAGTGTTTCGAGACTCTCGTACATCGCCCGCGGATCGCTGCCAGGAAGATCGACGCGACCGCAGCCATTCAGGAAGAGGGTGTCCCCCGCGACCAGATGACCGGCTTGATGCGCCTCTTCGACCAGAAAACACTGGCTCCCCGGAGTGTGACCGGGGGTATGGATCAGTCGAATGCCAAGGGCACCGATTTCCAGGCGGTCGCCTCCTTCGTGTCCGACCACGTCGCTGTCGGAAATGCCCGTCACCTTCTTCAACCCTTCGACTTCGAGCTTGTTGGCGTGGATGGGAACCGGCTGGAGCTCGAGCAGCGTGCCGAGACCTTCGATGGTGTGACCGAAGATCTCTCCTCCAACATGATCCTGGTGATAATGGGTGACGAGTGCACCGACGATTTCGACGTCGTCCCGTGCCGCCTGATCGAGAAGTCCCTGCACATTCCAAGCGGGGTCGACGACGTAGGCCTTGCGTTCGCGTCGACTCCCGATCAGGTAGGCGAGATTCGCCATCTCGCCGACCGGCTGCTGTACGAAATAGAGGTCGCTTGCTTCGGCCATTGGACAGGCTGCTCCTTTAGTGTTGCTCGGTCTGGATCGCGTCAGCGAAGACGGCGATTCAACCAGGTCGACAACACGCTGAAAACCTCGGCATGGGTCTCTTCCTCGGTCCGCCCTGATTTCTTGGGGACATGAAAGGACGAATCCGCCTCTTCGATGTCGTACATCTCGATCGGTGCGCCCACGCGCCGCAGACAATTTCGCAGAGCCGTCCCATTGCAGCGTCGATCGCGCGTTCCCTGAATGAAGAGCATGGGGGCTGTCGCGCGGAATAGAACGTCCAGGTCGCTCTTTTCGGGTTTGTCCTGAGGGTGCAGCGGAAAGCCGAGCAGAAAGAGCCCGTCTGCGTGCAACCGATCGGCCACGAGGCCCGCCGCGACTCGGCCGCCCAGTCCGACGCCGCCGACGAAGAGTCGGGCGGGCAGCGCGGTTGGATCTCGGCCGAGCGTATTGAGGGCGGCGCGGAATCCCCACTCGAGTGCCTCGGGCGAGTCGGCGCTGCTTCGTTTGCCGGCCTCCGCGAAGGGAAAGTTGAAGCGCAGAGTGAGGAAATCGCGTGCCGTGAGCTTTCGTGTGAGCGATGCAATCAGTGGATCGTCGAAGTTGCTCGGTCCGCCGTGGGCGATCACGACCGCAACGCGTTCGCCAGTGGGCCACCATTCTGGGATGCCGAGAACGCCACTGAGGTCGCTGTGGCCGTGGATCGGCTCGGTAAGGGGAATTCGCACCTCCTCGAGCTGTACCTTCGATTCAATGGCGTTCGGGTCTGCGCGAGTGGGATTCGATGTCTTGTCCACGGTCCCTGGAGAATATGCGAAATGGATTCCAGGATCCCCTCGACACTCACGTAAGTATCTGTTCTATATAGTAAAAAAATTAGCCAGGGTCGGGGAGCGTTGAGTCATTGGCGCTCGCTCGGGCGGCTGATTCGGCAACCGCCCCGCGATGCTCGGAGACTAAGAGTGTGTCATGGTCTTCGTGAAACGGCGTGTGGACGCGACGAGACACTCTCGGAGCGGGTGCAGACAATTTGAAGAACCGGAGCTGAATTTGAGATCGATCATCGTTCTCGGCCTGTTGGGCTGGTTGTTTGTCGGTGTAGGCTGCGCGACGCCGTCGCTCGAGAATCGTCATTCCGCGACCCTGGATTCGAATCGCGAGGCCATCGAGGCCGCCGGGCCGCCTCGACGTGTCATACTCATCACCGTCGGTGGCTTGGACTCCTCGGACTTCTTGAACAGCTGGGGTCATGTTGCGAATGCCACCGACAGAGTGCGGATGCCGACTCTTGCTCGTCTCGCCCGCGAAGGTGCCATCGGGGTCGAAGCCCACCCGCCTACGCCGGGCTCGGTCTACGCGTCGCACGCGACTCTCGCGACCGGTCGTCTGCCGGCACAACATGGTGTCGTTTCCGATTTCGCCCTCGACCGAGAGGGCAAACGTGCGCTGCCCTTCTGGGATAGTCGCCTGCTCAAGGGAACAGCGCTTTGGGATGCGGCGATCGGTCGTGGTGTTCTCGCGCTCGGTTGGCCGACGACGGTGGGCGCTCGCATCGAATTGGTCGTTCCAGACGGCGAACCGACGAACAGCGACAAGAGCTGGCTCGAATTCATCCGAAATCGTACGAGTCCGTCGCTGCTGCGCGAACTCGAAGCGATTGCCGGGGAAGCCATCGCTGCCAGGCCTTCCAATCCTGTAGCGGGTGGGATCGCTGCCTGGCCGACATCGCAGGAGCGGGACGCTGCCTACGTGGAACTCGCATGCCGCATCGTTGCCTCCGAGCGCGATCCCGGGCTCTGGATGATTCGCTTGAACCAGACCGCCAGCTTTCAACACTCCGCGGGCTTCGGAAGCGTCGAAGTGGATGCGGCGCTAGGGCGTGTCGATCTCGAAATCGGCAGGCTCATCGCCTGTCTGGAATCCGCCGGTCAACTCGCCGACACGGCGATCTTCGTGACCGGCGACGTGAGCTATCGCGCGGTTCATACACAGATCGATCCAAATGTGACACTCGTGCGCCACGGTCTGATTGGGCGCGATCCGCGGGCAACGCTCGGCGTTCGCAGCTGGTTGGCGCTCGTGCGGACGAATGGTCGTTCCGCCTATGTCTACGCACGCGATGCGGTGAGTGCCGTCGAGGCCCGGAAGGTGTTGGAAGAAGAAGCCGCGCGGACGAATGCCTTTGAGGTCGTTTCGGCGGCGGATCTCGCGGAGTCCGGAGCGGATCCCCAGGCCTGGTTCGGGCTGGCGGCCAACCCCGGATTCGTGATCGGAAACGGATTGTCCAAGCCGGTGCTTCGTCCGGCTGCGCGAAGGGGCAGTGCCGGCGCCTTTCCCTTTCGCGATCCAGAGGCTTCGAGTGTCGGATTCGTTGCCTGGGGTCGCGGCATTCGCTCGCAGGTCCGTGTTCCGAGTCTGGACCTCAGTGATGTGGCTCCGACCATCGCAATCCTGCTCGGACTGCGACTGGACGATCGTCTCGATGGCGAGGCGATCGTAGGGATTCTTCGTGCGGCCGCGGTTTCGAAGCCGCCGCCTGGACCGAAGCGGCTCGGCGTGGGGTCCGACGGCGACGTCGACCGGGCCTTGCGGGAACTCGGTGGCGGGCGTCCGCTCGGGCGAGACGAATGAGCGACCTGGCGGTGACGATCGAGCTGAATCCGAAGGAGCGTAGGCTCTATGACCGGCTGCGTGATCGCATCGCTCCGTCCGGTAGTAGCGCGCTCGAGGGCCGGAGCGGCGCGCGCGATCTCTTATTGCTCCTGCCCGATCTGACGATTCTGCTTCTCCGGCTCTTGCGCGATGAGCGAGTTCCCATTCTGCAAAAAGGCATCGTCGTAGCCGGCGTAGCCTATGTCTTGTCACCCATCGATCTCTTGCCGGCATTGTTATTCGGTCCAATCGGTCTGCTCGATGACCTCTTCGTGGTTGTCGCCTGCCTCTCCAGGCTGCTCAATCACGTCCATCCAGACATTGTTCGAGGGCATTGGTCGGGGCAGGGTGACGCGCTCGACGTGATCCAGAACGTGACCGGTTGGTTCGAAAGGGAAGTCGACCGTCGCGTCGCGGATCTAGGAAAATTCCTTCGCGGTCGCGGGTCGTCCTAGCGTCTCGATCGCGACTTCCTAGCGCGAAGGTAGGGCCGAGCGACCCATCCGTTCGCGATCCTCTTTCGGGATTCGACGGACGCGGCCCTCGTCGTTGATCGAGGCGTGTTCCGTCCGTCCGGTCACGAGCAACTCCGACTGACATACAATCGTGTAGGCCATCGCAAGCGACGCGCCACGAACGGATTCGAGCCAGGTCGTGATTTCCAGCCTGTCATCGAAGCGGGCGGACTGTCGGTAATCGAGATCTGCGTGCGTCACCGCAAAGTGCAGGCCCAGCTCAATCCACTCGGGATAGCTCTTGTCGTGGGTTTCGAGCCAGGCGACCCGAGCGTTCTCGAAAAAGCGCAGATAATTCGCGTGATGAACGATCCCCATCGCATCGGTCTCATAGAAGGCCACGCGATGTTCGATCATTGCGGTCGTTGCGCCGTCCGGAATGAAATCCTGCATCAGCGGTTCGACGTCGACACTTCTAGAAGGAGTCCTCAACGCTAGGAGTCTTCAACACGAGGAGTCCTCAACCCTACGAGGAGTCCTCAACCCTACGAGGAGTCCTCAACCCTAAAAAGAGTCTTTGAGTGTGCGGATCCGGCCCAACTCCTCCGCGCTCGATGCGCGCATGAAGGGATTGGTTGCCTTTTCTTCGCCGATCGAGCTCGGGATCGTCATTTCGGCGGGCGTCGCATCGTGCCAGTCGGCGGCCGCGTTCGCTCGGAGCTCTCGGACCTTCGCATGTCGTTCCTTGATCTCGCCGTTTTCGGGTTCGACCGTGAGTGCGAAATTGAGATTGCCTTCCGTGTATTCATGTCCGCAGTAGACAAGCGTGTCATCGGGCAGGGCGGCGAGCTTGCCGCAGAGCGCGTCATACATCATTTGTGCGCTGCCTTCGAAGAGCCGGCCGCAGCCCGCGGCGAAGAGCATGTCCCCGGTAAAGACGGCCTTGGCTTCATCGAAAACGTAGGCGACATGGCCCGAGGTATGAGACGGGATGAAGAGAACCCGGGCGGATTGATTGCCGACTTCGATCTTGTCGCCTTCGTCGATGCCATGGGTCATGCCTGGGAGTCGTTCGCTGTCCGAGACATGGCCATAAACCGGGGCGCCATAGCGTTCGGCAAGCTCGGGGTTCGCCTTGGAATGATCGAAGTGGTGGTGGGTCGAGAGGATGAGCTTGACATCGGCGCCCGTTGCGTCGACGCGTTGGATGACGGGTTCCGCTTCGGGCGCGTCGATGATCGCTGCGTGGTTCGTCTCGTCGCAGATCGCGAGATACGTGTAGTTGTCACCAAAAGTCGGGATGCGTTCGATTTGTAGGGCCATGGCGAGAAGCTAGCAGAACCCGCTCGCGGCTCGCCGAATCCCTCACGGCCTCGGCGGTCGGAGCAGGTCGAGTTGCTGGCCAGCTGGACCGGCGGGGGCTGCCGAAGCCATCGTTTCCGCAGGTTCGGTCGTGAAGAGTGGACAACGCGATTTGTACTCACACCAACCGCAGAGCGCGGTCTTGTGTGGTGGGTACTCGTCGGCGGCCTGAATTTCGTCGATGCGCTCGATCGTCGACTTTCGCAAGGCCGTCAGCTCTTCCGGTGTGCGAGTCGACGTCCGCGTCTGATTCTTGGCCACGTAGTGCCAGACGAGTCGGAAGGGAACGTCGTCGCCATAATCCTTTGCCAAGCCGATCTGGTAGAGAGCGAGCTGGCGATCCTGGTCGAGCATCTTCTGAGACGGAACCCGCGCGCCGGTCTTGTAGTCGTGAACTACGATCGCGCCGTCGTGTGCGCGTGAGATTCGATCGATGATGCCCTGCATCTTGTACTGGCCCGAATCATCGAGCGAGAAAACGACCCTCTTTTCGATGCCGAGGGTTTCGTCTTCGTCGAAGGGATAGTGGCGAACGTAATAGCCGCGCAGACATTGTTCACCGAGTTCTCGATAGAACGAAAGAGGCGTTCCTTCGCGTACGATACGCACCCGTTCGCCGTCGTAGGTCTCTTCCCAGAGTTTCTGATAGCGGTCGACGACCTTCTCGACGCCGGGAACCTGGCCACGTCCGACGAAGAGATAGAGTCGTTCGAGAATCTCGTGGACGCGCTTGCCGACGAAGGCCTCGATCGACTCTGTTTCACTCGGGATCTTCTGGATGTAGCGAAATTCGAATTGCTTTCGACAATTCTCGAAGCTCGAAAGACGGGAATGGCTGTAGAGCGGGCTCATGCGAGCCGAAAGATAGGTCCTTGCCTTCGCACTCGCTTCCACGGCGCGCGGAGTTTGCCGGTGGCTTGCCGGAATCGACCCGTATCGGCCCGGACGTGTCAGAACGCACGAATTGGGGCATCCTATCGTCTGGGAGGGCCGAGATCGGTCGCCACGCGCTCGTGGATCCAAGGAGTTCAGATGGCCAATAATCCCGTGCTGAGATCGATGCGAAGGGCCGGCGAAGCTTCGGCGACGGTCCCGACGGAGCCATTTTCTTGTCCCGAGGATGTTCTCGAGGCCGCCGTCGAAGGCCTCGCTGGCTGCGAGGAAACCGTGCTGTCCGAGACGGTTTGTGGTGGGATCCTCGATCCGAATCAGGTCGTCGCCTGGGTCGATCCGACCAAGCGATTGTTGCGCTTCCGCGTCGATCCGGCCGAGCTCCGGTCTGAAGTTCCGGCCGTCGCAGACGGACTCTACAAACTGCTGGTTCAGGTCGAGTTGCCGGAATCGGTGACGCCCGAAGACCTGACCGTTCGGTTCATCAGTCGTCTGGTGGCTCTGCGCGCAATGCTGTCGCGGGATGTCGAGGCCGCCTATGAGGGCGACCCGGCAGCGAGCGGGTACGACGAAATCGTCGTGGCCTATCCAGCGATTCGCGCGCTGGCCATCCATCGCATCGCCCACGAACTCCATGGCTACGGGGTGCCGCTCTTGCCTCGCATCATGAGCGAATACGCACACGATCGAACCGGGATCGACATTCACCCGGGCGCCATGGTTGGAACTCGCTTCTTCATCGACCATGGAACCGGGATCGTCATCGGCGAGACCGCGGTCATTGGCGATCGCGTCCGCCTCTATCAAGGCGTCACGCTCGGTGCGACGTCCATTCGTGACAGTTCCGCGCTGCGCGGAAAGAAACGCCATCCGACGATCGAGGACGATGTCACGATCTACGCGGGCGCGACGATTCTGGGTGGCGATACCGTGATCGGTGCCGGCAGCATCATCGGGGGCAACGTCTGGCTGACCAGTAGCGTTCCGCCGGGGTCGCGGGTGATGGCCGAAGCGCCGCGACAGCTGATGCGAAATTGGAAGGGCGACGAGGAGCGGGACGAAGCGATGAGGCTGAATTGGGAGATCTGATGAGTGACCGCTCTGAGGATGTCGCGCACGGCTCGCGAGGGTCTGGTACCCAGGCGCGCCGTAGGCCGCAAAGGCTTCGACGAGTCCTGTCGGGTCTGATCGCGGTCGTGTGTCTGTTCATGATTGCTTCGGCGGGTGACGCCACCGCCAAGTCCTGGGGCTATGACCTGGCCGCGGAACTCATGAGTCCTTACTGCCCCGGGCGAACGCTGGCATCATGCCCCAGCCCGCAGGCCGCAGAACTCGTGCAGTGGATGGTCATGCAAGAAGCGGCCGGCTCGACGCAAGAAGAGGTCATCGCGGTCTTGATCGAGCGATTCGGAGAGGAAATTCTCGCGTCTCCGCCAGCCAAGGGCATCACGCTCTGGGCCTACATCTTTCCGATCATGGGCTTCGTGGTCGGAGGTGGTTTTGCTGTCGTCGCCCTGCGTCGAATCGTTGCCGCGCCCTCTGCTGAAGCTGCGCCTGCGGAAGCTCCGAGAACGGAATCGACGATCGAGCCGAATGACGACGAGTTGGCGCGTCTGATCGACGCCGACCTCGAAGCCCGCGCGTAACTATTGGGCCGCAATCGTTCGGTCGAGGGACCGCAAGAGGCGGCACGCTCTCCAATGGCACCGTTCGCCCTGGAGGTTTTCTAGTGAAGATCTACACGAGACGTGGCGACGCCGGGCAGACCGATCTTTTCGGTGGTGACCGTGTAGGCAAGGACGCCGCGCGGGTCGCCACCTACGGCGACGTCGACGAGTTGAATGCGGCGATCGGTGTGGCGATCGCCGCCGGTGTCGATCCGAATCTCAGTGCAGGGCTAGCCAATATCCAGAGCGCACTCTTCGATCTCGGCGCAGCGCTCGCGACGCCGAGTGCGGAGCATCGCAAGAAGGCGGGTGTCCCTGGGGTCGCGGCGGCCGAAGTGTTGGCTCTCGAAGCCCTCATTGATCAGCTGGAGGCCGGCCTCGGGGAACTGAAGACGTTCATCCTTCCGGGCGGTAGCTCCTCGGGAGCGGCCTTTCATCTCGCACGAACCATCTGCCGGCGCGCGGAGCGGGCGGTCGTCGCGCTGGCTGGCAGCGAGGGCGAGTCGGTCGAAGAGACGTCGCTGCGGTATCTGAATCGCCTCTCAGACCTTCTCTTCGTCCTGGCTCGTCACGAGAATCAGCGCCAGGGCGTGATCGATACCACCTGGACGAGCCGCCATAAATGACATCGGGCGATCCTGCTCGCCGATATAGCGCACGGGCTCTTCGATCTGATTCCTGAGCCAGGTCCCGATCAGAAATCCGAACACGAACGCGAAGAAGAGGGCCCAGGCAACCGTGCGCAAGACGCGCGCGATCGGCGACCGGCCGCGATCGGCCAAGCTACTTCGCTTTCTTGCCGAGGGCCGCTTCGACTTCTCGTCCAAGTTCGTCCGATAGTCGCTCGGCCGAGGACTCCGGTCGTGCTCCCACGTAGGTCTCGATCTCGAGCGGGCCGGTCAATTGCGAGAGGCCGTGTCGACCATAGTTCGTCGCCAGCAGACTTCGCACCCGAGCAACTCGACCCTGCGCTCGCCGGACCTCGCCTTGTCCCGAGGACTTCAGATATTGCTGATGGGCGTCGATCGCATCGATCAGGGTCTCGATTTCGAGCCCGTGCTTCGCGGAGCCGCATAGCACCTGTGGCTTGTATTCAGTGTCACCTCGACCAGCGAGGTCGAGCCCGGCGAGGAGCTCTGTCGCCGTTCGTGTTGCGATTTTTCCAAGATCCGACTTGTTGACGAAAAAGATATCGGGCCATTCCAGAATGCCTGCCTTCATGAATTGGATCAGGTCTCCGGCTGCGGGCTGCGCGACGAATACCAGCGTGTCAACCAGATCGATGACGCTGGCTTCAGATTGACCGACGCCGACCGTTTCCACGAAGACCTGGTCGAAGCCGGCCTGCATGAGGTCCAGGCTCGGCCCGGTGATCTCCGAGAGTCCGCCGAGTTGGTCTCGTGCCGCGAGTGATCGCAGGAAGACCCCAGAGTCCCTGGCGGCCGAACCGAGTCTCATGCGATCGCCGAGAAGCGCGCCGCCCGTTTTCTGGCTCGATGGGTCGACGGCCAGAATTCCGACGCTGCGGCCACGATCGCGAAGGACGCCGACCAGGGCATCGAGCAACGTCGACTTTCCGGAGCCGGGCGCCCCGGTGATGCCGATGCGAGGCCCACGGTCGTGGCCGATTGCGGAATCGAGCAATGCCAGAACGGTCTCGCGATTCTCGGGACGGTCGTCGTCGATTCGATTGAGCGCTTCGGACACCGCGCCCGGATCTCCGGTCGTGATTCCGTCGCGCAGACGCTTGACGAGCGTGCTGTCCTGTTCGCTAGGCGGCATTGTGCTCGGAGACGACGTCGACGATTTCGCTCATGATTCGAGTGAGGTCGAAATCCTTGGGTGTATAGACGCGTACGACGCCGGCCTCTATCAGCTTCGTCGCATCGTCCTCCGGGATGATGCCGCCGACCACGACTGGAATATGACCGAGCCCCGCCTCTCTCAATTGCTCGACGACGTCGATGACGAGTACGCCATGGGAGCCGGAGAGAATCGACAATCCAATCACGTGAACGCCTTCGTCTCGCGCGGACTGGACGATTTCTTGTGGCGTCAGCCGAATCCCGTCGTAGACGACCTCCATTCCGACGTCGCGCGCTTTCACGGCGATCTGTTCTGCTCCGTTGCTATGTCCATCGAGTCCCGGCTTTCCGACCAGGATCTTGAGTCGCCGTCCGAGCTTGCGAGACGCTTCGTCGACGCGCACGCGCACGCGTTCGACGCCCTCGCTGGCGGTGCCGGTCGCCGCGACAGGCGCGGTGCCCACTCCTGTCGGAGCGCGATACTCGCCGAAGTGGTCGCGCAGGACCTGGGACCATTCACCGGTGGTCACGCCCGCGTTTGCGGCTTCGATCGAGGCGGGCATGATGTTCTTGCCATTCTTGATCGTGTCCTCGAGTTGTCTCAAGGCTTGCGCGACGTCGTCGGCGTTTCGCTTCTTTCGGAACGCATCAAGCGATTCGATTTGCTTTCGTTCGGCGGATTCGTCGACCTTGAGGATCGACGCGGAGCCGCCCTCGACGAGCGGAGACTCAACGGTTTCTTGATACTCGTTCACGCCGACCACGACGAGTTCGCCGGATTCGATGGCCCGCAACCTCGCCGTATGACTCTCGACGAGGCGTTGTTTCATATAGGCGTTTTCGACAGCGTCGACGGCGCCACCCATGTCGAGGACGCGCTGCAACTCTTCACGAGCCGCGGACAGGAGTTCCGACGTCCGCTTTTCAACCACGTAGGAGCCATCGAAGAGATCTTCGTATTCGAGGATATCGGTTTCGAAGGCGAGAATCTGCTGAGTGCGGAGCGAGAGTTGTTGATCCCAGGGTCGCGGCAGGCCGAGTGCCTCGTTCCAGGCCGGGAGCTGTAGCGATCGGGTCCGCGCTTTTTTCGAAAGTGTGACCCCGAGCGCTTCGAGAGCGATTCGGACGATATTGTTTTCGGGCTGGGCTTCAGTCAGTCCGAGGCTGTTTACTTGAACGCCGTAACGCAGCCGCAGCATCTTTTCGTCGGAGATGCCATAACGTTCGCGTCCGATCTCTTCCCAGAGCAGCGTCATCGCTCTGCATTTGCACATCTCTTCCACGAATCGAATCCCGGCATTGAGGAAGAATGAGATCCGACCGAAGATGCGCGACAGCGTCTCGTCATCGACGTCCGCATTCTCTCGAACTCGATCGAGAACAGAGATGGCGTTCGCCATTGCGAAGGCGATCTCCTGGACGGGCGTCGCCCCCGCTTCCTGAAGATGATAGGAGCAGATGTTGACGGGGTTCCAGCGCGGCGCATGATCGACGGTATAGGCGACGATCTCACTTGTTAAGCGCATCGAGGCATCGGGTGGAAAGACGAATGTACCTCGGGAAAGGTATTCCTTGATGATGTCGTTCTGGGTCGTCCCGGTCAGAACCTCTGGAGAGGATCCCTGTCGCTGTGCGGTCGCGATATAGAGCGAGAGCAGCCAGGCGGCCGTCGCATTGATCGTCATCGACGTATTCATCTTGTCGAGCGGGATTTCCTCGAAAAGACATTGCATGTCTTCGATATGGGAAATCGGGACGCCGACCTTGCCGACTTCGCCACGCGCGAGTGGATGATCCGAGTCGTAGCCGGTCTGGGTCGGGAGATCGAACGCGACGGACAGGCCTGTCTGGCCCTTGGCGAGATTGCTTCGGTAGAGGGCATTACTGGCTTGGGCCGAGGAATGGCCCGAATAGGTTCGAATCAGCCATGGGCGATCGCGGTTGGGGGACACTGGGGCTACTCCGGGGTTGAGGGGTCGAAGATCATGGCGCTCTCGTTGCGCCGACCGATACGTGCCTTCTGCGCCTTCATCTCGCAATTCGCTTATCGACCGAACGGAGCGCTTGCCCGGCCGCGTCGCTGGAGCGTCTTGAGGACGATGTAAGTATTGGAAAATATTAACGAATACGCCAGAATCGGGCAAATCTGCGATCGGGGTATGCTCCCGATATGAGCCACGACCAAAGCGAGTTCTTTTTCCGGCTGACACCCGAACGTGTACTCCAGGCCGTCGAGGCGGCAGGCTTCGTACCGTCCGGACATTGTTTTGCGCTCAACGCACTCGAGAATCGGGTCTACGATGTCCGTCTCGAAGATGGCCAACACGTGGTCGCGAAATTCTATCGCCCGGGTCGCTGGTCTCGCGAGACGATTCTCGATGAACATCGCCTGCTCGCCGCCCTGGTTCGCGCAGAGATTCCGGTCTGCGCCCCCCTCGAGTTTCCCGACGGCGACACGCTGAAGGAAATCGAGGATATTCACTATGCAATCTGGCCGCGTACGGGCGGGCGTTCTCCCGACGAGTTGGCCGACGATCAGATCGAGATATTGGGCCGGCTGATGGCCCGCATCCATTCGATCGCTGCCGATCTGGGTGCGCCGAATCGACGAACCTTGAACGCCGACACGGTTCCGCTCGAGGCGCTCGCACTGCTCGAAGATGGAGATTGGCTGCCGCCCAGCTGCTCCGGACGTTATGCGCGCGCGGTCGAGACGCTCGTCTCGACGTATCAGGAGAGAAGTCGCGATCTCTTGATTCAACCGATCCACGGCGATTGCCACGCCGGGAACCTGCTGCGTGGCGACGAGGGCTGGTTCTTTCTCGATTTCGACGACATGGTGATCGGCCCACCGGTCCAGGATGTCTGGATGCTGCTGCCGGGTCGCGACGCTCTCGCCGACCGACAGAGGCGGCTGCTGGTCGAGTCCTATCGACAGTTCAGGCCCTTCGACGATCGGGGTTTTTCACTGATCGAACCGCTTCGTGGATTTCGCTTCGTGTTCTATGCGGGTTGGATCGCACGGCGCTGGGAGGATCCGGCCTTTCCGGACGCCTTTCCACATTTTGGGACGGACGACTACTGGGAGACCGAGACTCGCGATCTCGAAGAACTGGTCGAACGAATCGCCAAGGGCGATGACCTGCTGACGCCTGCGGAACGCGAAGAGGTCGCGGCGACGGATGGAGATTCCGAACTCACGAACAAGGACTTCTTCTGGGACATCTAGCCCCGGTCAAGCCCTGCGGCCGGAACGCGGTAGCGCTAGTCCGTCACGATCACGCGATCGCGCAGGTAGGCGAAATTCAGCGGTCGGAAGACGAGTGGCCCCGTTTCGCCCTCACCGGCCAATTCTTCGAATCCGAGGCTTCCACCCGAGTTCATGAGCCAATTCGATGTTGGCTCTTCTCCGTGGGAATCGATGTTGTGAGCAAAGGAAGCGCCATCGCTTCCGCCGAATAACCCCACGCTCGGCCGACCTTCCGCAACGAGTCCAAGAGCGTGTCCCGCCTCATGGGCCATGATGCTGCCAAGAACAGTCCCGAGAACCTCGATCGCACGAATGATCTTCGTCTCTCGCGCGGAAGAGGTCTGGCCGTCTCCGCCGGCTTCGAACAGAGCAACGAGACGCTCGAGGGAGTCATCGGGATGTTCTCCAATGGGCCTTCCTCCACGGTCGGGAAGGAAGGGGTCGAGGACTTCGCGAAAGAGCGTCGAGTCCCGATAGGTATCGAGTGCGGCAGGAAAGAGCCCGGTGGCCGGGTTCCGACTGCATTCGAGTGAGGTCTTGTCTTCGTTTCGAAAATCGAGTCGGACATGGCCAACTCGATCACGTTCAGTTGGATCACCACCCCCGACACAGATTCGCGTGATCAAGGATCCAGGATTCGAGTCGGGTCGAAAGCGCACGGTCGCAAAATCGCGCGTCCGGCCAGTAAGATTCGGATCATGGGTTGGGTCGTAGGCTGCCTCGACACGCAATAGCGCGCGTTCTTCGATCTGCGCGGCGACCGAGCGAGCGAGATCGGGATGCCGGGTCGAGGCCAATCCGAAGAGTTCGAGATCGTTCCAGAAATCGGGCCGACCATCGCCGTCGTGGTCGACTCTGAAATCGAAGTGGATGACTTGACGCAATCCGATTGGGAGTAGGCCGAGTGGTGAGCGGATGCGGATCCTTCTCGAGGCCTCGAAGCGCTTGCCCGCCTCGTCGTCAAAACTCGCACGCACGGAAAGCAGCCCGGAGGCGAGACCGAGCTGTTCGGGAACGATCAACGTCGCGAACTCGTCCTCGAACCGGAAGCGGTCCTGGATCTCGATGGTTGCGCCCGTTCGTTCGGAGCGCAGGATCACGACAAATCCCTCTCGTTCCTCCGCGATGGGTAGGTCCGGGTAGCGGATCTGCAGGACCCAGCCCTCCGTAGGGAGGAAGACGTCCCGGGCCATTCGCTGCGACACGCCGTTGATGTGGATCGAAAGTTGGCCCGAGCGATCGATGTTCGTCGCGCCGGTCCCCAGATTCGAGTTGGCCAGGGCGAGCGCGAGCAATCCGCCCACGACTCCGACGAGAACTGCGGCTGCCACACCGAAAATTGGACGCCGGGTACTCGATTCGCTCATTCAGTCGTTCCTCTCGATCTCGTCGCGGGCGCCCGCATCCCCGGCTCAACAAATTTTCCGTGATGCAGGGCATAGCGAAAAAGACGTGCGATGTTCTGTCCATGATTACGAGATTCCATGGTGTGGTCGTCGACGTCCCCGATCTCGATTCGGCTGTGGCCGACTACGCCCGGCTCCTGGGGCAAGATCCCGGCCCGGTGGAGGCCGATCTCGCACAGCAGACCCGAAGCGTTTTCTTTCCCGTCCGCAACATGCTTCTCGAGATTCGTGAAGATTCTTGCGTGGACGCCAAATCAGCGGTCGGGTTGGCGGGAATTCGTCTCGATTGTGACGAGGTCGAGGAGATCAAATCGCGGCTGAGCGAAACCGGGAGTTCGTTGCTTCCCAGCGAGAGCCGAAAGGTCGACGCGGCAGGGGAGGCCGAACAAAGGGCCTGGCTGTCGACGTTCGTCGACCCGGACGGCAGCCGATCGATTCCGGTCGAACTGATCTCGGAGGAAGTCGGAGAGCGACCGACCTGGGCCGATCCGTCCATGCCTGCGAGCGAGGGGCGTTCATTCGAGTCGGGTAGCGTCATCGACGCCTTGGACCACGTGGTGATCATGAGCGGTGACATCGAGGCGACGCGAGATTTCTATCGCGACGGACTCGGAATCCGGCTAGCCCTCGACCGAAGTTTCGAGAAGCGCGGCGTACGCTTGATCTTTTTTCGAATTGGCGGCGTGACCATCGAAATAGGCGGCCGGCTAGAGGCCGCGCCCGCGTCGGGATCCGCCGACCGCTTCGGAGGGTTGGCTTGGCAAGTGGGCGACATGGATGCGATTCACTCGAGACTCTCGGCCGATCGCTTCGACGTTTCGAAAATTCGCGACGGCCACAAACCCGGTACGCGCGTCTGTACGGTTCGCGATCCCGTCCACGATGTTCCGACCCTGCTCATCGAGCCCGTCTCCTAGTCGCGAGAGTTTCCGTCCCAGGCGTTCCCGTCCTGGACATTCGCGGGGACTCAAACCCTGCGGACCTTGGTAGACTCTGGGCGCAGCGTGCCCCAGCTGGAGATCGCCGATCATGGACTTGCCCGCGAATCTAGGCAGTGACCGACCTGACGACCTGGAAGCAGCCATCCTGGAATTGAAGAATCAAAAGGGTGCGGTCATCCTCGCGCACTATTACCAGGAATCGGAAATACAGGATCTTGCCGATGTCGTAGGCGATTCGCTCGCCCTCGCGCGAGCTGCCCAGGAAATCGATTGCGATCGGATCGTCTTTTGCGGTGTGCATTTCATGGCCGAGACTGCGGCGATTCTCAACCCGGGCATTCCCGTTCTGGTTCCCGATCTCGACGCGGGATGCTCACTCGCCGATGGCTGTCCGGCGGACGAGTTCGAAGCCTTCGTCGCCGAACATCCGGGCGCCCGGGTCTTGACCTATATCAACGCCTCGGCGGGGGTGAAGGCGATCAGCGACTTGATCTGCACCTCCTCGAACGCGGCCAAGATGGTCGCAGCGTTCGAAGGAGAGAAATTGATCTTCGCTCCCGACCGACATCTGGCGCGATGGGTTGCGAAGGAAACCGGGCGCGATGACCTGATCGTTTGGCAGGGCGCCTGCGTCGTTCACGAACTCTTCAGTGCCAAGGGACTCGCGAAGCTCATCGTTCAACATCCCGACGCAGAGGTGCTCGCTCATCCGGAATGCGATCAGGCTGTGCTCGATCAAGCGGACTTCATTGCCAGCACGACCGGCATCATCAACCGCGCCATCGCCGAGCCCGAGCGTCCAGCGATCATTGCGACCGAGGACGGCGTTTTTCATGCGATCCAAAAGCAGGTTCCCGAGAAGGTGCTCTACCAGGCACCGGGAATGGACGAGAGTTGCGCCTGCAACCGCTGCCCCTATATGCGACTGAACACGCTCGAGAAGCTCTATCTCTGCATGCGCGATGACGGGCCTCGCGTGACCGTCCCCCAGGATCTGGCCAAGCTCGCGCTGCGACCGATCGAGCGAATGCTCGAACTTTCCTGACCGGCGACGTCCGGGTTCAGGGGATTCGCGAGAGCCAGTTGGCGATCGCCTGGCCAATTTCATCCGGCGAGTCTTCCTGGATGAAGTGGATACCAGCGACCGTCGTCTCTTCCTGATTGGGCCAGGCTCGACAGAATTCGAGCGCGCTCTTTCGCAGGATCGCGCCCGGCTCGGCGTTGATCAGGAGTTTGGGAACGTCCGAACTCGAGAGCCATGCGCCGTATTCCCTCACGATTTCAACGACGTCGGCGGGCTCGCCTTCGATCGGAATTTCGCGCGGCCAGGTCAGCGTCGGCCTTCGATCTTCGCCACCACTCGCGAAGGGCCGTCGATACTCATTCATCTCTTCGTCCGAGAGTTTGCGGATGATCGAACCGGGCAGCATGCCTTCGATGAAGAGGTTTTGTTCGAGCACCATCTCTTCGCCCTTCTCGGATCGAAATCCCAAGAAGACGGGTTGCGCCGCCTTGGGCCATTCATCCCAGGATGGAATCGGGGCGACGATGGCTTCCATGTAGGCGATGGCTCGCACGCTGGCGCGATGGCGGTTGGCCCAGTCGAAGCCCAGGGCGGAACCCCAATCGTGAATCACCCAGGTGACGTTCTGACTCACGTCGAGTTTTTCCAGGAGTGCATCGAGAAACTGACGATGTTCGACGAAGCGGTACGAACCGGGTCCCGGGTCGGCCAGTTTCTGGGAATCGCCCATGCCGATCAAGTCGGGCACGATGCATCGTCCGAGACTCTCGAGATGGGGAACGATATTGCGCCAGAGATAGGACGAGGTCGGATTGCCGTGAAGCAGGACGATTGGATCGCCTTCGCCTCGTTCGTGGTAGGCCATTTGATGGCCGAGGACTTCGATCTTCTTCTTGGACAGAGGGGATGTGGTCGTCATTACCCAAGGGTCGTGGACGAAGCGCCGCGTCGCAAGACCGGGGGAGGGTCGAGTCAAGGTCCGGGTGAGGCTCGAGATCCGGCGTGCCGACCTTGAACACGACCGCGGACAAACGCGAGCGCGAGGCAGCCCACGGCAAGGCAGACCCCCAGACCAGGCTCCGGGACTTCCGCCAGGATCGTCGTATCGATCGATTGCACGGCCCCGAGGTTCATGGAAGTCCCGATCGCATCGATGTACTCGCCGCGAAGCAGAACGACGTAGCCGTTGGTTCCACTGACCGAAAAGCTGATCATGTTGAAGATGTTCGTGAACTCGCCGTTCAAGTCATCGGCCGCCTTCGTCGGAAGCTGCGTCGTAGTCGACGTCGATGGATACGCGGGTGGCCGGTGTCGAGATCGATAGCGGCGTCCCCGGTCCGGAGGTAGATTCGAAAAACGTGAGCGTCCCCGGCCGACTCGGCATGCTCGACAGCAACCGCAGCGACGCGAGTGCGATCACTCGCCCGACTCGGCTGGTTTCGATCGCGTGATTCGCGTTCATCATGGCAGCGCCGATGGACAATTCTGACCGAAGAGCGGGCTCACGTTTCCCAGCGCGGCGTGGACGATGAGCGTCGCGTCGGTGCCGTTGCATTTCTCGTTGCCGGAGACGTCACAATTGTCGGGGACGAGGAAAAGTGGCGCAGCGAGTCCCAGCGCCTGACGTTTGATGAAGGCCGCATCCGTGGCGTTGGCCTGGCCCTCACCCGTCACATCGCCGCACTGGCAAACGTTGCCGATGCCGTCGGGGGTATTGCCGAAATCCAGGCCTCCAACGTCCTCCTGCCCGGAGTTCGACACGAACGGACAATTGTCGAATTCATTCACGACGCCACCTTCGTCGGTGTCCTCGGGCGAGACCGGAATGATCGTTCCGATTCAGCTCAGCCGATCCGAAATCCGTGTCGCGATTCCAATGCCGGTGGCGTTGACCGGATTCTCGGGGATGAAGACTTCGTTGCCCGGCGTCCCTGAAGGAACTTTCGATTCCCTGGATCCGTTTGGGTCATAGCGAGAAGACCTCAGCGATCTGACGTCCCGATTCGTCATTAATGGGTGAATTTGGTCTCTAATCCAAATCGACAACCCCGATTCGCTCTCGGAGGACAGCCACGCGCCCCTCGCCCGACGAACTCAGCTTTCGGAGGAGTCCGCGCCAGGGCTTCGACCGTAGATGTCGTCAAAGCGGACGATGTCATCTTCGCCCAGGTAGGAGCCCGATTGAACCTCGATCAGGGTGAGATCGATCTCGCCGGGATTTTCGAGTCGGTGCGTCACCCCGATCGGGATATACGTCGACTGATTCTCGCTCAGCAGGATCTCCTGATCGCCGTTGGTTACGCGGGCCGTGCCCTCGACGACGACCCAGTGTTCCGCACGATGGTGATGCATCTGCAGCGATAGTTTTTCGCCGGGTTTGACCGAGATCCGCTTTACCTGGAATCGGTCGCCTTCGGCGACACCTTCGTAGTAGCCCCACGGCCGATAGACGCGCGCGTGAAGCTCGGCCTCCGGTCGCTCGGCGCGGTCGAGTTCCGAAACGATTTCCTTCACTTCTTGAGCGCGTTCCCGAGGCGAGACGAAAATCGCATCGTCCGTCTCGACGATCACGAGATCCCGAACGCCGACGGCGGCGACCAGCCTTCGCTCCGAGCGGATATAGCTGTTCTCGACATCATGAAGCACGACATCGCCAAGAGTCACGTTGCCGTGTTCATCCGTGTCTCCGATCTCCCAGAGCGCCCCCCACGAACCCACATCGCTCCAGCCGATATCACAGGTCACGACCGCGGCGGATTGAGTCTTCTCCATCAGCGCGTGGTCGATCGAGATCGAGGGGGAAGTGCCGAATGCGGCCTCCTCGAGCCGTGTGAACGTCAAATCCCTCGTCGCGCCTGCGACCGAGTCCCGACAGGCGTCAAGCATCTCCGGCTGAAGTCGCCCGATTTCTTCGAGCAGTTTGCGAACGGGGAAGACGAAAATTCCGCTATTCCAGGCGTAGTCGCCAGAGCGGACGAAACTCTCGGCCCGCGCGGCATCCGGTTTCTCCACGAATTCGGCGACTTCATAGGCCCCGGAAAGGCCGTCGATTGGATTGCCGCGCCGGATATATCCGAAGCCGGTTTCGGGATGTTCGGGCACGATGCCGAAAGTCGTGAGATGGCCGTTTCGCGCGGCTTGTGCGGCGGTCTCCACCGCTTGTCGGAAGCGGTCCGGATCGCGAATGACATGATCCGAAGGAAGCACGAGCATCACGGCTTCGGGTTCTTGCTCGGAGATGATGAGTGCGGCGGCCGTGATGGCGGGAGCCGTATTGCGAGCGACGGGTTCGAGGGCGATCGCCAGGGGCGTGATGTCCTTGGCGCGCAGTTGCTCGGCGATGATGAAACGATGTGCGTCGTTGCAGAGAATCAGCGGGCGCTCGAAGGAGTCGCCCTCGCGAACGCGGACCGCCGTCGCTTGCAGCAGCGTTTCCTCGCCGACCAGGGGCAGCAATTGCTTTGGATACGCGCGTCTCGAGAGCGGCCAGAGACGGATCCCGGAGCCACCGGACAAGATCACCGGAAAGACTGGCGGGGACGAAGACGCGGCCATTTTGAGATCCCTCATCGAATTGAGTAACGCGCCGACATTACACGAGTTTTCCGCCCCGACAAGTCGATTTCAGCACTCGGTGTCCCGGCACTCGGTGCAGAATCAGCTGGTTCGCCCCGCCCGGCGCAAGCGCATGAGAAAGGGTAGAGCGATGAGCCCGCAGAGAATTTCGGCTCCTCCAGCGACGCCGAAGGCCGCTTGGTAGCCGGCGGCCGCACCGTGACTGGCGCTGACCGCTTCGCTGACCAGGCCCCCCGTGATCGGCCCGAGAATGAAGCCCAGGCTGCCGGCCGTGTTGAAGGCACCAAGCGCCGTCGACCGGATTGCCGGGGGCGTCAAATCGGTCGTCATCAACATCGAAGGCACGAACATGACCGCCGCGAAGACACCGATCAGCGCCATACCCGGCCCGATGAATTCACGGGGCCAGAAGCCGAGACTCGCGGTGAGCAGCCCGTAGACGATACTTCCGCCGCAGAGCAGCGCAGTCTTCGAGGTGCGCTCCGCGAGCACGCCGAAGAGAAAGGAAAAGAGTGCGAAGGGCAACATGAAGGCCGAGATCCAGAGACCCACGACCGGCGGGCTGGCGCCGTGGAGGCCGGATGCGAACAGAGAGAACGTGGTCGTGTAGAAGCCGACGGTAAAACGGTCGGCGAAGGCAAAGATGAGAGGTACGATCACATCTCGATTCTCGCGGATCGTGCGCATGATCTCGCGGAACCTTGGCCTTCGCTCGGCGCCCGCCGGGTCCGGCAGCAAGCCGGCCGCAAGGGCTGCCGCACCAACCAGAAGCACGGAACCCACCAGAAGCGGCTGCAACGGGTCGTCGCGACCAAGCAGGCCGCCGATCGGAGCACCGAGCGCGACGCCTAACATCATTCCGGCACCCGTGATGCCCATGGTCTGACCTCGACGGTTTTCTCCTCCGAGACTGGCGGCGATCGAGAGCAGAAGCGAGAGGGCGAAGATGTGAGCGGCGCCCTCGAAGAGCCTGATGCCGAGAAAGACGCCGAAGGGCATCTCCCGAGTCATGACGAGAAAGAGCAGCGCGTCGACGAGTAGCGCGCCGATCACGAGTGACCTGCATCGCCCCAGCCGATCGGCCAGGGCTCCGGCCAGGGGAGCCGCGATGGCGGCTCCGACCATGTTCACGGACATGAAGAGCGAGGTGAGGAATTCGGAGACTTCGAATCGGCCGCCGACGAGTTCGCGAAGGATCGGAACCGGCAGCGTCACGGGGACCATGATCGAGACGGCGAGCAGACCAAGGGTCGCCAGGCGCCGTCGGGAGACGGGCCGTTGTTCGGAAACCGACGGCTCCGAAGTCACTGGGTCACCTACGAACGAGAGAGTCGCGCGGGGCGGTAGAGGGCGGCCGTTCTCATTCCCTTCACGGGATGCGGAGCATACGGCAATTCCAGTCGCGCGATTTCCTGCTCCGACAAGACGACGTCGAGGGCTGAGATCGCGTCTTCGAGATGACCGAGCTTCGTGGCTCCGATGATCGGCGCCGTGACAAAGGGCTTCGCCAGCATCCAGGCCAGAGCGATCTGCGCCGGGGGCAACTCGCGTTCCTTGGCGATTTCCGCAACGGCGACGACGACGTCCCAATCCGAATCCTGGTCATAGAGAAAGTCGGTGAAGCCATCGGTTTCCTGGCGCGTGGATCCCGACTTCTCGCGCAGCGCCGGCCGGGCTCCGGCCAGGATTCCCCGCGCCAGTGGCGACCAGGGAATGACGGCGACCTCTTCGGTTTCGCATAACGGCATCATTTCGCGCTCTTCTTCGCGATACAGAAGGTTGTAGTGGTTCTGCATGGTCGCGAAGCGCGCCAGGCCGCGTCGATCGGAAATGCCCAGAGCCGTGGCCATTTCCCAGGCGTACATCGAACTCGCGCCGATATGACGGACCTTCCCCTGGCGAACCAGATCATCGAGCGCGCCGAGCGTTTCCTCCATGGGTGTGTCGGGATCGAGGCGATGGAGCTGATAGAGGTCGATCGTGTCGATGCCCAGCCTTCGCAGACTGGCCTCGCAGGCTTGCTGGATGTGCTTGCGCGAGAGCCCGCGCATGTTGGGTCCCTTGCTCATCGGGAGCGCCAGTTTCGTCGCGACCACGCATTCGTCGAGGTTGGCCATATCGCGAAGCAGCTTGCCCGTGACTTCTTCTGAAGCGCCGAGTGAGTAGATGTCGGCCGTGTCGAAAAAATTGATGCCCGCTTCGAGGGCACGCTTGAAAAAGGGTCGCGCCTGATTCTCGTCGAGGACCCAGGGCCGCCACGTGGAAGAGCCGTAGCTCATGCATCCGAGACACAACTTCGAAATTCGCATGCCGGTTCGGCCGAGTACGGTCGTCTTCATCGGTTCTCCATCGCTTCGCGGACGCGCGAGAGGATCCCTTTTTGCCTGATCCGGACCTCGGCGTCGTTCAAGCCTAGAACTCGTAGGCCTTCTTCAATTCCGGATCGTTCTCCGAGAGCATCTGCGCGAGTCCGACCATGACATGACATTGTTTCACGGTCGCATCGTCCTGCATCTTGCCGTCGATCATGACCGCGCCCGTTCCATCGCCCATCTGTTCGATCACGTTCTTCGCCCACAGGACTTCGTCGACCGGGGGCGAGAAGACCTTCTTGGCGATGTCGATCTGTACCGGATGGAGACTCCAGGCGCCGACGCAACCCATCAAGAAGGCGTTTCGGAATTGATCTTCTGTGGCAACCGTGTCCTTGATGTCACCGAAGGGTCCGTAGTAGGGAAGAATCCCGTTGGCGCCACACGCGTCGACCATGCGCGCCATCGTGTAGTGCCAGAGATCCTGCTGTGCTGTCGTTCTCAAAGCGTCCGGGTTCGACGGGTCAGGGTCGGTTCGAACGAGATAGCCCGGGTGTCCGCCACCGACGCGAGTCGTTTTCATTCGTCGGCTCGCGGCGAGATCCGCTGGACCGAGAGAGAGCCCCTGCATCCGCGGGCTCGCGGCGCAGATCTCTTCGACATTCGCGACGCCGAGTGCGGTTTCGAGCAGGGCGTGAACCATGATCGGCTTCTTGACTCCGGCGCGGGCCTCTAGCTGAGCGAGCAAGCGATCGACATAGTGAATGTCCCAGGCGCCTTCGACCTTGGGAATCATGATCACGTCGAGTTGATCGCCGATCTCGGTGACCAGCGTCGTCAGGTCGTCGAGACACCAGGGCGAGTCGAGACTGTTGACGCGCGTCCAGAGCTGACAGTTGCCGAACTCGACCTCGCGTCCGATCTTGACCAGTCCCTCGCGTGCGGCGAGTTTGTTGTCGGCCTGGATCGCGTCCTCGAGGTTGCCGAGCAGCACGTCGCATGTCTTGGCCAGGTCCGGGACCTTCGCCGTCATTTTGGCGTTGCTCGGGTCGAAGAAATGGATCATTCGCGAGGGCTTGAACGGAATCTCTCGCAGCGGCGTTGGTGCGCCGAGGGCCATCGGCTTGAAAAAGTCTTTTGCACTTCGCATGGGGGTCTCCTCGGAATCTTTCTATTCGTAGAGTTTAACGATCTCGATCTTGCCTTTGGGCGCGGCTTCCAGGCAGAGGTCACAAAGGACACATTCGTCCAGGTTGGATTCATCGATTTCGACACCGTCGCTCGAGGCGACGAAGATCGAGACCGGACAGATCTCGGCGAGCTTCTTCGCAAGCGTCTGGTTCTTGGCGACCTTCGGATCGATGCGAACGTCGATGAATTCTCCGGGCATGAACAGGCTCCTCGTTCCTTCTTTTCTCTTGGCGAGTCTTCTTCTGTTTTCGGCTAACGCTTTCGCCGCGCCAGTCGCTTGCGAATCAGTTCGGGTATTTCTTCGATCCGCTCGGCGACCGAAATCCCCGCCTCTTCCATTCGCTTGATCTTTTCCGCCGTCGTGTCTTCTTTGCCTTCTACGATCGTGCCGGCGTGGCCGAAGCGCATGCCCTTCATTTCGTCCATGAAGCGCCCGGCCATGAAGGCCACGATCGGGAGTCGCGAGTCGTTTTCGGCGACCCATTCGGCGAGTTCGGCTTCCATGCGACCACCCGGTTCCGAGTAGATGGCGATGGCATGCGTCTTGGGATCCGCTTCGAAGAAGGGCATCAGCTCGGCGTAGGTCGTTCCCACGATCGCATCACCGCCGATCGAAACGCAGGTCGACTGGCCGAGTCCCACCGCCGTCAGCGTGGAGGCGATTTCAGTCGTCATCCCGCCGGATCGCGACATCACACCGATATTGCCCTTCTTGTAGGCTTGTCGGGTATTCGCGGCGGGTCCGCCCACGCCGCCCATCTTGCATTCGCCGGGGGAAATGATGCCGAGACAATTCGGGCCGATGATGCGAGCGCCCCGTAGCTCGGCGAGTTCGACACACTCTGCGACCTGCTTGCGCGGAACATTTTCCGTCACGACGACGATCAATTTGATGGCGTTCTCGAGCGCTTCGATGATGGCGTCTTGTGTGAACTTGGGCGGAACGGAGACGATGGATCCCTCGATGCTCCCACCATTGGCCGCGACAGCGTCGCGAACACAGTCGTAGACGGGGACACCATAGACATCGCGGCCGGCGCGACCCGGCGTCACACCGCCGACGATCTTCGCCCCGTAGTCGAGGTTCTCGCGAGTCAGATTGATGGCTTCCCGGCCGGTGATGCCCTGAATGATGAATCGAGTCTTCTTGGTGAGCAGGATCGACATGATATTTTTCTTCTACCCCTGACCCTGCATCTTCGCGACGGCACGGCCGGCGGCGTCATACATAGAGACGCTGCGATCACAATAATCAACGCCGTATTTTTTCAAGATCTTGAAGCCTTCTTCTTCCCACGCACCCGGGATGCGAAAGATTGCGATCGTTTCCGCCGGGTCCTTGCCGGCTTCGAGGCAGCCTTTGATGACGCCGCGTGCGACGATGTCGACACGCGTATTCGAGACGACGTTCATCATGACCGCAATTTTCTCGACCCCCGGCTTCGAGAGAATCAGCTTGGTCAATTCCTTGGCCTTGCTCATCGAGGGGTTACCGCCGATCTCACAATAATTGGCCGGTTTCCCGCCCTGATTTCGGACCGCGTCGAAGAGCGTGAGCGAGCCGCCACCGGCGCCGATCACCAGTCCGAGGTTGCCGTCGAATTCGACGACATTGCCGGCGACGCCGCGATGGTCCGCCGCGTTGACGCGAGCGCCCGCGATTTCGAATTCCGTCGGCGGTCGCGCTTGACGCGTTTCATCTTCGCCGATGCCGAGTTCTTCGAG
>CAWLAJ010000024.1:0-25596 GCA_963854795.1 Deltaproteobacteria bacterium UBA4427 | reverse complement strand
AGCTGTCGTAGTTGTCCGAGTACGAGCTACCGAAGATCGCTGAGGCTTCGTCGTAGGTGTATTCGTGGACGTCCATCAAATGGAGATAAAGAAACCAGGGTTTCTCGGCGTCGCCTTCGACCCTCAGGAATTCCATCGCAGTCTTGATGATCTCCTCGTCGTTGCCGCGATGGATCGCGGTCGGGTTGGTCGCCTGATCGGGCCGACTCGCCCGGGTCATGATGGGCTTCTTGTAGATCTCGAATCCCTGGTCGAAGCCGAAGACCGGTGCGACCCAGCCATTTCGGTAGAGCCCGATCGTACGAAAGCCCTCCTCAGCAAAAACTTCCGCTGGCATGACGGCTTCGTCGGGAACGATGTCGTCGTACGCGACGACGCCAGTCCGGGTTGGGTAGAAGGAGGTCCAAAGAGAAGCCATCGAAGCCTTTGTCCAGGATGACTGGGCCAGGTGCCGGTCGAAGCGAATGCCGGCACGGGAGAGATTCTGGAGGATCGGTGTGGTGGCGCGCTCGTACCCGTACGCACTCATCCGGTCGGCGCGCAGCGTGTCGACCAGGATGAATAGGACGTTGATGTCCTCCCGGGCTGCGAGATTTTCGATATCCTGCGCAGTGCCAGTTGGCCAAAGCTGGATCTGTTGCTCTTGCGCTGAAAGGGTTCGGAAATAGCCGGTCACGAGAACACCCGCGATAGCCACCAGGACCAGTGCGGAGATCCCGATCAGAATCCGCTTACGACCACTACTGCGACCACTATGATTGGAATCAACGCCGTCACTCTCGACATTGGAAGAACCCGACGAACTCATGATTTTCTCCAACCTTTCCCACTTCAACCGCAAGGAGAGTACCGATTTGTTGGTCTCGATTCGATCAATTTTCTGGCGAAGCCCGATTGGACCGCAAATCGTGGTCGCCGCGTTGTTCGCTTGTCTCGGATGTGATCCCGGAGATCCAGTGACACGGGCGAAGGGGTACATCGACCAGGGGCGCATTCGCGCTGCCATCGAGCTACTCGAACCCGTCGTTCGGCTAGAGAGGGACAATCTCGATGCGCAGTTCTACTACGGGTTGGCCTTGACGATGTCCGGCGAGGCGGGACCCGCCGAGTGGTCGCTCCGCCGCGCGATGAAGGACCCGGCGCACCGGGAGGAGGCCGCCCGCATGATCGTCGGTAACGCGATGCTTGGCAGCAATCCTGCGGAGGCGGTCAAGATCCTGACAGACATGATCGAGGATGAGCCCGAGAACATCGAGCTCTTGCTCGCTCGCGCATCGGCGTACGCGAAGACGCGCGTAAATCTCGACGACGCTCTCGCTGACGTTGAGCGGATACGTGAGATCGACCCCTTGAATCTCGACTCGTATCGCCCGGAGATCCTCGGCTATCTGTCCGCCGTCATGACCGAGGAAGCCGCCGCAGCACTCGAGGCCCTCGGCAAGCGACTCGAGGAAGACTCGGACTCCGGCGAAATCGATAGCTGGTATTGCACGACGATGGCGCTATTCGCGATGGAGAGCGGCGAACAGAAGCTTGCACGGGAGCGTTTCGAGGCCTGCGTGGAATCTCATCCGGCGGACACTTCGATCGTGCTCGCTGCGGCGGATTTCTTTCGTCGGGAGAAGGAGACAGCACGGGCGATCGAAGTCCTCGAGAATGCGATCGCCTCCTATGAAGGGCGAGCGGATCCGGGATTTACAGGGATACTCGCCGACATTCTCGTCGGCGAGGGTCGGAAAGAAGAAGCGGAGAAGTTGCTGCTCGATGCCACGGAGAGCGAGAACCTGCGGACGTCGTTCCGCTATACCGTTCAGCTCTCCCGCCTCTACGAATCGGAGGGCCGTCTCGACGATGCACTGGAGGAATTAGAGATCGCCGTCGACCTGATGGACGACCTCAGGATGCCCACGCACTCCTCCGAGTTTCAACTTGCCGACCTGGCGATTCGATCGGGTTATCTGGATCGGGCGCTCGTGATCGCTTCGAGGCTCCAACATCCACCGTTTCGACTCATGATCGAGGCCCGGGTCGCTCAGGAACGAGAGGAACACGCGAGAGCGATTTCGCTCTACAACGAAGCGGCTCGACTGTGGCCGGACAATGAATTTGCGCGCTATCACGCCGCTCGCTCGGCCGAGCAGATGGGCGACTTCGAGGCCGCAATCGAGTTGTATCGGCACGCAACGCGGATATCGGCCGAGACGACGAACGCGATGACCCATATCGCGCTGCTGCTCTACGCGAGCGACCGTCCGAGCGAGGCGCTCGAGGTGTTGCGTATTCAAGAACAGCGCGCATCGCTCGACGAATCAGGCGAGCTTCTCAAGCTGGAGCTGATGGTCGTCGAGGGGCGGGTCAACCGGATCCCCGTCTACCTCGCCAAGCTTCCGCCGTCGGACGCGATTGGCATCGCCCCGCGACTGGCTCGTGTCTTTCGTGGCTTGCGGCGCAAACAACAACCAGCGGTCGCCATCGACCTGCTCGATCGAGTCGATCCAATTGTCTTCGCCCAGCCGGGAGGTGCTCGGGCGTTGGAAGAGCTGATCCGGGTCCTGGGAGCCGGTTCCCCGGCCGAGGCGCTCGAACGGGTGACCTCGATCCTGGACGTCGTGGCCGCGCAGCATCCCACATCCGCCGGCCTCCAGGGCATTCGCGGGCTTCTCGCCGAGAAGCGAGGGGAGCAACCGGAGGCGATTGCGTCCGCGTATGCGGCAGCACTGGAACTCGATCCCGATCTTCCCATGGCGCTTCTCGGAAGAGCGCGAGGTCTCGTCGGAGAGGACGCGAAATTGTCGATGGCAGAGGGCGTGCGCGCGCTCGAGATTGATTCGGTCAATACACAGCGGGTTACGGAATTGGCGGTCCTGCTCTTGCAAGCGGGAGCCAAGAATGAAGCGCTCAAGCTCTGCGGACTGGTCTTGAAGCGTACACCCTATGACGGCCTTGCTGCGCAAACCCTCGCGACCGCGCGACTCGCCTCCGGCGATCATTCGGATCGGACCCTCGATTACGCACGCCGAGCCGCGCGCTTTGCGCGTTCCGAAGAATCGATCGCGCTCTTGCGCGACACCTATGTCGCGCGCGGTCAGCAGGACAAAGCCGACGAAATCGGCGAGCGGTTGAATCGGCTGAAGAAGGCTATCAGGACCGAGGCTGAACCCCCGTCGACGGGATCCGATGCCACCTGAGGCCCGTGCAGCGGTACCCGCTGTCGTCACGCCGTTCTGGGACGGGGTGACAGTCGGGGGATTATCGCTGGTCGCAATGAGTTCAGCGCTTGCCTACGTCTTTCTCTTTGGCGGCCAGCCTGGGAACTTCGACAAATTTGATTGGATCATCCTCTCGATCCTGATCAACTCGACTCATTTCATGGCGTCCTATCGATTGCTCTACGATTCACTCGAGCATGCGCGAGCCGCACCCTGGGCCGCCATCTATGTGCCCCTGATCCTGACCGCACTCTTCGTGTATCGATTGGTTGGCCCCGGCCGCGAAACCGTCGCTGATGGAATCCTGCTCGTCAGCTCGCTCTACCTGGCCGTCCACTACACCGGCCAGGCATGGGGCATGGTATCTACCTTCAATCATCTATCCGGCGCACGATTCGACAGGGGCGAGCGCTGGGCAATCCGTTCCGGGATGCGGGTTCTGCTCGCGCTGCACGTCGTGTTCGCTCTCAGCGGTCGCTATCCGCCGGCCGAGTGGATCAGTCGCGCGAACTACCTCGATTTCTATCGTGTTGCGTCGTATTCGATCTGGCTGCTGGCGGCCCTGACGCTGGTCACTGGAGCGCTGGGCTTCTGGCGCGCTCGACGGCGCGGTGAGCGGATCACGACGCGCGCATGGCTACCTTGGCTCTCTCTCTATTTCTGGTATCCGACCTGGTTCCTGATCCCGGGAGGACCGCTCTGGGTTCAACTCTCTCATGCCCTCCAATATCTTTCGTTTCCGCTGCGCGTCGAGGCGAATCGCTTCGCGGCTCGATCCGATCGGTCCGTGAAGCGGCACCTGTTGCTCGTGTACCTGGGGCTGGTCATCGCAGGCATCATCTTTCTCAAAGGTCCGCCGCTGACTTCAAGGATTCTCGGGCCGGGTTGGTACTCCGGGCAAGCGATGCGCGACGCGTTCGGGACTTTTGTCCTGTTGATCAATATCCATCATTTCTTCATCGATGGTGCGCTCTGGAAGCTACGAAATCCCGAGGTCCGCAGAGAACTCTTCGCGCATCTGGAGCCGACTCCTCGTTAGTCGAGACCACTCGACTCCTATCCTCGTAGCCGTTCACTCACGCAGCGGATTTCTTGGGCGCCGCTCAGAGGAGCAACCGATAGGGCGCTTCGAGGAGGTCGCGAACCGTCGCGAGAAAACGTGCGGCCGGTTCGCCGTCGAGTACCCGGTGGTCCCAGGTGAGCGATAGTCGCATGATGCTTCGCTTCACGGGCCGATCGCCCTCCCAGCCGACACCGTCGGTGATTCGATTCACGCCGAGGATGCCGGTCTGGGGTGGATTCAGGATTGGTGTGAAGGAGTCGACGCCAAACATGCCGAGGGTCGAGACCGTAAAAGTCCCGCCGTGCATCTCGTCGATCCCGAGCGAGCCGTCGCGCGCGGCCTGCGCAAGGCGCGAGGCCTCGACCGCAATCGATTTCAGGTCGCAGGCCAGCGCGTCCCTGATTACGGGGACGACGAGTCCTTCGTCGAGGGCCACCGCGATCCCGACGTGAATTTCCTTGAGCAGAGATATTTCGTTGTCGCCCATGACGGAATTCATGCGTGGATGCAGCGCCAGTGCTTTGGCGACCGCCTTCACGACAAGGTCAGTGAAGCTCGGTCGGACGCCCTCGGGCTCCCACTCGGAGATCAGCTGGGAGCGCAGCTTCACGGCGTCATCCATCTGGACCTCCATGTCCATACTCAGCTGCGCAGTGGATTGGAGACTCTTGTACATGTTATTTGCGATCGTTTTGCGCATTCCGCGTACGGGCATCGTCGTGCCGCTGGCCGGGCCTGCGACATCGGTGCGCGACGCGGCGATCGCCGAACCTGCGGCGGCCGCTTCGACATCGGCCTTCGTGATGCGGCCAGCGGGACCCGTGCCCGCCACCGCGGAGAGGTCGACTCCGAGCTGTTGCGCGATGCGCTTGGCGATCGGCGAGGCCTTGATGGGGATGCCGGTCGCGGACGGGCCAGCGCCGAGGGTCGCGGCTTTACGCCCGGAGTCGGGGACATCCAATTCCACAATTCGGCGACTCGGTCCTGTGCCCTCGATCGACTCCAACGCGACACCCCGTGCCGCGGCAAGCTTGCGTGCAGCCGGAGAAGCGAGGACACGCCCGCCGATGCCGCGGGTCGCAATATCAGCCGGGGTGGTCGCTGCGACGGCGGGCGAGGGCGTTTGTGCGTTCGAAGACGTAGGCGTGGTGTTGGAAGGTTCCACGGACGGCATGTCATCGCCCGCGAGTTTCTCGCCCTTTGGCAGCACGTCGGGAATGGTTTCGTTCGCGGCATAGATCCAGCCAACGACGTCACCGGGCTCACAGGTGGCGCCGGCTTCGACGACATGTTTCACGATTCCACTGTCATCGGCATCGATGTCGAGTTCGACTTTTTCGGTCTCGAGGCGGTAGAGCAGCTCACCCTTCGCAACGCGATCCCCGTCTGCGGCATACCACTCAGCGACTGTGCCTTCCGTCATCGTCATGCCGACGCGCGTCAGGTAGATTTCGTTGGCCATCGTCTTGACTCCTTCTCAGTCGTTCTCTGCGAGCGGGTTGCAATGAAGTGGCATCGACGCATCGATGACTCTCCTCGCCTTCACGCGCTCGCTTTCAATCGAAACCATCCGGCGCGGGCCGCCCTGTCGTGGACGCGATCGACGTCGATTACCCAGGGTCCATCTCGCTCGACCCGTAACGTCGCGCGTTGGCCGCGCTTGAGAACTCGTTCTCGCTCGCCGTCGAATGCGAGTATGCCCGGCCCTTCGACCTCGACCGGCTCGCCGAACTCGACACGGCGAATGCTACGAACCTCGATGGCCTCATGGTGGCCGGGCGCAATGGGTGCTCGAATCCGGAATCCGCCCCCGCCGAACTCGATCAGCAGGCCGCCGTCCTCGTTGTCAGCAAGTGGGTCGATGAGACCGCCGATCGCCGTCATGCCGATCCCGGATGCTTGCGCGCGTGTGAGCAGCAGCGTTCGAAGTCTGGATGGATCGAGCAGTGCACGGCTGCCGACGAATCGGTCGCTGGTCAAGACCGCGTCGATCAATGCGCAATCAGGGGCTTCGCCCTCGACGTTGACTGCGATCGTCTTCGCGCGGGCCGCCACTTCGCAAAGCGGCACGCGGCCGGTCGCAAAGAGCCCGGCCGCCGCTCCGGCGACGGTGGCTTCGATCATGCGTGGAAAGACGTTATTCGTTCCCGTCGAGATCGGAATCAAAGGTGCGTCGCACCACCCCAGGGTGAACGCGCGATTCGTCCCGTCACCACCGAGCGTAATGGCGACGGCACAGGCGGCGTCGCGCATTGCACGCGCGCCGCGAGTCGTGTCGATGGCGCTGTCGGTTTGCGTTGCGTCGAGAGGCTTGGCCACGATTTCGCAACCCACATCCACCTGGCCGAGTATTCCCTCGATGGCGGTGGCGACAATGTCGTGACTGTCTGGCACGTAGAGGAACTCTCTCGCACCCGCGGCCACCGCACCTTGGATTGCTCGTCGAACGATCGCAAGCTTCTCCTGGTTGTCGAAAACAGAAGCGCGTGCGGTGAGGCGTCGAATATCCTTGCCGGAGGCCGGGTTGCAGACGATGCCAATCGGGCCGACGCGAATGCCGTCGCTCCGCATTTCGTCTTGGACCGACACGAGGGTTATCGGCCGAGCATCTCGCGCGCAGTCGCGGCGATTCTCTTCGCGTCAGGCATGTACGCCTTTTCGAGCGGCGGGCTATACGGGACGGGGGAGAAAGGCGCGCCCAACCGTGCGACTGGCGCGTCGAGGTAGTCGAAGGCCTCTTCTTGGATCTGAGCGGCGATTTCAGCGCCGATTCCCGCGAAGCGGACCGCTTCGTGAACGATCATCGCGCGGTGCGTTTTCTGGACCGACGTGATGACGGTGGCCGTATCGAAGGGCTGCACTGTCCGCGGATCGATCACCTCGAGAGAGATCCCATCGCTCGCAAGTTCCTCCGCCGCCGTCAGCGCCTCGTGGAGCATCCGTCCGATGGCCACGACGGTGATATCGGAGCCCTCCCGGCGAATGATGGCTTCGCCGATCGGAATCACGTAGGGCTCTTCGGGGACTGGCCCCGTCATCCCCAGTGAGAGCTTGTTGAGAATGACGAAGATCGGGTTCTCCTCACGCACGGCGGCGATGATTGCGCCCTTCGCGTCGTAGGGCGTCGTCGGCATCATGACTTTCAATCCGGGCAAATGGCAGAGCCAGGCTTCGAGGCTCTGGCTGTGTTGCGCGGCCATGGACATACCAGCGCCCCCCATCATCAGGACGGTGACGGGAAGCTTTGCCTTGCCGCCGAACATGAAGCGCATCTTCGCCATCTGGTTGGCGACCTCATCCATACATTCGCCCAGGAAATCCATGAACATGATGTCGAGAATCGGCCGTAGTCCGGTCGCGGCGGCGCCCACGCCGAGCCCCACGATTCCCGCCTCGGAGATTGGCGTGTCGACGATGCGCTTTTCGCCGAACTCTTCGAGGAGACCTTTGTAGATCCCAAAGACCGAGCCCGCGACGGCGACGTCTTCGCCGGCGAGGAAGGCCTCGGGAAATTCACGAAGCGATTGCTGGACACCCTCGGTGATCGCTCGCACATAAGGGAGTTCGCGAATCGCTTGATCGGTGGCTGCGGCCATGGGGGACTCCTGGGTTCAATGTGCTCGTCGTCGCTGGGAAGCGAAAACGCTGAGTAAAGGAATACTATTCGCCGTTGTAATAGACATCGTCGAGGAGGTTTTCGACTTCTGGGTACGGACTGGCATCCGCCCACGCAATCGCTTCCATCGCTTCCTGGCGCACACGATCGTGAACGGTCGCCGCGCCCTCGGTCGAGAGCACGTCTTGCTCTGACAGGAGATCTTCGAGGGCTTGGATGGGGTCGCGCTGCTTCCACTCTTCGACCTCGTCATTGGAGCGATATTCGATGCCCATACCGCGGACGCCGACGTGGTCGAAAAAGCGATAGGTCTTGCATTCGAGGAGCGTTGGTCCCTCACCGCGCCGAGCACGATCGATCGCTTCGCCGGCGGCTTCGAAGACGGCGATGACGTCCATGCCGTCGACGATGACGCCGGGCATGCCGTATCCTGCTGCGCGATCGGCAACGTCGCGAATCGCCTGGTGGCGTTTCTGCGACGTGTACTCGCCGAAGCCGTTGTTCTCACAGATAAAGATGCAGGGCAATTTGTAGAGCGCGGCCATGTTGGCCGCTTCGTGAAAGGCGCCTTCGTTGCTGGCACCGTCGCCGAAAAAGGTCGCGACGACCTGATCCGTGCCCCGATACTTGTTCGAGAAGGCAGCACCGACCGCAATCGGCGGACCGCCACAGACGATGCCATTCGCGCCGAGGATGCCGATATCGAGGTTCGAGATGTGCATGCTGCCACCCATGCCCTTGCAATAGCCGGTCACGCGTCCATAGAGCTCGGCGTACATCTCCTTGAACTGGCCGCCCTTTGCCACCACATGGCCGTGCCCACGATGCGTGCTCGTGATCTGGTCATCGTCACTGAGATGCACCATGACGCCAGCCGCGACCGCCTCCTGGCCGACATAGAGATGAAGCGCGCCGGGGACCTTGCCGTTCTCCATCAGCTTCCCAGCCTCTTCTTCGAAGATACGAATGCGGACCATTCGTTCGTGCATGTCGAGCAGCGTTTCATTCGAGGGGGCATCAGCCATGGGGATTCCTTCGCGGTTCAAAGCAAGATCGATGATCCATTGAGCACCGACCCGCCATTATTTCAGCGGAGCATTTCTGGGTCGCGTGAGGCGATGGGTCGACTTGACCCTTCCCGTCAGCGGCTCAGGATATTCACGCCGCTAATTCCCGGCGCTCCGTAGACGTGCGTGTATCCGACCTTCGGGTCGTTCGGTACCTGACGTTTGCCTGCGTCGCCGCGCAGCTGATGTACGATTTCGTAGACCTGGCGGAGACCCGATGCGCCGACGGGTTCGCCGTTGGCGAGGCAGCCTCCATCGGTGTTGACAGGGAGGCGACCGCCGATCTCGGTTTCGCCTTTCTCGAGCATGAATTCCTGTTCGCCGTGTTCGCAAAATCCATTCTCGGCCATGTGCATGATCTCAGCCCCGGACTCCGTGTCCTGGAGCTGTGCGACATCGACGTCCTCCGGACCGATTCCCGCGAGCTCGAATGCCTTCTTCGAGGTGTCGACAGTCGGGCCCGCGCTCCAGTCGAGGGCCAACGACGGCGCGAGCACTTCGAAGCTGCCAAAACGCCGCGACTTGACGACGGCCGAATCGAGGAAGATTGGCTTCTTGGTGTATTTGTGGGCCTGGTCCGCGCGGGACAGGATGAGTGCGACACCGCCTTCTCCCGGTGAGCAGAACATGTACTGCGTCAGCGGATACGAGAGCATCGCGGATTGCAGGATTTCCTCTTCGGAGAGCGGCTTGCGCCGCCAGGCATTCTCGTTCAACTCGGCATTCCGAAACGCCTTGGCCGAAACGCGTGCGAGCGTTCGTTGGGAGATTCCGTGCTCCGACATATACCGATTGATCTTCATGCCGAAGAACTGTGTCGTGAGTGCCAGTCCCGTACCCCCGTACCAGTCGCGGCCACTCGAAGCAGTCTTGACTCGAAACGCGCCGCGCTCGTGCTTGTCGAAGCCGATTGCGATGCCCAGATCGTAGGCTCCAGATTTGATCGTGCTGTATGCGGACAGGAGCGCCGACCCGCCGGTCGCACACCCGTTTGCGACATTGATGAACTGCAAGCCCGTCAATCCGAGCTTCGAGACCATCGTGTCCGCGGCACCGGCGGCCATGCTTCCGCCGTAGGCGAATTCGATGTCACCCCACTCGACGCCGGCGTCTTTGCACGCGGCTCGCACAGCGTACGAGCCCTGATCTTGGCCCGAGACGCCCTCTGTCCGGCCGAAGGGGTGGATTCCGATTCCAACGATCGCGATTCGGGTCATGATATTACTCCTTACCTTGGAGGCTTTGCAGGGTTCGGGTCAAGCGCAGGGCGCGAAGGCATAAGTGACGAGATCTCGATCGTCCTCTTCACAGAGAGTGACGGTCGTGAGTTCCATGGGCATACCGACCTGGAGTTTTTCCGGATCGGACTCCGTCAGGCGGGCTTCGATCTTCAATTGTCCGTCGATCTCGACATAGCCAACGCCGTACGGCTCGAATTTCTTGGGACTCGCTTCACCGAGATAGGGCGGGGCCTTTGGCGGAAAGCCCTGGACCGTCCAGGCCCACAGTTTGCCTTTGGTTCCGAGTCGGACCTGCTCGACATTGGTACCGGTACAACGGTTGCAGCCTTCCTGATAGGGAAATACGTAGTTGTCGCAGTCCTTGCATCGCATGCCGATCAGACGCGGACCGTCGGCGGTGAGTTCGAGAATCTCGTCTTTGATGGATCGCTGGGTCAGGGCCATGGGTAATGTCTATCTCCTGTCGCGAAAAGCCGTTCAGAACGCCTGCAGGTTGGCGAATCGATCGCGGTGAAAACTCGCGTCTCCAAAGAGTAGCTCGGAGACGCGAGCGCGTTTCATGTAGAATCCGATGTCTTCCTCGTCGGTCACGCCGATTCCGCCGTGCATCTGAATGCCTTCTTCGCCCGAGTAGCGGAAGGTGTCCGAGAGGCGGGCCTTGCAGGCTGCACTCAGCTCGGCGGCCTGGGCGTCTTTCGCATCGTGCGCGCGAAGCGTCTTCAAGACGATCGACTTCGAGAGTTCGACTTCGCAGAACCACCTCGCCGCGCGGTGCTTGAGCCCCTGGAAACTGCCGATCTTCACGCCAAACTGCTCTCGATCCTTCAGGAACTGGACCGTGCGCTCGAAGGTCTCCAGCACGCCTCCCAACATCTCCGCTGAGAGCGCGGTTCCTACGCTGTCGAGAACCGGGTCGAGTATGTCGGCGCCGGCGCCCAGCGACCCGATGAGAGCATCCGAGCCGACCCGGACGCCATCGAAAGTGAGATCTGCACAGGTGCGGCTGTCGATGAGGAAGGTCGGCTTGCGGCTCAACCCGGTCGCTTGCGCATCGACGAGAAAGAGTGAGAGGCCGGAGCGATCGTGCGAGTCGCCACTCGTGCGAGCGACGACGATGAATCGGTCTGCGGCTGCGCCATCGAGAACCAGTGTCTTCGAGCCGTCGAGTATGAAGCCGTCGGCCTCCTCGCGGGCTGTCGTCGATACCGAATAGGGATCGTGGCGCGCGGTTTCCTGGCACGCGAGAGCAAGCAGCAGATCGCCTTCGCAGACGGCAGGGAGAATTGCCGTCTTCTGTTCGTCGGACCCAGCCCTCAACAGGCAGCCGGCACCCGCGACCAGTGTTCCGACCAGCGGAGTAATCACGAGTTTGCGCCCGAGTTCCTCGAGGACAACGCCGAGTTCGGCGAGGCCGAGTTCCGCACCACCGTACTCTTCGGGAATGATGATGCCGGTCCAGCCAAGCTCGACCAACTGCTTCCAGAGAGCTCTGTCGAATCCAGCCTCTTCACGGTTGTCGCGAAGTTGACGGAGCGAATCGACGCTGCACTGATCAGCGACGAAGTCGCGCGCAGTTTCCTGAATGAGCTGTTGTTCTTCGGTCAACACGAGTGATGGGGTTTTCGACATCTGGGGGCTCCGGGCTGGGAAAGGTCTGAAGGAGAACCGTGGGCAAGCGTCCGTAGGGGGTTTGATTGGAAGTTGGTGTTAGTCCGTCGACTCAGTCAGGGAGCCCGAGGACACGTTTGGCAATGATATTCAATTGAATCTCGGATGTGCCGCCCAGGATCGTGGAAGCCTTACCGTAAAGCCAGTCGCGTGTGGTCTGGATCTCCTCCTCGTCGAATCCGTCGCCGTCCCATCCAAGTCCTCGGGCACCGACGACTCGGTGACGCCAGTCGCTATTTCGCTGGCCGAGCTCCGATAGGTAGAGCTTGAACATCGAAGTCTCTGCGCCGGGTCCGATTCCTGCGAGAGCCCGATCGCGGCTGCGCTCGATCGTCGCGCTATAGCAGAGTCGATCCATATATAGCTGTGAGAGTTCGTCCCGGAGCGCTCCGTCCGTCAGCGGACCCTCCAGCACCCCGAGAGATTCGCGCGCGACGTCAACGAGACTCTTCTTCTGTGTGGGCCGCGCACCGGCGGTCGATTCGGAGAGCATTTCTCGCTCGTGCTGAAGCAAGCGCTTGGCGATCGTCCATCCGCCATTTTCCTTGCCGATCAAGTTACGCGCAGGCACGCGAACATCGTCGAAGAAGGTCTGGCAGAACGGCGAGGCGCCGCTGATCAGTGGGATCGGGGTAACCGAAACACCCTTGCTCTCCATGTCAAAAAGCAGGAACGAGATTCCATCATGCTTTGGAACCTCGGTGTTGGTTCTGACGAGACAAAAGATCCAGTCGGAGACGTCCGCATCCGAGGTCCAGATCTTCTGGCCATTGACGACGATTTCATCGCCGTCGCGAACCGCACGACATTGTAGACTCGCAAGGTCCGAACCGGCGCCGGGCTCGCTGTAGCCCTGGCACCAGCGGATCTCACCGCGAGCGATCGGAGGAAGATGTTCGGCCTTCTGTTCGTCGGTTCCGTACTCGAGAAGTACGGGCGCCAACATCGAGATGCCATAGTTGAAGATCGGGGGCCGGCATCGCAGCGCTTTCATCTCAGAGCGGAGAACTCTGGCCTCTTCCTTCGACAATCCCGCGCCACCGTATTCGGTCGGCCATTCGGGCACGGTGAAGCCCCTTTCGACGCAGCGCTCGAGCCAGACGCGCGCGTCGTCGTTCGGAAACGTCGGGCGCCGACCGCCCCAAACGGTGTCCGTCTTTTCCGGCGGCATTCGCATTGCGGCCGGACAATTTTCTTCAAGCCAGCTCCGGGTTTCGGAACGGAAGGTGTCGAGATCAGACATGGCTGGGGGGTGACTCCTGGAAGGAGCGCCTGCATAGGCCGGCGGGTGGGGTTCGAGGAAATGCTTCGAACAAGATTGAGACGAAGTTCAATTTTACACTTCGGCGCGCGGTTCTCAACGGGTGTGTTGGACGGAAGGGCAAGTGGCCAGCGCGAGGGAGGCTCAATGAGACGCAGGCTCAGGGGAGCGCCGGTGCACGGGTGGCCTTCTACTATTCAGGATCGCATCTCTTGGGCGGCCGTGGCGGAGAGGGGTCTCTGGACGCCGAAGTCGCAGGGACGCCCATCCAAAACCAGCGTCGTCCACGCGAGTGGAGGGTCCTCATTTCGAGGTACGAAGAACCTCGTCGAGCATTGCCCGCGTTTCCGGAAGCGCAACGGATTGGAGAATTCGGACCATCGCGTGAGTCACTTCGTGCTCGAGCTGGTCGATCGAAAGCTGGTGGAGCGACAACGCCATGATCAGGCCCCAGCGCTGCATCACCAATTGCCGTGCCATCAAGTCCGAATCGACGTCGCTCTCGATTTCGCCCAGCGATTTGGCCGATTCGAGCTCCTTGCGGGTCAATTCGATCGGCAGCCCGATCAGGCTTGGGACGAGCAGTCTCGCGGACGGCGCTCCAAAGAGGGCGCGGGAGATCGCTTCCGCGTACGTCGGCGTGCGCACGATCTCCTCGATGACGGCCCGGTCGGACTTGAGAATCGAGTCGAGGCCCGGACGGGGTGCCAGGTCGAGTGTGCGTTCGCGAATATCATCGCGCACATCGACCACGGCCGAGAAGATCAGCTCGTCCTTTCCGCCGTAGATGTTGTAGAGCGTGCCCTTGGCGACCCCTGCCAGCTCGGCCACATCGCGGACCGTCGTTCCCTCGTAGCCGCGCTTGCTGATGAGATCGCGAGTCGCCTGTAGAATCGACGCTCGTCGAGCTGCCTGGCGTGGCGAGTCATAGATCTGCTTGCGAGTCGGCAAGTTTTCCCTCGGATATGTGGTCAAATATACACGAACTGCTGGGTGGATGTCACGGATTTGTAGCCAATTTGCCTTCGCTGTACCAAACATGAATGCTGTTTTAGGCTCTCGAAAACTAGACGCGGGGTCAAGTTTCGATGTTCGCGTTGAGACGCGATATGACGAGTCTAGGGCGGAATAGGCGCCAGAGTCGGTCCCCGGTTCAATTCCCGATCGCCCGACGAAGCTCGCCTCTCCCGTACCGCGGCCCGACTGGACCTGGGAATTCCGAAGGTCCATTCCAGCCTGTCCCGAATGATCCTCGCGCCGGATGCTCACCAGATCGCTGCATCACGGGAGGCTCGACAGGCGGTGTCTCGTGGATATTTCTCGCCCGCTGCGCCAAATTGATACCTCGGTCCAATTTGGACGCTCCGATTCCTCCCCCTGCAGGAGATCCCCATGGCCACGCGCATCATCATTTCCGGAACCATCGATCTACCGCCCGAAAACACCTTGCGGGCCATCGAGACGGCACGGCCCCTGATCGAGGGGGCCCTCACTGAAAAAGGCTGTCTCGATTATGACTGGTGTCCGAACCCGCTCGTTCCGGGCCGCATCCGGGTCTTCGAACGATGGGAATCCGAAGAAGCGCTGGCCGCGCATTTTCAGTCGGAGTGGTATTTGAAGATGAGAGAGCACATCGGAGGCTTTGGGCTGATCGGTGCCGAAACCCTGAAATATCGCGTCGATGCCCAGGAGCCCGTCTACGATGACACGATGACGCCGCGGGCGGATTTTTTCAGCGAATCGAAAAAGGGCTAGGACCGGCCGTGGGCTGGCTCGCTTCGCGCGATGATTCGGTGACCGCCGGTGACTTCGAGAGCGTGCTCGACCTCTGCCCCGACCTGTTGGAGCGTTACCGCGGGTTCTACGGCGCAATCTGGGACGAGGGCATTCTGCCCGCGCGACTTCTCGAACTCTGTCGCCTCCGCATCGCGGGGCTCACCGGCTGCGAAGCCGAGGGCGTGATCGCGCATTCCGGGTCTGGCCTGACGATCCTGGAGCGCTCGAGTCTCGCACAGGGCGACATCCCGGATTCGGTCACAGACCTCGAAAGAAGTGTTCTAGAGGTGGCTTCCAAGGTGCCCTTCGAGATCCATGGCGTAGGCGACGAAGAGATTGCCGTTCTGCGTCAGCGGCTCGGTGACGACGGACTGGTCGCCCTGATGTTTGCGCTGCCACTTTTCGACGCGACATGTCGCCTTCGCCTCGTGTTCGAAGTTGCACCCGAGGCCCGCGACGTCGATCGGCCGGCATCGCGCACGGGCGCGCTCTACTAACACGGTCCCAATTCGAGGTTGCCAAACATGTCGACGACGGCTCGAGTCTCCTCCGCGATCCCCGGAAAGCCCGCTGATTTCGGAACGGTTATCGCCCATCAGCCTGAGCTGGCATCGCGCTTTGCGGATCTCTATGCGCATTTCTGGCAGCAGGGCAGAGTCAGTCAACGCATCAAGGAGATTACGCGAATCCGAAACGCGCGAATCACCGATTGCGGCTTCTGAAGGAACGTGCGGTTCGCGGGTGCGCGAGCCGAGGGGTTGGACGAGTCCGCGATCGACACGATTGCGGATGGATACGAAGAGTCGGTCCTCAGCGATGCTGAGATCGCGGCGCTCAAACTGACCGATGCCTTGATCGGGCCCCCACGCACGCTCACGGACGGCGAGAAAAGGGCCCTGCGCGCTCATTTCGATGATGCGCAGGTTGTCGAGATCTCGGTCGGAGTGGCCTTGTTCTTTGCGTTGTCGAAGACGTTGATCGGGTTGGGGCTGGAGCCGGAGTCGATGCCTGTGTCGGTGTTGCCTACGCCGGGACAGGTGGATTCAGAATGATGCCGGACTCTCTGCGTGGGTCCGACATGTGTTCGCAAGAGACGAGCAGGGCCTCGGTCGGTGGGACTCGGATCTTCGCACATCGATCCTAAAGCAATTCGAACGCGTCGATTTCGTCGAGTGCCGCGAGTGAGTTTCCGAGCAGCGTCCGCGCAAGCCGAGTTCCACGTTCATTCTGCAGGTCGAGGGTTCCCGCGATCGTCACGGCATAGGTGAGTAGGTAGAGCGCGGAGACCCGGAAGCGGTCTCGACAGATCGTGATGTCGTATTCGACTCCCTGTCTCGCGAGTTCCGCGTGATAAACGGCAAGCAAATCTTCGCGGGCGAGTACGGATCGGGGAACACTCTGTGTGAGGAAGTAGGCGAGATCCTGCTCGGGCGCCGATGTGCAGACAGACTGCCAGTCGACGAGCGCGACCTCGATCTCGCCATCCGCTGCTTTGTTGAAGAAGATGTTGTCGAGCCGCAGGTCGGCGTGCGAGAGACAGATGGGATCTACGCACATCGTCTCGAGGAGACCAGCCACGGCGCCCGGCATTCGCTCGCCGACTCCTCGCGCGCTCGCCGGAATCACGTCCCCAAAGCGACTCGACACGACAGGCCAGCCCGACTCGAAACCCCCGACCATCCCCTGGATCTGCTTTTCGTTGTTCTGTGAAAGCATCTCGGGGAGACTCTCGCCTCGCCAGGAGCTGGCATGCAGGCCGGCCAACGATGTCACGACCACGCGCGCTTCTTCGAGGGAGCAGCCGGCGACCTGATCCCCGATTCGCATATGTCCGAGATCCTCGAGGAGCAGGACGAAGTCCGCCGAAGTCGGATCGATGTCCGCGTGCAGGCATTGCGGATTTCGGATCGAGACATGGGGCGCGATGTCGCGGTAGAAGCCGACCTCGCGTTGATACATGTCAAAAGCCGAGGCAACCGCGCGGTTCTCGGCGGACGGCGATGGGAACTTGGCGATAATGGTCTTTGCGCCATCGTCCGGGCTGACCAATACGAGTCTCATTACCCAGGCGAGAAGGCCGGCGCCTTCCCCGAGATATTCGACCGTGAAATCGTGAATCGGGCGTCCGAGCGCGGACGAGAGCCAGTCTACGGTGATTTGATCGGGATGGGTTGGAAAAGTGTTCATTCAGGTATCGGTCTCCGCTCTCGAAGCGCCAAGGCGCGGTCTCTCGCGTTGCTCGTTCGTTGGTTTTGGCGCGACGGTCGGAGTGTCGCCGAGATCGCGATCGAGACAACCGGTATCGAGCGTGCATTCTGCGGTGCGATCAGGTGAGTCGTCTGAACGCCTTTCTCAGCCGGAGAGTGATCTTGATGAACGGATAGATGTAGGGAAGTGCCCTAAGCGGTTTCTCGATTTCCCAGTCGATCAAGGCGGCGTCGAGACGAGAATAGAATCGGTGGAATAGTGCCTTGGCGCGATCCGAGGTCTGATCGACCGAGTCCATCGACATCGAAAACATCAGTAGGATGACAATCAAATTGGTCTTGTAGTCGTTGATGAGCTTTCTGTAGCTGTAGTGCTTGACGCCGAGTTCGAGCAGCCTGTCGTGGTAGAGCTTGAGAAGATCGTGTTCCGTAGCGCGTCTGTCCTCGATCGAAATGCTCTGAACCAGCCATCGAGCGATGTCGTTGACGGGATCACCGATGCCCGATAGCTGCCAGTCGATGATGGCGAATCGACCTCCTTCAGGGGATGGCTGAATGATGTTGTCAGATCGCAAGTCTCCGTGTGTCAGCGTAAACGGAAAGGGTGGTGCCGGATCGAGCTTGAACAGGGGTAGTAGGAACGGCATCAAGCGCTTCATCTCAGGGTAGCCGTCGAATTTTCCGGTTGCCTCCGCTTGGTTCATGCTTTCTTCCAATAGCGCGAGGCCGGATTCCATGGGCGTTTCGTTCATCAACCATTTTGCCCAGGCGTAGCCCGCGAGTTTGTCGCTGTTCCACCACTTTGCGTGTAGCTTCGCAAACTGTTCGATCACTTCTCGTGATGTGTCTCGATCGGTGCCTTGGACCTGATCGCTTGGAATGCCCGGCGCGAGGTCTTCCAGAAGCATCGCGAAGTGATTGGAGTCCTCCCTGATCGCGCTGTAATAACAATGGGGTACCGGTACGCCTGCGGCTTGCCCGATGTCGCGATAGAACCCGATCTCTCTTTGGTAGAGGTTCTGATCCCTGGCCATCTCGCGAGTTTCTGGTTTGGTGGATGCAAACTTCGCGATCACGCTCTTCGGTGCATCCGTCGAGTCGTTCGAATAGACCAGGCTGACTCTTGCGAGCTGGCCCATGAAGCCTGCACCCACGCCGATGATCTCGGGCGAGAATTCCTTGATTGTTTCACCTTGTAGAACGTCGGCCATTGCAGACTGAAGCCAGTCCGCAGTGAGATCATCCACCGTGAGGGGTAGGGCGCTCGCTTCAGAGTTCCCGGTCGCGTCGTGCAACGTCAATTTTCAGATCCTCAGGCAGATGATCGCGAAAGTTCAGCGTGGATAGCTCCGGCTTGTCTCCGTCGTCGGCGAATGCAAGTTCCGTGACGGCTGAGTTATGCATCAGGTACTGGTATCCGAACGCCGGTCGTGTATCGAGCAGTCGCGCAATCAGATGAGCAATCGCACCGCCGTGACTGACCAGGATGATATTCTCGTCCGAATGCCTGGCACGAATTTCCTTGACCGTGCGGGCCATTCGATCAGCGAGTTGGTTTGGCGACTCGCCTCGATGTCCGCTGAAGTCGTCGTCCTTGATCGAGCGCTTCGCAAACCCCAGCTCATCCAGCTCTCGATAGGTCACACCCTCCCAGTCGCCCAGGAATCCTTCGATCAGATCGTGGTGGATATCGATGGGCAGCCCGAGACGGTCGGCAATGTGTTGTCCCGTATGATGGGCGCGACTGAGCGGACTGGTGTACACGCGATGGTAGTCGCGTTCCCAGTCCCCTAGCATCTGCGCCGTCATTTCTGCCTGGCGAACTCCTCGCGCGTTGAGCGGGGATTCCGATTGACCATGGGCAATCTGTTCGAGATTGCCCACCGTTTCGCCGTGCCGCACGAACAGAAGGTGTTGGATGCTAGGCATGGAGACTTCCTTGGTCGGTCTCGTCGGCGCATCCCAACAGTTCCGAAGTGTTTGCTGAGTAGAAGCGGCGCTGCCGGTCGGTGCTCTCGCAGTCGCTAGGCCGTCGGCACCCAGGTGCCGTGAAACGTGATACCGGCGTTCTCGCGTAATTTCAGCGTGCAGACGGGACCGTCGGCGACTCGCCGCGCGTCGATGATCGCGACCTCGGTTTCGCTCTTCAGACCGTCGTGTACGAAGCAGATCAGCCAACCGTCGTCTTCCGCACCGGTACCCCCTGCCGAAGCCGGACGCGGTGCGAACAGGGATTCGTGTGCGGCCTTTGTTTCGCCGTGGTCGAAGAGATCCGTCGCGCCCGTCTCCAAGTCCAGCTTTAGAACCGCGCGGAACCAGCCGCCTTCGCCGGCTTGCGTATTGGCAGCGAAATAGCCGTAGCGTGCGCCGATGCACTCTCGTCTTGAATCGACGCGCGGGAACTCGGCGGGTAGGTCGCAGAGATCTTCCTTCTTGACGGTCCCAGCGGCCGGATCGATGCGGTAGCGGCGCACACCACCGAGGCCGTAGCCCGCCCAATCGGACGTCCTGAAGTTGGCAGCCGGCTCAGCCATGCATTTCCACTCGGGCTGGCTGCATAGATCGACAATGAGCTCTCCACCGACGTCGCGCGCGCCGATCACGTGTCCTGCAAGACAGGCTTCGTCTTCGAGAAAAATCGGCTCGCCGCCACTCCTGCGCATCAGCGCGATCTTGAGGCCGCGCTCGGGCTCCCAACGAAGCGACTCGAAGAAAGTCCCCGTACCGAGGAGGATCTTGGCCATGCTGGGAACCATCGGCGGTATGAAGAACGCCATCCACTCTTTCGAAAGCGCGTAGTCGTGCACGAAGCCGGCGCCACTGATCGGAATCTCCCCGATATGATGGAGCCGAGCCGCAGGGTCGACCCGGAAGAGCTTTAGCGCCGGCTTCCCTCCGAAATGCATGCCGAAACCAAAAGAGTCACCGGTGTCAGGGTCGAAATGCGGATGAGCGGTGAAGGCGGTTCGGGCCTGAAGCTGGCCGCTGAAGTCGGTCATTTCACCGGTCGCAAGCGTCGTCGCGTCGATCTCGTATGGATGTCCGCCTTCCTCGAGCGCCCAGATACGGTCGGCCATGTGAATGACGCTGGTATTCGCCTCGTGCGCGGGCGCGCGAAACATGTTGGCCAGCATCCCGCCGGGTCGGTTCGTACCGGCGAGCCGATAGAGCTGCTTCTTGGCCGCGCACTCCTTGCGGTACTTTTCCGTCTCGACGTACTTCGCCTGATATCGAACGCTGCCGTCCTCTCCGATTCGGATCGCGCGGATCATGCCATCGCCGTCGAAGAATGAATCGGTCCAGTCGTGAGTGCCGGGACCGTTGCGGTAGAGCGTGCCGACCAGCCCCTTCGGCAACTGGCCCTCGATGTCGGTGACCACCTTGTCGCACTCGGAGATCGTGTCGAACAATCCCTTCCAATTCTCAGCGGTGCGGGCGGGTGCAGGGGCGAGGAGCGGTTGTGCTGTGGCCACGGAAAGTCTTCCCTTGTGTTGCAGTCGGCAGTGCGAACGAGACATCGAGAGGATCGTTCCGCGCCGACGCCGGTTCGTGACAGCGCTTGACGATAACCCATTCAATGTTTCTCGCAGAGTCCATCCCAAGTAGGCGACTCGAGCTGCCGACTCGGCTCGGAACCCCGCGTCGACAGACGGATATGGAGAAGTCGCGGGCGGCCGTCATCCGGCGGCACCTCGCTCGATGCTCGTCGGGAGAAACCGGTCACGTCGAGCGTCGCGTCGATGGATCGGACGAACGAGCTTCCGGTGTCGAAGAGTTTTCGATCGGCCACCAGGCCGCTCGTCGCGAGACGAAGATCGTGGCAGTCAACATTGGCACCATGATTCGAGTGATCGCCGATTACCCCTCGGCTCTGCGGTTTGTCGCGCGACACGATTGGTCGTGACAGAGACGGGGCCCGTCGCAATCGGAAGCCGTCCTACCTTGAGCGTGAGTCCGTCGTGTCTTCCTTTATTGTTGGCCGGCCACATCGTCCGAGACGGGGACGTGTGGCGGTTTGACTGCTGAGTCTTCGCTCTCGGTGAATCGGACTCTGGGCCGAGCGCTCTACAGCGAATAGAGGTTGCGTCTTGCGGTCGTGTGACGCTTGCGAAAACGGCGGTATGCTGGCGTTCCAAGGAGATCCCCATGGCGCAAGCACTCGAGACCACACTGCTCACCGACGGTCGAATCGACACCGTCGAAAAGCTCCGTGAGATCGTTGGAGAGCCCATGGCCGGGCTCGGCGATAAGAACATCGATCGCCTCGATGAGTTCGCGCGGGCCTTTCTGAAGCGATGCCCCTTCCTCGTACTCTCCACTGCAAACGCCGAGGGACATCAGGACGCTTCGCCCAAGGGTGACGCGCCTGGGTTCGTGCTCGTCGAGGACGATCGTCACCTCGTCATTCCCGATCGCCCGGGCAACAAGCTGGCCTACGGTCTCGAGAACATCCTCGAGAATCCGCGGGTTGGCATCCTCTTCGTGATTCCGGGAACGGCCGAGACGTTTCGCGTGAACGGCACCGCCGAACTCGTCTGCGAGCCGGAACTGATGGAGCGCCTGGCCGCGCGCGGTCGCCCGGCCGTGATCGGTATTCGGGTCACCATCGAAGAGGCCTTCTTCCACTGCGCCAAGGCCTTCATCCGCAGCAAGTTGTGGAAGCACGAGCAGTGGGGCGAGCGCCATAAGGTGTCGTTCGGCGAGATGTTCGCCAAGCAGGCGGGCGCCGGGAAAGAGACGGCAGAAGCGGTCGACAAAGCAGTCGAGGCTGACTATGAGACCAATCTGTGAGGCCAACCGATAGGTGACTGAAGCCCGGCTGCTGCGCAGTTACTACGCCTTCCAGTTCCTCTATAGCTGTGCCTTTTATCAAGCGATCTTCTTCGTCTTCTACGCTGAACAGGTCGGGTTGAGCGCAGCCGCCGTGCTCTCGCTGCAGTCGTATTACCTGGCCCTACGCTCCGTGCTCGAGGTGCCTGCCGGCGCTCTCGCCGATCGCTGGTCGCGAAGGGGTTGCCTCGTTGGCGCCGGGTTGGCGATGGCTTCGGGCACAGCCCTGCTGGTGAGCCTTCCATCGCTGGGGACCGCGATCGCAGGCGAGAGCTTGCTGGCCATCGGAGCCGCGCTTCGCTCCGGCGTCGACAGTGCACTCCTCTACGACGGGCTGAATTCCATGGGTGCGGGTGATCGCTACGCGCGAGCGGAGAGCCGCGGACATGCGATCGCCGCGATCGGATCGGCGTTGGCTGCGATCGTGGGCGGCGCTCTCGCTTCCTTCGACATTCGACTGGTATACTACGCGACGGTCTTCACGATGCTCGGCGCAGCGGGATGCGCGATCGCGCTCGGCGGCGGCGAAGTCGCGGCGGCACAGCGATTGCGTCCACGCCAGCTGGTCACGGAGAGTCTGCGCGCAGTCGCGACCAATTCGCGCATCCGTTGGGTACTGGCCCTCGCAATCTTTGTCGTCGTGTTCTCTCACGTGTACTTCTATGGCCAACAACCGTTGCTGCAGGAACTCGGCATTCCCGTCCTCTGGTTCGGATTCATCTTCGCCGCGGTCAAGATCGTGACGAGTGTGGTCGCGACCCAGGCGTATCGCGTCGATGCCGCCCTGGGCGAGCGCGGCTGCGCAGCCGTCCTGTCGATCATCGCGGTGATCGGGCTGGGCGCGCTCAGCTGGACCAGCTCTATCTGGGGAGCCCTGCTGCTGCTGTCGCGCGGCTTGTTCGATGGTCTGTGGCAGCCACTGGTCCAGATCTACTTGAATCGGCAAGCGCCTAGCGAGCTGCGCGCGACCCTGCTCTCGCTCCAGAACCTCTCCGCGCGGCTCACGCTTGCGGGCGTGGTCGGCGCATTCGGCTTCGCGACGGCGCAGGTCGGTGTCCCCGCGACCTTCGGGCTCGCCGCCATTGGCGCTGCGATCGCAGGGGCGTTGCTGCTTGCGACGGCGTCACGCGACTGACTTCTCGCGCTCTGTCGAGCTCGAAAACAACCCTCAAAAAGAATCCAGCCGCAGCTCGCCCGGCTGTTAGACTCAAATACGCTCCTCGGCTCACGCACCGAAGCCACTGACCAGCAAGTCAACGAAAAAGGGTAACGAGATGGACTGTCCGAAATGCAAGATCCCCATGAACGAAAGAGAAATGAGGACGCTGCAAGGCCTCGTGACCTAAGACCAGTGCACGAACTGCAAGGGCTTCTGGTTCGACACGGGAGAGGCGGAGAAGCTGAAGGACCAATGGAGGCCGGATTTCATCGACCGCGGCGATCCTGAAACGGGCAAAGAGTTCAACAAGATCAGGGATGTGAACTGCCCCCGCTGTGGTAAGCAGATGGAAAAAGTCGCTGACCCGAAGCAACGGCACATTCAGCTCGAAACCTGTAGTGAGCACGGTGTATTCATGGACGCTGGCGAATTCAGGGATTACACGAACGAGACGCTGATGGATGTCTTTCGGGGTGCGGTGTCGCTGATTCTCGGAGAGTGAATCGGACGCGTCTGAGTTCAGGGCCCGCCGGCCGAAAGCAACGGCGCTACTTGATCAGCTCGGCCTGATACCGCCCGCTCGCCTCGATCGCGGTGACGACCTGTTCGCCGGAAACCTCTGCGTTGCAGCTCACCCAAGCTTTCTTTTCGATCCTATCGACGCGAACACCGGTGACGCCTGACACTTTTTGGACGGACTCACGGACCGCCTGTTCACAGCTACCTCAGGTCATTCCCTCGACCTGGAAGACCAGGTTGACGTCCTCGTCCGCGGCGGCCGAGGAAACGCCGACGGTCCCGACCGCAAACACCAGCAGCAACGCGCCGAGCGCCATTCTTGCGAGCTTGATCATTGGATTCCCTCCTTCGATGGAAGACGGAAGATATCACGATCATCCAGGGCGAAAAAGTTGAGTGTCCAAGGCTGCCTGAATTTTCTGTAGGGCTCTTGGACGGTTCAAGTCAGGTCGAAACCGGAATAGCCGTTCGCAGCACTCTCCCTGCAGTGCTCCATGTAGTCTGGCACGCCGAGATGGTGCAAGAGCTGGCGGGGTTTGCCCGGGATGTTCGCGCCCATATACCAGGAATCCGCGAGCGGAAGCAGCGTGCCTTCGGCCAACTCTTCCATGTGCTCTGTCCACGACGCGCCAGCGGCCACGGTCGCTTCGATTCGCGTCATCCCTTTGTCTCGCAAGTAAGTCAAACAGTCGATGATCCAATCTCCCTGCATTTCGGCGCAACTCGGTCCGTTCCAGAATGCGGTGGGGCTCTGCGGCCCGTAGAGCATGAGCAGGTTCGGAAAGTCGGGGATGCCCATGCCCAGGAAGGTCTGCACGCCTCGGCTCCATGTCTCGGAAAGCGTGCGACCCGATCGGCCGCGAATCTCGAACTGGGTCAGCCCGCCGGTGCTCGAATCGAATCCGGTCGCCAGCACGAGCATGTCCAGGTCGTACTCCTGCGACGACGTGCGCACTCCTGTCGGAGTGATCTCGACGATCGTTTCTTCGCGGGTGTCGACGAGCGTCACGTTGTCCTGATTGAAGACCTCGTAATACCACTGTTCGAGCGACGGCCGCTTCGTGCCGAAGGGGTGGGGCGCCTCGGTCGGCGCGAGTTTCTCGGCCATCGCCGGGTCTTTGATCCGTGCTCGGGTCTTGTCGCGCCAGAACTCGTAGGCGAACTGATTGGAGTCCTTGTCGAGGAGAATGTCGTGGAAACTGCTGCCCCAGAAATGGAAGCCGCCCTTTTGCCAGGTCGTTTCGAAAAGTGCGAGACGCTCCTTCGCAGAGACGTCGACCGCCGAGCGCTCGTCCGACTTGATGTCGTGTAAACCGCCCGCGGACTCGGCACGTTGACGGAACACCTCCGGATAGCTGGCCTTCATTGCAAGCTGCATGGGCTCGTCGAGCGCTTGTTGCCTCATCGGGAGGGCAAGGTTGGGCGTGCGCTGAAAGACGGTGAGGTGGGAGGCGATCCTGCCCGCCTCCTGGATGACTTGAACGCCGCTCGCGCCCGTACCGATCACACCGACTCGTTGGCCGTTCAAGTCCAGGCCATCCTGCGGCCAAAGGGCCGTGTGGAAGCATGGGCCTTCGAAGTCGTCCACGCCGGGGAAGTCGGGGACAAAGGCCTTGGCCGCAAAACCCGTACAGGCAATCAAGAACTGGGTTCGGACGCGGTGGCCATCCGCGCATTCGATCTGCCACGGGTCCGATTCGTCGTCGAAGCGGGCCGACGTCACTCGAGCGTTGAAGCGGATATCGCGAGACAGGTCGAGTTTCTGATCGACGTAGTGGAAGTAGCGTCGCAACTCGTCCCAGGCCGGAAAGCGCTCGGTCCAGTTCCAGTCCCGCCAGAGCTCTTCGATCGAGAACTCGTAGTTCGGCACGTGTGAATCGACGCGCGCTCCCGGATAGCAGTTCCAATGCCAGATTCCGCCAAGGTCCGCGCCCGCCTCGAAGACCCGTACCTTGAATCCGCGCTCCCTCAATCGATAGA
>CAWLAJ010000023.1:0-26266 GCA_963854795.1 Deltaproteobacteria bacterium UBA4427 | reverse complement strand
GCCCTGGCCCAGGACGTTCTTGCCCGAGTTCATCCCGATCTTCTTGCGAATCGGTCCATTCACGATCAGGACCGGACCCGCAGACATCGTCGTTGCGAGCAGTCCATGCATATTGAATTTGTCCGTGCACGCGGCCTCGACCGCGGCGAGAACGACCGGAAGATACGAGGGCCGACAACCCGCCATCACGGCATTGATCGCCACCTTCTCGACCGTGCACGGCACGAGGTCCGGGGGCACGACGGCCACCAATTCGTCCGGTGTCCGACTGGTTCCCTCGAGCATCGCAAGCACCCGCGCTTCGGTCGGCGGAACGATTGGCAAGCCGTCGCTCCAGCCCCGATCGAAACAAGCCTGCATCTCATCTTCGAGTACCGCGATCTCGACCCGCCTGGCGCGCAGCTTCGACTTTCCGAAGCGAATCGCGAGTTCTGGACCACGAACGGGGTCGACCGAGAGCGAGCCGCAGCCGGGTCGAAGCTCCGGCAGACCGGGCCCGAGGTCTTCGACGCCGGTGAGCGTTTCCCACTCGCCGCGATGCCAACCGATGGCGCGCTCGACCTCCTGCCCCGCCTCGACGCGCAGTAGTGTTGGCACGGCTTCGATCTCGTTGTGCCACGAGACGGAAAGATCGGTGTCGTCGATCGCGTCGATGTCCGAAGTGTCGGACGGGAACGAGGGATCGTCCTGGGTATAGACGGTGAGCGGCACCTTCTTCGCGATGGTCTGCAGAACAGGAATGACCAACTCGCAGGTCGGGCAGTCCCGCTTCACGAACGCGACGACACCGGAGGGCAGAGTCGGTCGATCGCTCGGAGAGGTTTCGGGCTCTTGGGACGAGGGGGTGTCTGGATCCATGGTTCGAGAATACCCGATTGCCGAGCACCCGTAGACCCTTGATTTCGTTGCTAGCCTCTCGGGGTCGCCCGAATAGGTCCTTCGCGACAACACCCCCGAGAACCTTGGAGCCCCCCCATCCATGCCTTCCCAACCCGGCCCCCTTTCCGGCTATCGCATCATCGACCTCACGACCATGATCTCCGGCCCGATGGCGACCGGCCTGCTCGGCGATCAGGGAGCGGACGTCATCAAGGTCGAAGCGCCCGGTATAGGCGATCTCGTTCGACTCCTCGGCCGCCCGCGCGAAGGCATTACCGCGACCTTTGCGACAACGAATCGAAACAAACGATCGATCGTCCTCGACTTGAAAGATCCTGCCGACCTCGATGCCTTTCGCAAGTTGATCGCAACGGCCGACGTCGTCGTCCAGAATTTTCGCCCCGGCGTCGTCGAACGCATGGGAATCGGCGAAGACGATCTGCGCAAGATCAAGCCGGACCTCATCTACGTTTCCATCTCGGGCTTCGGTGAGACGGGACCCTACGCGGGCAAGCGTGTCTACGATCCGATCGTCCAGGCACTCTCGGGACTGGCCACCATCCAGGGCAATCGAGGCGTGGGTCGGCCTCGCATGATGCGACTCGTGATTCCCGACAAGGTCACCGCGATCACGGCCGCACAAGCCATCACGGCCGCGTTGCTCGCGCGCGAACGATCCGGAATGGGCCAGCATGTCCGACTCTCGATGATCGACGCAATGATCGCGCTCTCCTGGCCCGAAGGCTTCGCGGGCCACACCTTCATTGGCGAAGAAACGGACACGCCTCGAAACGCCCTGGCCCAGGACCTCGTCTACGAAACTTCGGACGGTTGGATGACGGCGGGCGCCGTGTCGGATTCGGAATGGCAGGGTCTGGCGAACGCCCTCGATCATCCGGAATGGCTCGACGACGATCGCTTCAAGACCGCCGGCGGGCGGGTCGCTTATGCGAAGGAACGTCTCGATCAGACCGCCGATGTCTTGAAGACGCGCACGACCGAACAATGGCTAGAGCGGCTCGATGCGGAACAAGTTCCGTGTGCCCCGATCCTGCCGCTGTCAGAAGTGATCACTCATCCACAGATCGTAGAGAACGATCTGATCGTCGAATCCGACCACCCCGTCGTCGGCCGCATCCGTCAGCCGCGCGCGGCGGCCCGATTCGACCGAACTCCGACGACGCTTGCGCGCCCTGCTCCCACGCATGGTCAACACACGGACGAGATCCTGAAAGAACTCGGCATCGAGCGTTAGGGTCGTACGTCTCATCCACTTCGAAAAGAGGAAACGAAAATGACACGCACCAACGGACAATGGGTACTCGCCAGCCGACCCGAAGGCATGGTTCAGGAATCGAATTTCGAATACAAAGAAGAAGAGCTTCGCGAGATCACGGACGGCGAAGTCCTTGTGCGTAATCTCTATCTCGCCTTCGAACCCGCGATGCGCGGTTGGCTGAACGACGTTCCCAGCTATATCCCGCCGGTCGCCATCGGCGAAGTCATGCGTTCATCGACGGTCGCACAGGTCATCGAATCCAAGAACGCCGACTACCCGAAAGGCAAGCTGGTCTCCGGAATGTTCGGCTGGCAGCAATATTTCATCGAAGGCGGAGGCGAGGGCAAGATTGCCGGACTCTCTTCCGTACCCGACGGAATCCCGCCCCATCGCATGCTCAGCCTCTTCGGGGGCACCGGCCTGACTGCGTATTTCGGAATCCACGCCATCCATCCGATTCAGGAAGGCGACAACGTCCTCGTCTCGGGAGCCGCGGGAGCGACCGGTTCGGTGGTCTGCCAGATTGCGCGCCTGCGCGGCGCCGGAAAGGTCGTTGGCATCGCGGGAGGTTCCGACAAATGTGCGTGGCTCTGCGACACAGCGAAGATCGACGGCGCGATCGACTACAAGAACGAAAGCGTGGGTCGTCGGATTCGCGAAGAGTTTCCGAAGGGCGTCGATCTCTTTTTCGACAATGTCGGCGGCGACATCCTCGATGTCACGCTCCCGCGCATGGCCGACAACGGACGCATCACGCTCTGCGGCGGGATCTCCGGCTACAACGAAAAGGAGCTACCGGCGGGACCGCGTAACATCATGCAGATCGTGGTTCATCGACTGTCGGTTCGCGGGTTCATCCTCTTCGACCACATTTCCGGCTTCGCGGAGGCGATCAAGGATCTTCGCCAGTGGAGCGATTCTGGCGAACTCGTCGTGGAAGAGGATATCCAGGAAGGATTCGAAAATACGCCGAAGACTTTCTTGCGACTTTTCGAAGGCAAGAACCTCGGAAAGCAACTCCTGCGAATCGCCGAGGCGGAATAGTCTAGGAAGCGGCACGCACCTCGACGGGAATCGCGTTCAACACCGCGTTACCGCTCGCGGGGTCGATGATGCTGTCGTCGGTCAGGACATTGCTGGGAACTCCCGCATGGGCCTGGGCAACCGACATTCGCATTCCCTCGGCGTCATGACCCCAACCGTGCGGCAACGAGACGACGCCCGGCATCATCGATTCACTCGTCTCGACCGCGACCTCGAGTCGGCCCACGCGTGAGCTGATCTCGCAGTCGCTTCCATTCTCGATTCCGAGTTTCGAAGCGTCTTCTGGATTCATGAGAAGCGTGCAGCGAGAGCGTCCCTTCATGAGCGACGAAATGTTGTGCATCCAACTGTTATTCGAGCGCACATGCCGACGTCCGATCAGGAGAAATTGATCGTCCGAAATCGGATTGTCGAGGCGGGCGCAAACGCGCTGCCAATCTTCGACCAATTGCGGGGGTGCGAGTTCGAGACGACCCGACTCGGTCTTCAGTCGACCCGGGAATCGCTCGACCATCGGACCGAGATCGACGCCGTGCGGATGTTTCGCGAGCTTGGAGAGCGAAATACCACCTGGCTTGGCCCCGAAGAGATCGCCCTGCCATCCCGTTCGAAGCAGAATGTCGAGCAGATTCATGAGCGGCGAGGGATGATCGAGTTCGGACATGATCTCTGCGCGGTCTCGACCCGCAATCGGGCTCTTGGAATCGTTCAGCTGTCGATCCACGGATTCCGCGAGCATTTCATCGTGGAGCACGGCGGGATCGGCGTCGGCCCCGTCGCCTCGCAAGATGAGAGCCACCTTTGCCAGGATGTCCTCGTCTCTCAAACCATCGTAGTCAAAGACGGGCGGTGAGTATTTCGCAAAGCTTCGCACGGCGTTGGCCATGAAGGTCAGCTCGTATTGTTCCTCGCTAAGCGCGGACGGCGGAGGCAGGATGACGTTCGCGTGTCGGGTGGATTCATTCACGTAGATGTCGACCGCAAGATAGAAATCGAGATCCGCAAACGCGCGATCGAGACGGTCGCTATTCGGAAACGAGCGAACCGGGTTCGCGGCGATTGAAATCGCGGCGCGAATCTGTCCCTCTCCCTCGGTTTCCATCTCCTCGGCGAGACCGGCTGCCGGAAATTCGCCGTTGACTTCGGGATGACCCTTGACGCGACTCTTCCATCGCCCGGTTCGATACCCTCGCCCGCCCGGCTCGCGATCATCGATTCGCGAGGCGACCGGTGAAGACGTCATGACACCTCCGGGACGATCGAAGTTGCCGGTCAGTAGGTTGAGGATCGCAATCATCCACGCCGCCGCGCTCCCGAACTCCACGGTATGCGCACCCATTCGACCATAGACGGCTCCCGCGGCGGCTCCCGCGAGATCGCGGGCTTGCCGACGCGTCGTGTCGGCATCGATGCCACAGATCGAGGCGACGCGTTCGGGTGTAAAGGGAGCCACCAGCGCACGAACCTCATCGACGCCGGCAACCCACGGTTCGAGGCGGCCGATCGAGACCCGATCTTCTTCGAAGAGCGTATGAACGAGCGCCGCCAACCAGAGCGCATCCGTACCCGGGCGAATGAAAAGATGTTCGTCGGCGCGCTGCGCGGTTTCGCCCTTTCGAGGATCGACGACGATGAGACGCCCTCCCCGCGCGGGCATCGCCTTCAGTCGGCCGGGAAAATCGGGGGCGGTGACGAGACTTCCGTTCGAGGCGACCGGATTCGCGCCGAGCATCAGGAGATGATCCGTGCGATCGAGATCGGGAAGGGGGAAAGCATTGGGATCGCCCCAGAGCAGGCCTGAAACGAGGTGTTGGGGCATCTGGTCGACGGTCGAGGCGGAATAGAGTTGGGTCGTTCCCGCCGCGCGAACCAGGGGACGAACATAGAGGCTGGTCGAGAGATGATGAACGATCGGATTGCCGAGCAGTACGGCCAGGGCGGATCGTCCGTGCTCTTCAAAGACTGCGCCGAGCCCGCGTTCGACTTCCGCGAAGGCTTCCTCCCAGGTCGCCTCCTCGAGCTTCCCGTCGCGCCGAACGAGTGGAGTCGTCAGCCGGTCCGGGTCACAGTGGAGATCGCCAAGCGTCGACCCCTTGGGGCAGATGAATCCCCGACTGAAGGGGTCGTCCTTGTCGCCCCGGACACTCACGACGCGATCGCCCGAGATTTCGAGCGTGACCCCGCAGGCCGCCTCGCAGAGATTGCAAGTCCGGTAGGCGGTTCGGGTTTCTTCACCTGGGATCGATTCGGGGGGCATTTCGGTCACTCCTTTTGAATCATTCTAGTGGAATCTGAGCGCTCGGCAGCCGCGCACGCCAGCTGTCTGGGAATTGACACAGCGTCAGCTGATATCTACCCTCCTAAGGCTCAGCCCACCCCCAGGACGACTTGGTCAATCGCCTAATTCGTACAGGCCCTGAACGGCTTGAGAACAGAGAACGCCGGCCCGCCCCGCTCCTCGAACTTGCGCCAAAACCTGCCCAGAGGCGGCTCTCGTCGAAACGGGCTGCCGGCTGAGTGCGGAAAGGACCTGATGCTCGGCTCGAAGATCCTTCCCTTTACTCTGCTCGGCGCGGCCGTCGTCGTTGTCGCGATTCTGGCCCTCTTCAGTCAGACGCCGGAAGAACTCGAGCGCCAGAGCGCGGCCCCCCTCGTCCGCGTCATCATCGCCAAGCCGACGCCCCACCAATTCTTCGTAAAGGCCTTTGGATCCGTCTCTCCGCGAACCGAAAGTGACCTGATTCCCCAGGTGACCGGCGAGGTGCTCTGGATCTCGCCCTCGCTCGCCGCAGGTGGCTTCTTCGAGAGCGGCGCGATTCTCGCTCGCGTCGACGCGGCCGATTATCGCGTCGACCGCGAAACCGCCCGCGCCATCGTCGCCCGCGCGGAGAGCGAGTTCGGTCGGGCCGCGAAAGAACGCGATCGACAGCGGCGTCTGAAGGATCGCTCGGTAGCCAGTGAGTCGCGAATCGACGATGCCGAAAATGGCTTTCGGGTCGCCGAGGCAAGCTTGCGCGAAGCGCGTGCACGACTCGAGCGAGCCACGCGCGACCTCGCGCGAACCGAGATCAAGGCCCCCTATCGCGGGCGCGTGCGTAGCAAGCAGGTCGACGTCGGCCAATTCGTCACGCGCGGCAAAACGATTGCGACTCTCTATGCCGTCGATTTCGCGGAGATTCGACTGCCGGTTCCGGATCGGGAGCTCGCCTATCTCGACGTGCCGCTGATCCCGCGCATGTTAGGCGGGGCGAACGACGAGGCCGCTGCGAGCAGTTCGACGGGAGCGCGTCCCGCGGCCGGCTCGCACGTGAGACTGACGGCTGAGTTTGCGGGGCGTGTCCATCATTGGAATGGCACGCTCGTTCGAACGGAAGCCGAACTCGACCCGCGAACGCGGATGGTTCATCTCGTCGCGCGCGTTTCAGATCCCTATGGCCTGGCGGAAGACACCGCGATCGCCATCGGGATCCCGAGCGATCCCTCGTCCCAAACCTCCGAAGGTCCGGATGACTCCGAGGAGGGGGACGAAGAATCGGTTCTCGCTGCCCAGAGTCCAGCAAGCTCGCCCAGCGGACCGGCCAACGTAGCGGCGAATCTCGTCGAGGGGCTCCCGGCGAGTCTCGACAGCGGGCGCACAGCGCCCCTCGCCGTCGGCCTCTTCGTCGAAGCCGAGATCGAAGGGCTTACGATCGAGAGCGCCTTCGTGATTCCCCGCGACGCACTCCGGGAAGGCGATCGCGTCTATGTCGTCGACGGCGAAGAGCGGATCCAATTTCGCGATGTCGAGGTTCTGCGCACCGAACGCGACAACGTCATTGTGAGTGCCGGCCTCAAATCCGGCGAGCGCATCTGCACGACGCCGCTCGAAGCCGCAATCAATGGCATGCGCGTTCGTGTGTTCACACCGAAGGGCGCCAATGAAAACGAGGTGGGTCACGGTCTCGCGAAGCGCTCCGACGGGCCGACCGGAACGGTCCAATGAATCGGGTCATCGCCTGGTTCGCAAGGAACCACGTTGCCGCCAATCTCCTGATGGCGCTGATGATCTTTGGTGGTCTCTTCAGCCTTCCGAACATTCAACAGAAGACGTTTCCCGATATCGACATCAACGTCATCTCGATCGGCGTCGTCTATCTCGGAGCGGCGCCCGAAGAAGTCGAGCAAGGTGTCTGCATCCGTATTGAAGAAGAGATCAATGGTCTCAATGGGATCGAGAAAATCACTTCCTCGGCGGCCGAAGGCGCCTGTGGCGTCAGTGCCGAGCTCATGGATGGCTACCCGATCGATCGCGCCTTGTCGGAAATCAAGAACGCCGTCGACTCGATCACGACCTTTCCCGTCGAAACTGAAAAACCGATCGTCTCTCACGCCGAGATCAGGCGAACGGTCATCCAGATCGCGATCAGTGCCGACGCTTCCGAGAAATCCCTGAAGGTCTACGGGGAGCGTATTCGAGATTCACTCGCGAGCATGACGGATATCACCCAGGTCCAACTCCAGAATGCACGCGATTACGAGATCTCGATCGAAGTTTCCGAAGAGACCCTTCAGCGCTTCGGGCTCACCTTCGACGAAGTCGTCGCCGCCGTCCGCCGCGGTTCCCTCGATCGCCCCGGCGGCTCGATCAAGACGACGGCGGGCGAAATCCTGCTCCGCACCAAGGGACAAGCCTATTCGCGACCGGAATTCGAGCGGATCGTCCTGCGTACGGAAACGGATGGCACGCGGCTTCTCCTCTCCGATGTCGCAAACGTCGTCGACGGCTTCGACGACGAAGATCTTTCCGCTTATTTCGATGACGAATCTTCCGTCAGCATTCGCGTCTTCCGGGTCGGAGATCAGAAGGTCCTCGATCTCGTCGACGCCGTGAAGGGTCGCCTCGTAACGCTGCGCACGCAATTTCCCGAAGGTCTGTCGATTACGACCTGGATGAACTCGGCGAACCAGCTGCGAGATCGACTCAATATCCTGGTCAAGAATGGCGTCGGCGGATTCGTGCTCGTATTCATCATCTTGGCGGTCTTTCTCCGCCTGAGATTGGCGATCTGGGTCAGCCTCGGCGTTCCGCTGTCGATTCTCGGGGCGCTCTTCGTGTTTCCGATCGCGGACGTCTCGATCAACTCCATCTCGGTCTTCGCCTTCATCATGGTGCTCGGCTTGTTGGTCGACGATGCGGTCGTCGTCGGCGAAAACGTCCATCGCCATCAGGAGAACGCGGAGGATCCGCTCGAAGCCTCGATCGCAGGCGCCCGCGAAGTCTCGGTTCCCGTCATCTTCGGTGTTCTCACGACGATTGCCGCGTTTGGGCCCATGATCTACGCGCCTGGAATCATGGGCCAGATCTTTGGCGTGATCGGTCTATCAGCCATTCTCTGTCTGATCTTTTCGGTCATCGAATCGCAACTGGTTCTTCCCGCACACCTCGGACACATGAAGTGGAGCGACGCCGAGATAATCGAGCGAAAGGGATCGGTTCGTGCTCGCTGGCAGACGCTGCAAACGAGTATGGCGACGAGCCTCACGCGTTTCGCGCGAAATCGCTATCGGCCCCTTCTCGATCGCGCCATCGCCGCGAGATATTCCGTGATTGCTGGCGGGATCGGAATCTTGACCGTCGCACTGGCCACCGCCTATTTCGGGTTCGGATCGGTCAAGATGAACTTCTCGTTCTTTCCGCCGATCGAAAGCGATTACGTGACCGCCTCTCTCGTCATGCCGCAGGGATCGACGATTGAATCTACGGAGCGCGCGGCTCGGATTCTCCTGGGTTCAGCCAAAGAGATGCAGGCGCAAATGGACGCGGAGGGACTCGAAGTCGACGGGGCGTCGCTCGTCAAACACATCCTCTTGTCGCTAGGCGAACAACCGATGAGCGGAGGCGGCGGACCCGGAGACTCCACGGGCGCGTCGGGTAGCCACGTCGCAGAGGTCAGCATCGCCATCCAATCGGGTGACGAACGTCCGATCAGCGCGGGCGAGATCAAACGCCGGTGGCGCGCCGTCACCCCTCCCATTCCCGGTGTCGTCGAACTCGTTTTCAGAGCCGCTCTATTCAGCGCCGGCGATCCCATCGACATCCAACTTCGCTCGAATAACATCGCACATCTTCGTGAAGCGGCCGCACGCTTGAAGGAACGGCTGACCAGCTTCGCAGGGATCTCGGATATCAACGACTCCTTCCGAGAGGGCAAGCGTGAGATCAAGCTCGACATCCTGCCCGCAGCGGAATCTCTCGGCCTCACGCTGGACGACCTTTCGAAGCAGGTTCGCCAGGCCTTCTACGGCGAAGAAGCCCAGCGCATCCAGCGCGGTCGCGACGATATCCGAGTCATGGTGCGTTACCCGAAAGAAGCACGTCGCTCGCTTGCGGATCTCGAAAACCTCCGCATCCGAACGCCCGACGGCGGCGAAGTTCCCTTCTATGCCGTCGCCCGCGCGGAATATGGCCGCGGCTATGCGACGATCAAGCGAAGCAACCGGCAACGAGTCATCCACGTGACCGCGGACGTAGACGCTAAACAAAATGCGGCCGGGACCATCATCGCGGAGATCGAGGAGACCTTCATTCCACTGCTGAAGGTCGACTATCCGGGTCTGACCCATTCACTCGAAGGCGTACAAGCGGAACAAACGGAGAGCGTGATGGGACTCTTCAGGAACTACACGATCGCGCTGCTCGTGATCTACGCCCTGCTGGCCATTCCCCTGCGCTCCTATCTCCAACCGCTGATCATCATGGCCGTGATTCCCTTCGGACTCGTCGGGGCCATCGTGGGTCATTGGATCATGTTCTTCATTCGAGAGATCTTCACGGATCAGAGTTTCAACTTTTCGATGATGTCGATCTTTGGATTCGTCGCGCTCACAGGAGTCGTCGTGAACTCGAGCCTGGTCCTGGTTCATTACATCAACGATCGTCGGTCCAAGGGAATCGCTCTCGAAGATGCGGTCCGCGAGGCCGGTGTCGCGAGGTTCCGCCCAATCGTCTTGACCTCGATTACGACCTTCGTCGGGCTGCTTCCGATTCTTCGAGAAACCAGCGTCTCCGCGCAGTTCTTGATTCCGATGGCGACGTCGCTCGCCTTCGGCGTAATCTTCGGCTCGACGATCTCGCTCTTCCTCGTGCCAAGCAGCTATATCGTGCTCGAAGATCTAAGCGCCCTGGTCTCGCGAAAGAAGAACGCCTTGATTCACGCAAACGTGTTCGAACGTTTCAGCGCGGAGTCTTCCGACAAGACGTAACACGGGCACCGCGGCCGGTTGATGCCGCGGTGGGTTAGCGCCGCGGCTGGCTAAAGAAGCTCCTCCGCGACGAGTTCGAGCGCCTCTGGCTGCATCGCGCCGATCAACATCGTTCCGACCTCGCGGCGCTCGCCCGCTGCCTTCCAGGCCTGCAGACGATCACGAATCTTGTCACGGGGACCGACGAGATGGATCGCTTCGACGAGCTCGTTCGGAACCGCCGCGATCGCCTCCTTCTTCTGGCCGTCCAGGAAGAGATCCTGGATCTTGACCGCCGCTTCTTCGAAGCCGAGGCGCTTGGCATAATCGTTGTAGAAATTCTTGCCGCGCGCACCCATGCCGCCGATATAGAGCGCGAGGTTCGCTTTCACGGGTGCCATCGCCTTTTCGACGTCATCGCTCACGATGACCGTGCAAGAGGTCATGACATCGAAATTCTCGAGACTCTTCTTCTCGGCGGACTTCGCGAAACCCTTCTCCAGATGGGGCTTCAGGACTTCGTCGTAGCGCTCGGGATCGAACATCATCGGGATCACGCCGTCCGCCACTTCGGCCGAACAAGCGAGTCCGTTCGGGCTGATCGACGCCGTATAGATGGGAATCGACGGATCACCATGCAGGATGCTCTTGAGAGGTTTGCCAAGGCCCGTCGTCCCCTCTCCCGTGCATGGAATTTGATAGTGCGTACCCGAAAATTCGAGCGGCTTCTCACGAGCCCAGATCTGACGGATGATCTCGATGTATTCGCGCGTTCGCGTGAGGGGCTTGCCATAGGGAACGCCATGAAATCCCTCGACGACCTGCGGTCCCGATGGACCCAGTCCGAGCCTGAAGCGTCCACCCGAGAGTTGGTCGAGCGAGGTCGCCGTCATCGCTGCCATCGCCGGCGTGCGCGCCGGCATCTGCATGATCGCCGTACCGACGTTGATCTTCTCGGTCTTGGCCGCCACCCAGGTCGCCGTCGTTACGGCATCGTTGCCGTAGGCCTCGGCGGTCCAGGCCGAATCGAAACCGAGACTCTCGGCATGCTTGATGAGATCGATATTGAGTTGGACACGCGGTCCAAATGACATGGCACCGATGGCGAGCTTCATGGGGGGACTCCTCTGTGGAATGAACGAAAACGTCAGACGACCGGGCTCGAAGCTCGCGTCGTCATGTCTGCAGGGTTTTTTGTGCGTTCTCCGCAAATTTCTTTGCAGCCTCTTTGTCCTTGATGAGACTCTTGACCTTGAAGGGAACATCGATTCCGGCCCGACATCGCGGCCGTTCCTTCATCGCATCGAGCCAGCGTCGGACGTTTGGCAGCCCATCGATCGAAACGCCCGACCATTTGTAGGTCCGAACCCAACACCAATTCGCGATGTCCGCGATCGTAAACTCGTTTCCGACGAGCCACTCGCTCTCGGAGAGCCCGCGTTCGAGAACCTCAATCAGGCGTCGGCTTTCGTTCTGATAGCGATCGATGGCGGGCTGGATCTTCTCCGGGAAATACCGATAGAAGACGTTCGCCTGACCCATCATCGGGCCGATGCCCCCCATCTGAAACATCAGCCATTGCATCGTGCGCGACCGTCCCTTCACGTCGGTCGGCATGAGCCGTCCGGTTTTCTCGGCGAGGTAGATCATGATCGCGCCGGTCTCGAAGATCGCGAAGGACTCTCCGCCCTCTGCGTCGCGATCGACGATGACGGGAATCCGCCCATTCGGGTTGAGCTTCAGATACCACTCTTCCTTCTGCGTGTTCGCCGAAAGGTCGATCGCATGACACTCATAGGGAAGCTCGAGTTCCTCGAGAGTCACGGAGGCCTTGTGCCCATTGGGAGTCGGCGAGGTGTAGAGATCGATCATCGGCTTCAGCCCTTCATCGCGTCGAGGCAGCCCGCGCTTTCGAGTATCGCATCGAGGCCCTCGGTCGAGGCCGCCTCGGCATAGCGCTTTCGAAGGACGGCCAGACTCTTGGCGTGATATTTCTGTGGTCGCTGCGTGAACGTCTTGCCCGCCAACTCCACGCTGAACTCTTCGTCGCCAGCGGCCATCGCCGCGGCGTTCGCAACCGTCCAGGGACAGAATAGATCGCCGACCTGACTCTTCAGGAAGGGAGCCAGTGTCGATTCGAGGGTTGACCAGCTTTCGAATTCCCCTTCGTCGCTCGGCCAGAGCATCCGATGAATCCACGCGAGAAGATTGGGCGAGTCCGCTTCGATCCAGGCGGCGCCGGTTGGATCGGTCCAGGCATTGTAGATCTGTCCCCAGAGACCGAAGTCGCCGTAGGAAGGTCGGCCTCCGAATAGATAGGGGCGACCTTCGAGATGCGATTCGAGCAGTGCGATCGCGTCGAGGAAGGATTGCTCGATCTGCGGCGCGGTCACTTCGTTGGAACCGACGAAATAGACGCGTCCCGTCATGCGCTCGATGATCTGTTTGCGAACCGCGAGCCGGGCTTCTTCATTCCCCTTCGGCGCCATCCCAACCGCGATTCGTCCGCCCGCGGACATTTGATCTTCTTCGCGCGCCCAGCGAAGATGAAACATCCACTTGTTGCCCCACTCATCACCGAACTCTTCGAGCAGCAGCGATACGAATCTCGAAATCGGATCCTCGGGATGAATCGACGGCTGCGGGTGGAGTTCTTCCATCGCATCCATGATCGGCGTCGAATCTTGAATCCCCTTCTCGTCGGGCGTCACTACCAGGGGAACGATCGGAATCTTGGCGTACTTCTGGTAGTCGGACATGCTGTCTGCATTGCGCACGATCCACTCGTGAGGAATCTGCTTGTACCGGTAATAGGAACGGATCTTGACGGAAAAGGGCGAGAGCTCCATTCCAAAAATGCGATAGCGATCGGACATCGACTGATTCTCCACTGCGCATGCGGGGAGCATGCTCGAAGGACTCATTGCGGGGGGCGTGTGAGCGAGTCGTCACGATCGCATATTGACAGTCGGCGTGCCAATAGCCGCCGCGCGCTGCAGGATGACTCGCGAGCGTCCCCGATCCGAACAAATCAGAGGCGGATTTGTGCCGCTTGAATCCGCTCGAACGCGCCGACGTCCAGGGCTACGTAGCGCCCCTTTTCAGGGTCGCGAAAATAGAGCCGATCCTCGAGCTTCGTCGGATCGAATCCATCACGAACCAGATCGACCTTGCGATGCTTGAAGGTCTCCGTGATCTCCATCTGCGGAAGGATGCGAATGAAGATCGGACGCGCGTAGGAAGCGAGTCCTTCTTCGACGATGCGATCGAGCGCTTCGAGATTGAACTCTTCGTTGGTCACGACTGCGGCCATGCCGGCCCGACCGTCCGCACCCGGAATCTCGACGCCATAGATATTCGCTTCTTCGATTCCGGCCACACCCGAGATCACTTCGGCGACCTCGCTCGTCGCAACGTTCTCGCCCTTCCAGCGAAAGGTATCGCCGATTCGGTCGACGAAATAGAAGAAGCCCTGTTCGTCGAGGCGAAGCAGATCGCCACTTCGGAAATAGGCGTCTCCTTCTTCGAATGCATTTCTCAGGACTTTCTTTTCGGTGGCGCTTTCGTTGGTGTAGCCCTCGAAGCGGGCCGTCTTGCTGATCTTGATCAGGAGTTCGCCGGGCTCCTCGAAATCACATCGCTGGCAGAAGCCATCGGGTCCGCGCAGAATCTCTTCGGATTCGACATCGAAGCGAACCAGCTCGATGCCGACCAGCTTGCGCAGGAATCCGGGAAATTGGCCGACCGCGCCGACCTTTCCACTGACGTTGATCAGCGCCAGGTTTCCTTCGGTTGCACCGTAGAACTCGACGATGCGCGGAATCTGGAAGCGATCTTGAAAGGGTTGCCAGACCTCCGGACGCAGGCCGTTGCCGATGGCGCAGCGAATCTGATGGCGAGTCTCGTCGGGATGGGGCGGCGAATTCAGCAGGTAGCGACAGAGTTCTCCAATATATTGAAAGGAGGTGACCTCATGTTGAGTGCAATCGCTCCAGAATCGCTTGGCCGAGAAGCGCCGTGCGATCACGAGCGCACCACCCGAGAGCAGCGCTCCACCCGCCGACATCATCCCTCCCGCGCTGTGGTAGAGAGGAAGACAGCAATAGCTTCGATCGTTCACGTCCAGGCCCAGTGACTTCGCCGATGCGATTCCCGTCGTGATCGCTTTCGTATGGCTGATGCGCGCGGCCTTCGGTAGACCCGTCGTTCCGCTGGTATAAATCAGGAATAGACCGTCGCCGCCGAGTCGCGCGGCACGAAGACCCGGATCGACCGGCGAAGAAGCCTGTTCAGTATAAACACGATCGAAGCCCTTGGAATCCGGGGCCGCCTCCAGAAGAACCGCGGGAATTTCTGCCGCATTCTCGATTGGATCTCCCATTCCCCCCGCAACCAGCATCTGCGGCAAGTCTGTGAGTTCGGACAAGGCGGAGGCGGCGGCCTCAGCCATCTCTGTTCCTACGATCCAATGCCGCGCGTTCGCTTCCCGCATGCAATGCGCGAGGCGCTCGCCGGTGAGGTTTGTATTCAAGAGCGCCGAAATCACTCCGATACGCGAGAGACCCAACCAGATGCCGATGAACTCCGGTCGATTCTCCATCGAGAGCGCCACCACATCACCGCGTGTAAGCCCCTCCGAGACCGCCCAATTCGCAACTCGGTTGGCGAAGGAATCGAGTTCGCCCCAGGTCATGCTCGACGAATCGGCGATCAGGGCCGGACGGTCCGCTCGACTCTTGATATGCGGTTCGAGGAAATCCGAATAATCGACGGATTTGTCGGCGCCCGCGCTGCGTGCCGCGAACAGGATGGGCAGCATGGAACGGATCAGCTCGAAGTCATTGCGAATGCCTTGGAAAATGCTCATCGTGATTTCGAACTCCTAGTGGGTCAATCGGATCAATCGGATCGGTTCGACTCGCCCTCGAAGACGAGCGCGAAATCCTTCTTCTCTACGCGATGGCGAGGACGATAAGCGAGTAGCGGTTCCCAGCCGGATCCCACGAGCGCGTCGTCGACACGACCGCGATCCCCCTCGGAAAGGGCCGCATAGCAATCGTGCACTCGCTGAAGCATCCAGAGCGAATAGGTCTGGGCGATTCGCGTGAGTTTCGTGCCGCGAAGATCGGAAACGGCCGGACCGACCTGGCGCGGTGGCACGACCCCGGCGCCTCCATGCTCGCCGGCATGCTCTTCGACGGCGCGAATCGCAGACAGGATTGCGGGGACGGCATCGCGTCCCATGACTTTCAGGACATCGAAGAGGCTCTCCGGCATGCCGTCGGCGCGAAACCACTGACCCTGCGAATCGGTGGTCGGCACATTGCAGTACTCGATCCAACGAATGACCGGAAGGGCAGTCTCGTGCAACATCGTTCGCGAAGCGAAGTCGGTAAAGAAATGTCCGAAGACGGGGCCCATCAGCGCACAGTCCGCGAGCGACATGCGTTCACCGAGTAGAAAATCGTGCGAATCGAAATGAGTCGACAAGGCGGCCAGGAGATCCGTCGAGTGCTCCTCGATCGCGGGACCCGCTTCCGGCGTCGCACCCACGGCATAACGTCCCTTGACCATCTGATCCGCTGCTCGATGACCTGCCTTTGCGGAGCCCATCTTGGTGCCGAAGCGCGCACGCGTATGGCGCTCGCTGTCTTCTGTCCCCCAACGGGTATGCATGGCCGGCGTGACCGCGAATTCATCGGAATAGATTTCGACCAGTGCGCACACCATTCTCTGCAGCGGCGTCTCCGGATAGAGAGGTGGATCCGGGTGTCGCGCTTCCAGTCGAGAGAGACCATCTCGCTCGTGTCCGGCCAGCCGTCGCCCTCCGGTGTCAAGACGGTCGGAATAAAGGCGAGCCCCGTCAACTTCAGGATTTCGCTGATATCGGCGCGGACTTCCTCGTAGTAGAGCTGCTTGTAGCGCAGCGCCGGTCGGACCTTCGCTGAAAAGAGGGAGGCTTCGAAGGCATGGAAGCGATCGGGCTTATCGGTCGCGTTCACTCAGAGGGTCCTACTGGGTTGAGAGGGTTGAGAGGGTCAAGCTGGTCTTCCCTATTTGTTCAGTATACGAATCTCGTCACTACCGGAGGGAAGGGAGATCGATGTTCCATCGCGACCGAGCGTGATCGGGCCGTCGAAGACGTCCTGCACGCCGTTCAGGAAGATCGTCGACAATCCGGGGATCGGCATGGGTGGAACGACATGATAATAGAGTAGGTGGCCGACGTGGGCCGAAGCCGCGATCTCCGCCACCTCGACGGGACTCGCGTGATAGTCGAGCACGTCGGAGGCGATCTTCGCGACGGCTGCATTTCCCGAAACCTCTGCGGCCCTTTGGATGACCCCCATCAGTTCCGGCGAAAGAGCCTCGTGTACCAGGAGATCGACACCGCTTGCGTTTCGCTCGAGATTGGCGCTCTTCTTGGTATCCCCGCTCACGACGAGCGAGCGGCCGCCATATTCGAATCGGTAGCCGACGGCCGGAACGATGGGCGGGTGATCGACCTTGAACATCGTCACGCGCAATCCGTCCCGGTCGAGAATGACCGTGATCTCTCCCGCCGCGGGTTCCCGGAACGCATGTGCCGAAAAGCCAGAGCCAGTCGGGGGCGCCGTCTGCGGTCCGTGATGCGCGGTCCGATAGACCGCATCGAGTCGATAGGCTTGATTCAGCCCCTGCGTGATCTCGCGAACGCCCTCGGCACCATATACCGGCAGCGGCAAGCGATGGCTCCCCGTCGTCCAACGCAGGAGGCCGAGTTCCCCGAGTCCGTCGATATGGTCGGAATGAAAATGTGTCAGGAAGACGCCCTCGACGCGCAAAGGTGGATAGCCAATCGCAGTCAGATTTCGCGCCGCCCCCGAACCCGCGTCGACCAGGTAGAGCGATTCGCCCGCGACAATCGCCACGCAGGGTCCGGATCGAAGAGAATCGGGCAAAGGCCCGCCGGCACCACAGAGTGTCAGATGAAGACCATCGGGCAATTCTCCGATGCGATCCGCGACCATGTTCACTTCGAGCGCCGCGCGCATCACGCGCAGCGAAATCGGACCGCGAAAAACCCAGCCAATCAATGCGACCCCCAGCACGAGAAACGAAATCAAGACTAGAACCTTGCGCATATCGGAATATCCCCTGATTTAGTGGCAGCTATTATGCCATAATCTCTCCCATGGCTACCAGCACTGAATCGCCCAGCGACGGAAGAGTCCAGCGATCCGAACGGAGCCGAACGGCGATCGTTCAAGCCATGCTCGAGTTGATTGGCGAAGGTTCTCTATCGCCCACCGCTCAGCAAGTCGCCGAACGCGCCGAAGTCGGGGTCCGAACCGTATTCCGACATTTCTCCGACATGGAGACGCTCTTCGCGACCATGAACGAAGAGATAACGGCCGAGGTGACTTCTCTTTTCGTCGACGACGTCCAGACAGGGCCCTTCGAGGAACGGGTGGACGCGCTGATCGATCGTCGCGTCGCGATCTTCGGCAAGCTCGCGCCCTATTTTCGCTCCTCGACCCTTCAGCGCTGGCGCTCGCATTTCCTTCAGGAAGAACACGAACGTACGACGAGAGTGTTTCGGCGTGACCTGCGCCGGTGGTTGCCAGAAATCGAATCCGCACCCGTCGATGTCGCTGATGCAATCGAATTGATGCTGTCCTTCGAAGCGTGGAACCGTCTTCGCATGGAACAGCGTCTCGGTTTGCGACGAACCGTCGACGTCATACGCATTACGGTTGTCGAACTCTTGAAGAAACACTCTCCATCCAGTTAGGCGAATCGAGGGCGTTGCGCGCGAATCACCGCTGAACACGTCCAAAGGAGGTCCGCCATGAAAATCTCAGCCTCGTTTCGATCGAATCGATGTTCTGCAATCGCGGACGTTGCCCTGCGGCCTGACTGAAGACAGGAATCCCTCCCGCGCCGGCCATGACTGGCCGGTTGTCAGAAGCACAAGTGACGTCGCGATCCTCTAGAGACCCTTCGCACGACGGCCTTGCCTCGTCCGAAGATCGACCAGGAGCCATCGCCCGCACATGCGAAAGTTATCTGCGAGAACCAACTGGTTTCTTTTTTCGACCCTTTGGGCGTTTCTGAATTCAGTCACGTTTACGGTGGCCGGTGTCTACTACGTCAACGTAGTGGGCATGAACCCGCTCGAACTGATCCTCGTCGGGACTGCCATGGAGACCGCTGCCTTTCTCTTCGAAATCCCGACCGGGGTCGTCGCCGACCTCTATGGCCGGCGGACATCCGTCCTGATCGGACTCTTCCTCACAGGCTGCGCGATCCTCTTGATTGGTGCCTATCCCTCTTTCCAGACGATCGCTCTTGGCGCTTTTCTCTTCGGATTCGCCGCTACTTTCATCAGCGGCGCGATCGACGCCTGGCTCGCGGATGAAATCGGTACCGACAATCTGGGGCCCGCCTATTTCCGAGCCACACAACTCGGCTACGCCGGCGCTTTCGTGGGCATCGCGGTCGGCGTGGGTCTGGCAACGATCTCGATACCGCTTCCGATCCTGGTGGCCGGCTCATCGATGTTGGTCCTGTGCTTCTTCTTCGCACTCACCATGCCGGAAACAGGATTCCATCCGACACGCCGCGAGGATCAAGACTCATGGCATGCCATGCGCGCAACTTTCATGCATGGGATTGGACAAGTTCGATCCAAGCCAATCTTGATCGGTCTCTTCTCCGTCGCCGCAGTCATGGGCATGTACAGCGAAGGCGTCGACCGACTCTCCGAACCCCATTTTCTGCAGGACTTCGAATTCCCGTCGATCGGCGGCTTCCCTCCGATCGTCTGGCTCGGATCGATCCGAGCGGTCGCCCTGATCCTGGGGATCATCGGCACAGGGGTCGCCCGCCGACTCGTCGACCCGAGCAAGGCCCGCGAGGCGCGCTCGGGACTGATCACGATCACTGCGATCGAGATCCTCGGCACGATTGGATTCGCGCTGTCGGGAAATTTCATCTTGGCAATCGCCTGGATCTGGCTTGCGGGAATGGCTCGATCTGCGGCCGGTCCGATCTACAGAACCTGGCTGAACCAGAGTCTGGACTCCCGTTCGCGCGCGACCGTGCTGTCCATGAGTAGTCAGATGGATGCGTTCGGCCAGATCGCCGGAGGGCCCGCCGTCGGTTTGATTGGAAATGTGTTCTCGATCCGCGCTGCCCTGGCGACTTCTGGACTCATCCTGACGCCCGCACTCTGGATCTATCGACGAATCCGCCCCAGACCGATCGCAAAAGTCGAATCAGAATGAGCCGCTAGACGAAAACTCGGCCATTTCCTCGGACTCGTTCACCGAACGCCAAGCGGCGACGAGGCAGCCAACGGCGATCGCGACCGCGACCCAATGCAGCACCGTCGCGATCGATTCGCATTTCGACAGAACACCCCATCGACCGAGCAGCCAGTTCCAATCATGGATATGACCACCGACGAGCGGCAACAGTTGTGCCATGGCATCACCCAAATAGCGCGCCGTGTTCATCAGACTCTCGGCGAACCAGATGCCCATCAGCCACGCTTCAAAAAACTTTGCGTCCTTCATGAAATGGAATGCGCACGCGACGGGGAAGAAGAGCTGTCCGATGGTGCCGCCAAGGAAATGGACGGTCGGCCCCATGAAACTCAGGAAGAGATGGCCGGCCTCATGGAAGAGAAGATTCACGCCGTCGATGAAATGATAGTCGTAGTCCACGGCCAGCCAGAGGACGTAGGCCGACACGAGAGCCAGGAGTATTCGTTTTGCGAGCACGACCCGTTATAGACCGAACGGCGAGAAACCTTCTCCAAATGGCCCTGAAAGACCGGATTGTAAATCAGAGAATCGGCGGAGGATCGAGTCGCAGAAAATACCGCGGTGGAAAGCCGGTCAATATCCGGAATGGAAGCGGAAGAGCGTTCTCTCCATCGACGCGCCCATATTCGTCGTCATCGACGGGGACGGCCACGTAGGCACCCGCTCCCGCGTCGGCCGAAAGCGTGACCTGGACGTTTGGATTCGCCAGCGCCTGTCTGTACCAGGCTCGGGGCCAATGATTCGCGGCAACATAGAGACGCCCATCGTGGTCGATCCGAGCGAGGACGCGGTCATGGGCCGCTCCGTCGTCGTTCTGCGTGGTGATCACGAGGGTCGATTGGTCCGCCGGCTGGAAGAATCCGATCAGAGATTCGAAGGCAGCCACGATTCCTACATAGACGATCAGTGCGATCGCGATTCTCTTGACGGCCTTCATGTTCTTCTCCTCGGGGTTGGTTTTTCACTGGTTGCCGGGGAGGATCGATCCGTTTAGTTCTCCGCGAAATTTCTTGGGTGATTCACGAAAATCGGTGAGGACCACGCCCGCTCTTCCGTCTCGGCGAGGCACTCGTCGCTTTCTGGCCTTCCGAAGCAGGGGTCGACCTGCACGCAGCGACCGCTGGCGTCGCGCCGACATCCGAGCGGATCGGCGGCGACTGCCAGACTCGGGGCCTCGATGGCTCTCGCGTAATAGAGCGTATCGCGACCGTCGACCATGTAGTCGTCGTCGACGAACGTCGCCACACAACCTCCCGCGTCCTCGGCGCAATCGATGACCTTCCATGGATCTTCGACGAGTCCGACGATGGCTTCGTCGGGTGCGCGCTGCGGTCGAATCCGGATGATCTCGATTCGACTGATCGGACGGCGTTCGGACGAGGGGTTATAGCATTCGCCCTGACACAGACGGGCCAGACGATCGGGTTCGAGCGCAGACATCGCATCGCTTCCGCAGCCTGGACTCTGTTCGAACGAACCGACCGCCTTCACCTGGAAGATCGGGTTCTTGCCAAGCTCGAGTTGGCTACCCATCGGCGTCGGACCTCGCCCCGGTCCGTTCAGGAGATCAAACCAGAGAAGAATGCGCGGGCCGCTCGTTCCGTAGACTTCCTTTCGGTCCATGGCTTCCCATACGGCATCGCGGTCGCGGCCTACCGCGTGAACCGCCGCGAGCCCCCCGTTCAAGAAGAACGATGCACCGCGTTCGACTTCGAATCCCCCGAGCGGCGCGGTCCTTCCGGGAATGAACTCGAAGGGTTGGGGCTCCGACGAATACTCGGTGGAACCAAATTCCCAACCGATCGGGGTATCGCGCATCTCGCCGAAGCGCTGCTCCGTAAATTCGGTTCGTGCGACTTCCTTGTAGCCGGTGCCCGGACGTGCGGAATGGTTGTCGCTCGCCGCGATGAAACCGAAGTTGAAGCGAAAGGGGCCGTCTTCCCCATCGTCGCGACCCAGAGCCATCATGTATTGCACCGAGCTTTTCGGGCGATAGTTGAAGGAGGGCTGAAAACAATCGCGACATTGGCCCGAATCCTGCCAGTCGACGACTTCGGTCTCGGTCACGACATTGGCGCCCCCATTATTCGGCGCTTCGACATAGAGCTGTCTCGCGAGTGCCGCGCGACTACTGCATTCGCTAGCGGAATTTTCCTCCGCGAGACATCGCTCTTCGATGATCTCTCCGGCCCGCCAGCAACTGGGAAGGAATCCGTTCGCGGGTGGAGGACAACTCGGCGCACCATCGGCGGCGAACACGACTTCTCGAAACGGACGATATTCTTCAGAGTTCCCGTGGCCGGAAAAGACTTCGACGAGCTTCTGCCGCTCGGGGTCGTGATTGCCCAGAGTCAGCTGCTTGTCCCAGGACGAACCGAGCGGCGTATAGAATCCCCAGGTCGTGCCGTGCGGAATCACGAGTGAATCGAAACCCCAATCGTCGAGCTTCGCGAAGAGATCTTCCGGAGTCACCGCGGATTCGCGACAGTCGTCGGGAAGATCTCGAACCGACTCATCCAGCGAACATGCGTCGAGACTCGCCAGCTCTGCTTGATAGGTCGCGAAATCCAGACCGCCGCGCGCCCAGTCATAGAGACCGTAGGCCCCCATCAACAGCGGCGACGGCAGCAGCTCACCCACGTCGTCGAATCCCAGCGGCGCACCCGCCGCGATCGGACGCGTCGGGATCTCCTCGTCATCGAGTCCCCGAATGATCACGTTCTTGTGTCCCCAGTGGGTCGCCGGCGTCGCGCCCACCTGGGTCCACTCCCAACCGAGATAGGTTACGAGGTCCGGATTCGTTTCCGATCCCGCATTCTCGTTGCATTGGCGAATCGCGTCGATTGTTTCAGTCCAGCGGCGAGGTGTCAGCGTGATCGCGTGATCGTTGATCGACCAGAAATCGAGCGATGAACAATGGCGCGCGAAGTCACATGCATCGGAAACGGGGTGGGCCCCGTCACCACCCGACATCGGAAGACTCAATGTGAAGGCGTCGAAAGAGAACGTCGAATGGACGTGCAGGTCGCCGAAGAGGATCTGTTTCGGCCGAGCCACGCCGACGTCGAGTGCCGCTTCGCGCATGGCCTCTTCTTTTTCCGCAACGAAGCCAGCGCTCACCGCACGCGCCTCGGGTGTCCCGGCGTGTTGCTGTCTTGCGAAAAGGCCCACGCCCGCCATGTAGACGATGATGACCATCAAGACGACGAGGCCAAGCAGGGCCAATGACAATTTGCGCAACATCAAACTACCTCCGTCCGGGTCTCGAGGGCCGGGTAAGATGCGCCTCCAGATTAGGCGGAGAAGTCTAGCCCGGGAATGGGGACCTGAAATGCCAATTCGCTGGCTCTTGGCCGGCGAGCGATTGTCCCGACATCGGCACCAAACAGGGTTGGGTCATTCCCGTCACGCCGCTCACCCCCCACGTCGCACCGGGCGCGACGGATTCAGAATCGCCTGAAAACCCGTAAAACGGCGACGTTCAGGGAGCCATCGTCCCCGCTTCGTCGAAGCCATTCGGCCGGTACACGCCAATGCACATATTTTCGTGCATCCCGTAGGAGACTTCGCCCGTATTGAGTTCGAATCGGCAGAGCGTTTCATTCAGGATCGCGTATTGAGATCGCTTTTCCTGGGTGCTCATGTCGAAGGTCAGGCCCTCGACGACGAGAGGTCCCTTGTAGTACCCGTGGCCCCAATCTTCGGTCGGGAGGTAGCCTGAACCGGCGGCGAGGTAGACGGTTCTCTGCGGAATACTCTTGATCAGCAGGTCCTTGCCGTTTGGATTCGGGAGCGTGGTCTGCACCCCGGCAATCTCCCGTGTCCCGGAGATATAGTCGACCTCGAATTGCGGAGTTCCGTATTTCAGGGTCTCACCGGATTGGGAAAAGCCAGGAACGAAGGTGGCCTCTTCGACCGTGACCTTTCCTTCGTAGTCCGCGTCGTACATCACCTTGATCATCCCACGATCGAGTTGCAGCGGGATCCAATGGTGATAGAAGCCATGCTTCCCCGCCACGATGTCCTCGATCCCGATTCCCGCTGGCTCACGCTCTCCGACCGGTCGAATACCCCATGAACGATCGCGGGCGCCCTTCCAGGACGCGGGATCGACCTCATAGCGCTCACCCGCGACCTCGAGTCGGCCCGAATAACATCCGACCTGGGCATAGCGTGAGACGTCCATGCGAACCCGGGAGCCGTTTCGCGTGAATGTCCGTGGCTCCTCGAGTGCCCGTACACTGCCGTCGAAGCGGAGATCGAAGTCGAGACCCCATTCGTTTTTCTCGCATTGGATTCGCAGCGACTTCAGGCCTTCGATCACCTCGATCTTGAACGGACCGACCTGCGTATTCAGGCGATCATTGCCCAACGCCCGAGAAGCGCGCACCACGTATTGATTCGTCCCGTGAGAGATCGCCGCGAAGGCATCGATGACTCCGAGATTCGGATACTGACCCATGCCCATGACCATGAAGAAGTCGCCAGTCGAGTCGTGTACGTTGAAGTAGTAGCGATCGTAGAAATTTCGATCGCTCGTGTTCACGTAGTCGAAGGTTTCGGGCGTTTGATGAGCGAGATATTCGTCCATGGGACTGATCGGCATGGCTTGGCTCCTGTCGGTCGGCGGGCAGAGACAGAACACTAGCCCTGCTCATCGGGAACGGTGGCGGCCGAAATCGCTTTGGTGCCGGAGAGCTGGGGGCGTTAGTATCGCGTGTCGATGTCGAAACAACTCGGCGCGAATCTGAAAGGCCCAGCTCATGAGCGCTTCCGAGTCTTCTCCCGTCGTCCTCACCCATCTCGATGACGAGGGCGTCTTTACGATCACGATGAATCGCCCCGAGCGGCGTAACGCCATGAACTCGGAAGCCTTTCGCGCGACGGGCGAGGCCTTCGCCGAAGCCAATTCGAATCCCGCGGTCGCCGCGGTCCTGCTCACGGGCGCCGGCGAGGATTTCAGCTCCGGACTCGACCTGACCGCTCCGATCGACAGCTCCGGCGGCCCGCAGCCCTTCGAACTCCTGATGGATTCGATTTGCGCGCTCGAGAAACCGCTCATCGCGGCGGTCCGCGGCTGCGGAATCGGTTTCGGAATGACCGTCCTCTTCCACTGCGACATCGTCTACGTCGCAAAGGGCGTTCGATTGCGCATGCCGTTTGCGAATTTGGGCCTGGTCACCGAAGCGGCCGCCTCTTACCTGGCGCCTCTGGTGATCGGGCCGAAGCAGGCCGCAGAACTTCTCTATACCGCCGACTGGGTCGATGCGGAACGTGCCCTGGAATACGGAATCGCAACTCGGATCTATTCGGATGAGGACGTCCTCACCGAAGCGATCGCGAAAGCGCGACAGATCGCACAATGGCCGGTGTCATCGCTCGTCGAGATGAAACGCCTGGTGAAGTCCTTTCATACGGAATCGATCGCGAAGGCACGCTCGCTCGAAAACGATGCGATGGCGAAACTTTTCGGAGGCCCCGAAAACAAGGAAGCCATCACCTCGTTCATCGAGAAGCGCAAACCCGACTTCAAACAGTTTCGGAAGTAGAGACGCGCGCGCTCGATCGCCGCGCACTCGACAGACGTCGCTTCGGATCAGTTGAGCGCTTCGAATCTCTTCAAGCTCTGGAAGCGCGATACGTGCCAGTCGGCATCGCCGAAGATGGCATTCAATACGCGTAGACGTTTGAAGAAGAGCCCCTCGTCCTGTTCGTCCGTCACACCGATTCCACCGAAGAGCTGAATCGCATTCTCCTGGATGAACCAACCGCCATCCGCGAGCTGAAGCTTGGCCGCCGAAACGTCGGCTTTACGCGTCTCGACATCAGAGTGATCGACCTGGATCGATGCCAGGATCGATGCCGAATAGCAGAGTTCCATCTCGGCGTACATATCACTGGCTACATGTTGAAGGACCTGAAACGATCCAATCGGGACACCGAATTGTTGTCGCTCCTTCAGGTACGCGACGGTGCGTTCGAAGAGCTCCCGGATTTGACCGAGTCCCTCGGCGCAGGCCGCTGCCGCGCCGCGGTCGACGGCCTTCTCGATCACCCCGAGCGCGTCGCCTTCACGACCCAGGAGCCGATCGGCCCCGACGGCGACGCCATCGAAGCGAAGGACCGCGGTCATCTGTCCATCCATTCCGGGAACCCGAATCCGCTCGAGCCCAGCCGCATCACCGTCCACAACGAAGAGCGAGAGACCCGATTCGTCGAGCTGGCTCCCGCCGGTGCGCGCCGCGACGATGATCTGGTCGGCGGCATGGCCATTCAAGACCCAGACCTTCTCGCCCGACAGCTTCCATCCGTCGCCCGACTTCTCCGCCGTCGTGAGACAATCCGAAAGGTTGTAGCGGCTTTGTTTTTCCGCGTAGGCAAAAGCCAGGGAAGTCTGACCTTCGATCATCGGCGTGAGAAAGACCTCGCGCTGTCCGTCATCCCCCTCGTCGGAGAGAATCCCAGCGGCGAGAACAACCGAGGCGATGAAGGGCTCGGGAACCAGACCTCGACCCAGCTGTTCGAGGATGAT
>CAWLAJ010000022.1:0-28509 GCA_963854795.1 Deltaproteobacteria bacterium UBA4427 | reverse complement strand
GCCATTGCCAGGAGGGTTCGAATCGGACGAACTCGCCTTCGAAGGAAGCGATATCGTGTGCCCAGAGAGCCTGCATCGCCAGCATCGTTTCCCGGACGAGTTCGCGTCGACGCGACACGTCGATGCCGTGATTCTCCATTTCCTCGTGGTTCCAGCCATATCCGATGCCAAAGACCAGTCGTCCGCCCGAGAGCCAATCGAGAGTCGCCAGCTGCTTGGCGAAGGTGATCGGGTCGTGTTGGGCCGGCAGGCCGATGCCGGTTCCCAGCAGGATCGAATCGGTCGCCGTGGACGCGGCGGCGAGGGCGATATAGGGATCGGGGCTACGCAGGTACGGCTCATCGAGGGCGGCGCTTCCGGTCGGCGGGGGAGTCCGTCGACTGGTGGGAATATGGGTGTGTTCCGGAAAGTAGAGCGAATAGAAGCCGCGCGACTCCGCCTCGCGGGCAAGTTCGACGGGGTTCATCGCCTGGTCGGTCGCGTGGATGGTCACTCCGATATTCATGCGAGGGACTTATAGATCCTCGCCGCGGCTTCGTCGAATCCACGGCTTGCCATCGACGTGGACACGCTTACGCTAGGGTGGTAGCCACGAGCTACCGATCGAGAAGGCGGCGTGTTGCTCTTCGCGTTCGTCGAAGTCCCTAGGAGCCCCCGGGTTTGTCAACGTCACCCGAATTCGATGCGAGTTATGCACTCGAAGATCGCTACCAGACGGAAGCGGGTCGGGTCTTCCTGACCGGCAACCAGGCGTTGGTCCGACTCCCACTCATGCAGCGGCGTCGGGATCGGGCCGCCGGGCTCAATACCGCTGGCTTCATTTCAGGCTATCGCGGCTCGCCGTTGGGCATTTTCGACATGAATCTCTGGCAGGCGAAGACCCTGCTCGAGGCACACGACATTCACTTCGAGTCCGGACTGAACGAAGACCTCGCCGCGACCGCGGTTTGGGGTTCGCAGCAGTCGGGGCTCCTTGCCGATCCGAAGCACGATGGTGTTTTCGGCATGTGGTACGGCAAGGGGCCGGGCGTCGATCGCGCCTGCGATGCGCTGAAGCATGCGAACTACGCGGGAACCGCGCCACATGGCGGTGTTCTCGCGTTGATGGGAGATGATCCGGGGGCCAAGTCCTCGTCGATCGCCCATCAGAGCGAGACCGCGATGATTCATTGCGGGATTCCCATCTTGAATCCGTCGAGCGTGCAGGACTATCTCGATTTCGGACTGTACGGATGGGCGCTCTCCCGCTATTCGGGCGCCTGGGTTGGATTCAAATGTCTGACGGACACGATCGAGAGTTCCGGATCGTTTTCGGTGTCGCCCGATCGTATTCAGATCGTTTCGCCGACCGATTATGAAATGCCGCCCGGCGGTCTCCACATCGCCTGGGAAAATTTGCCGCTTCAAGTCGAAGCGCGGCTCTACGAAGAACGCCTGGTCGCGGTTCGAGCCTTCGTTCGCGCCAATGACATCGACCGCGTCGAACTCGAAGGGACGCGTCGTCGCATGGGCATCGTGACCACGGGAAAGGCTTATGGCGACTTGCGTCAGGCGCTCGAGGAACTCGGGCTCGATGATGCGAAGGCGAGAGATCTGGGGATCTCGATCTACAAGGTCGGGTTGACTTGGCCGCTCGAGCCGGAAGGCTTGCGTCGATTTGCGGCGGGCCAGGACAATCTCCTGATTCTCGAAGAGAAGCGACCCATCATGGAGGAGCAAATCGCAAGTCTGCTCTTCAATCTGACGGACCGGCCGAGACTCTTCGGAAAAGAGGATCTCGCGGGTCGCCCCCTGGTCCCGCAGGTCGGAGAGCTGACACCGTCCGTCGTCGTCGGCGTCCTTCGCAGTTGGATCGCCGATTGCTGTGCGGACACTCCCGATGCCTCGCGGTTGCAGAGTCTCTTGCGACCGGAACCCGAGTCTGCGGCGCCCGTGGGTTTGGTCGGCGGGCTGATGAGGCTTCCGTCCTTCTGCTCGGGATGCCCGCATAACAGGTCGACGGTTGTACCGGAAGGTAGCGTGGCTCTCGGGGGAATCGGCTGCCATGGCATGGCGGTCTGGCTTCCCGATCGGCCGACGCTGGCGGTTACCCAGATGGGTGGCGAGGGCGCGAACTGGATCGGCCAGTCGCCGTTCACGGGAGTGGATCACATCTTCCAGAACATGGGCGACGGAACCTATTTCCACTCGGGCCTGCTGGCCATTCGCGCCGCGATCGCTTCCAAGGTCAATATTACGTACAAGATTCTGGTCAACGGCTCCGTCGCCATGACCGGTGGACAGCCCATCGAAGGCGAGGACATGGCGGGCGAGATCACGACGCCGGAAATCGCGCGGCAGCTGGCGGGGGAGGGGATTGCGCGAATCGCGGTGCTGTCCGATGACATCGAAAAATACACCGCGAACTCCTTTCCAGCGGGCGTGACGATTCATCATCGAAACGAGATCGATCGCGTGCAGAAGGAGCTTCGCGGCATCGGTGGGGTGACGGCCCTTCTCTATGACCAGACCTGCGCAGCCGAAGCGCGTCGGCTGCGAAAGCGCGGCGAATTCCCGGATCCCGATCGCCGTGTCGTGATCAATGAACTGGTTTGCGAAGGCTGCGGCGATTGCTCGGTGCAATCCAATTGCATTTCGATCGAACCGGTCGAAACCGAATTCGGACGCAAGCGGACCATCAATCAATCGAGTTGCAACAAGGATTTCTCTTGCCTGGAAGGCTATTGCCCAAGCTTCGCGACCATCATCGGCGGCAAGCTCAAAGAGTCCGCGTCGTCGCTACGTGGCCCGGGCGACGCGGGTGAGGACGGTTCGCTTTTTGCTGACTTGCCCGATGCGCCAGTGGCATCACTCGACCAACCCTTCAACATCTTCGTGGCCGGAATCGGCGGGACGGGTGTGATCACGATCGGTGCGCTGATCGGGATGGCAGCCCATCTAGAGGGCAAGGGCGTGACGCTTCTCGATGTGACCGGCCTGGCCCAGAAAAACGGTGCCGTCGCGAGTCATATCCGTGTTGCCGGCGATCCCCGCGCGCTTCATTCGACGCGAATCTCGCCCGGGAGTGCGGATCTCGTCCTGGGTTGCGACATCGTCGTCTCGACCGGACACGACGGGATGCAAAAGCTCTCCGCATCGAGGACGCACGCCATCGTCAACACTCATGTCGCCCCGATCGCGGACTTCGCGTTGAGCCCGGATCTCGATTTCTCTTCAACCGAAATGGAGTCCGCACTCGAGGCCGCGGTCGGTACCGATTCGATCGATTTCATGGATGCGACCGGACTCGCGACGGCGCTCCTCGGCGACTCGATTGGTGCGAATCTGTTCCTGGTCGGCTTCGCACTTCAAAAGGGCTTGATTCCAGTTGGGTTGGCATCGCTCGAACGCGCGATCGAATTGAATGGGCGCTCGATCGACATGAATAAACGCGCTCTTGCCTGGGGTCGGTTGGCCGCCCATGATCGGGCTCGAGTCGAGGCTCGGTCGAAATCCCTCCGCCCCGCATCCGCGGGTCCCCGCACCGCCGAGACGCTCGAGGAAATCGTTGCCAGACGCGTTCAGTTCTTGAAGGACTACCAGGACGAGAAATACGCCAACCGGTATGTGGAGCTCGTCGACCGCGTCGCTTCAGCCGAGCAGGCGATCTCGCCCGACGGGAATCCACTGGCGATCGCGGTCGCCCGATATTATTTCAAGGTGCTCGCCGTGAAGGACGAGTACGAAGTCATGCGCCTGTGGGCGGATGGCCGATTCCGGGAACAATTGGAGAGCGAGTTCGAGGGCGACTACAAGATCCAATACCATTTGGCTCCGCAGATGTTCTTCCCGCGCGATCCGGATACCGGCCGCGCAAGGAAACTCACGCTCGACCATCGTGTGATGGCGTTGTTGGCGCTTCTCCGCCATTTCAAATTCCTTCGACACTCCCCCTTTGATTTCTTCAATCGGACAGCCCATCGACGTCGGGAATGGGCGCGCGTCGAGGACTACGAGAAGCTGGTCGAGGAGATCCTGCGCGGGCTATCGCTAGGAAATCTCGATCTCGCCGTCGGGTTGGCGGAGATTCCAGAGCAAGTTCGCGGCTTCGATACCGTCAAAGATTCGGCGCTGGAGGCAGCGATGGAAAAGGAGGCGGAGTTGTTGGCCGACTTCAGAAAGTCCGTCAGCCTTTGAAGAACGCGGACGCTTCGACGGTTTCGAGACTCATGAGGAGGCGGAGAGCCCGGTTTCTCGCGTCATCGGCAGCTTCCGTGCTGGGGTGCCGAGAGAATTGATAATTCCGCTGCAATTCCGCCCCGAAAACGAGCCGTTTCTGCTCGATTGGGGCACATTCTATAGTGGACCTCGAGAAATTGTCTCGGACGCCCCGGCTGTGGTTGGCTTCAAATCGACTATCGCAAGGCGAGGCCTCGTTTCTCGTGTCCCGACAGAAATTCGGAACGGATCCAGGCGATGGACCGGGCGAACGGTTCGTCGGACCGCCGAAAACAGTCCGTATACCGGCCGGAACAGAGCTCCCGCAGCGCTTGGTCTGAGCCCAGAGTGAGAAAGTAACGAACGATGTCTACCCCCATGACCGCCGCCGAAATGCGGAAGATTCTTGCCAGTCGAAAAATCGAACGTGTCGTCGTACTCGGAGCCAATGGCACGATGGGCTTCGGGAGCGCCGCGCTGTTCACGACGGCCGTACCCGAAGTCACCTTCCTGGCCCGCTCGAAAGAAAAAGCCGAAGAAGGACTCGCTGCGGCGATCAAGCAGGTGCGCTCGCCCACCGTTGCCTCCCGTGCAAAGACGGGCGATTACGAAAACGACCTCGCATCCGCGGTGGCCGGCGCAGATCTCATCTTCGAAGCCTTGACCGAAGACATGGCGATCAAGAAGGATATCTTCGACAAGGTCGAAGCCGCGCGCCGAGACGACTCAATCGTTGCCACTGTGACATCAGGACTCTCGATCAATGCGCTCTGCGAGGGACGGAGCGATTCCTTCCGCAAGAATTTCTTGGGCTTGCATTTTTTCAATCCGCCGAACGTGATCGTGGGAACGGAATTGATTGCCGGCAGCGATACGGATCCGGCGATCGTCGACTTCATCGATGCTTTTTCCCAACTTCGGCTCGGTCGCGAGATGGTTCGCACCTTTGATACGCCCGGCTTCGCTGGCAATCGCGTTGGCTTCAAGCTGATGAATGAATGTGCGCAGCTTGCTGGCGAAATCGGACCACTGCTGGTCGATAAGCTGGTCGGACCCTATACCGGCCGAGCGATGACGCCGCTTGCCACGGTCGATCTGGTGGGTTGGGATATCCATCGCGCCATCGTCGACAATGTCTACGAGAACACGAACGACGAAGCGCGGGAAACGAACAAGCTTCCCGACTATATGGCGAAGCTGATGGACAAGGGCGTGCTCGGCAACAAGACCGGAGCGGGCTTCTTCAAGCGGGGCGAGGACAAGTCGAGGCTCGTGCTCGATCCAGCGACCGGTGACTACACGCCGGAAGAGGAGATCAAGCTTCCGGATCTCGGCTATATCGACGAAGTTTCGGCGTTCCATCGCGATGGTCGCTACCAGGACGGGATGCAGGCTTTCCTGAATGCCGAAGGGGAGTACGCCAAGATCGCGCGGGGCGTCATCGCTGGATATATCGCCTACGCCTTCGAGCGGGTGGGCGAAGTGGCGGAGACGATCGATGGCATCGATCGGATCATGGGACTCGGATTCAATGCGGCGCCGCCCTCGGTTCTGGTCGACGCCTTCGGTGCGCAGGGTGTCGTCGATATGATCGGCGAAGCGGGTCTCGCAATCCCTTCGGCTTTGGCCGAGGCGGCAAAGACCGGGAAGCCCGAGCGTTTCTTTACCCATCGTAGAATCAATATCGGGCGGTTCTTCGTCGCGGGTTGAGTCGATCGATCAATGAGTTTGCTCCGCACGGAGCGCTGCTGGAGGAAGAGAAGATGGCTGCTGGATCTGAAGTCTATGTGTTGGGTGGATACCAGACAGACTTTGCTCGCAACTGGACGAAGGAAAACAAGCATTTCTCTGCACTGATGCGCGAGAGTGTGCGCGGTGCCCTCGAAGTCTGCGAGATCGCTCCCGAAGAAATCGAGAGCGCGCACGTCGGGAACTTCGCCGCGGAGCTCTACTGCATGCAGGGTCATCTCGGGGCCTTCTTCACGGAGGCCGACCCGGCCTTCAGCGGACTTCCAACCAGTCGCCATGAAGCGGCTTGTGCTTCGGGCTCGATCGCTTTGCTCGTGGCGGCCGCCGAGATCGAAGCCGGTCGCTACGACCTTCAAGCCGTCGTGGGGATCGAGCAGATGAAGACGGTGAGTTCTGATGTCGGTGGTTCCTATCTCGGAACCGCTGCCTGGTACGAGCACGAGGCCGAAGGCATCTCGGCGCCCTTTCCAAAGCTCTTCGGCAAGCTCGGCGACGAGTACGACAAGCGCTACGGCCTGAAAGACGAACACCTCGCCGAGATTTCAAAGATAAACTACAGCAATGCGAAGTTGAATCCGAATGCGCAGACGCGCACCTGGTACATGAACAAGGAGCATGCTCTTTGTCAGACCGACGACAACCCGGCAATTGGCGGTCGTATTCGGATCGCCGATTGTTCGCAGGTGACGGACGGAGCCGTCACGCTCTTTCTGGCTTCCCGTGAATATGCCGAGAAATGGGCCAAGGGCGTTGGAAAGAAGCTGTCGGAAATCCCGCGCATCAAGGGTTGGGGACACAACACGGCCCGCCTCAAGTTCGCGGACAAGGTTGCGGAGAGCGCAAACGATCAATATGTCCTTCCGCACGTGCGAAGCACGATTGCGAGCGCGATGAAGCGCGCCGGGATCGATGGCGTCGACGGGATCGATGGAATCGAAACCCACGACTGCTTCACGACCTCGGAGTACATGGCGATCGATCACTTCGGGATCACGGCTCCCGGAGAGTCCTGGAAGGCCGTCGAAGAGGGCTGGCTCGAAATCGACGGCAAGTACCCGATCAACCCGAGCGGTGGGCTGATTGGCGCGGGTCATCCCGTTGGGGCGACCGGCTGCCGACAGGTCCTGGATTCGTACCTTCAGGTGACGAATCAGGCTGGCGCCTACCAGGTCGAAGGCGCAAAGACATTCCAGACGCTGAATATCGGTGGCTCGGGAACGACGAGCGTTTCGTTCGTGATTGGCGTCTAAGCAACCAATCGGTCCAACCGCGTGCGGGGCCTGGCACTTTTTCGGTGTCGTTGCCGGCCCCTGCTCCTCGTCGGACGCCACCCTCACGAAGGTGGACGGTATTTCGGGCTCGACGGACATCTGACGCTGTGTAATATATTCGGTACGAGGAACGCCGCCGCCGGTCGATTCCAATCGCTCCGTGGCGTGACGACGAGTGACGACGAGAGGGTAGAGAAGCCCTGCGATGATCGACTCGTCGACACCCGGTCCGGGTTAGGCCTCCGACAGGCGTTCGTAGCTGCGGACTCTCGAGAGTTCGCCATCTGGAGGTCCGGGCTATGCGACGTGCAGGGTATATTCAAAAGACATTGGTGGTATCGGTGGGGATGTTGACGGCGATTCTGCTCGTCGTTCTGGGTTGTAGTGCGCCGCCGAAGGCCGCGGATTCTTCGGCGGCCGCGAGCGCGTCCCCGGATGTGACTCGTGATGGATTGGTGAGAATCGACAGCGATGCGCCGGGTGATCTGTTTCTGCGACCGGACCATGGAATTGGTGGCTATGACGCCATCGTCGTGGCACCGGCATTCGTAAACTATCGACGATCGTCCGCACGACTCGATCCTGATGACGAAGAGCTTTACTTGGTGATGCTCGAACAGGCCTTGATCGATGAAGCCAATTCGATCGGGGCACCGATCGAGTACGAGACGGGCCCATGTGTGATCAAGATCGGCATCGGCTTCTTCAATGTCGATCTCGCGCGATCAGCGTCGGCGAAAATTCTCGGCGAAATGATCCTGGTTGTCGAATACCAGGATTCACTGAGCGGGGAGTCGCTGCTGCGGATGACGGTTCCCAAGCGAATCGAGCGTGAGGCCGGTGGGATGAATCGCGCCGACCAGATTGCTGCGAGCTTTGAGCGCATGATCGACGAGGTCGATATAGCAACGGCGGTTCGAAGCGCTACGGCGACTCCCTCGAAAGCCCGTCCGGGCTGTCAGGGAAGGCTCGTCGGCGCAGGACTTCCGAGCGTGGTCAACTAGCAGACTGAGTAGGGCCCGTGACCACTGGAAGGCGGCTTCGATGACCGATGGGCGGTGCCTGTGCGGAGACCATCGCTTTCGAATCGGCGGCGATCTCGTCTTCATGCATCACTGCCACTGTGGCTATTGTCGAAAATCCCAAGGCTCTGCCTATGCGACCCTGATCGGGGTCGAAGAGAAGAACCTCGAATGGGACGCCCAGGGCGCGCGAATCTCGTACCAGAGTTCCGCGTCGATTTCTCGATCCTTCTGTGCGCAATGTGGATCGCCGCTTCCGCTCGCCGTCCCGGGCATGCCGGTCTTCGTTCAGGCCGGATTGCTCGACGGGGACTTCGGGCGAAGTCGAGAAGCTCGAGGCTCCGGGTGGCGGACAGCGAGTTCGCTTTACCGATCCGGATGGATACGCCATCGAAGTCGTGTACGGCCGCGAGGAACTTCCGGTTCTCGATGTACCGACTTCTCAAGGCGTGAATCGTGGCAGCCAGCGCCAGCGCCTGGGTCGTGTTCATCGACCTCCGACGGGACCCTCATCGGTCAAGCGTCTGGGTCATGCCGTGATCCGAGTGGCGGATTTCAAGCGAAGTCAAGATTGGTACCAGTCACGCTTCGGCTTTCTTACGTCGGACGAGGTCTATCTGGGAGATCCCGACAACGTCATCACGGCATTCATGCGCTGTGACCGAGGTGAAGAATATTCCGATCATCATACTCTTCTGTGCGTGGGCATCGGCGAGCCCGGCTTTGACCATGCCGCGTTCGAGGTCGAGGATGTCGATGCGCTCATGGCGGGGCATGATCAAATGGTCAGTGCCGGCTATGACCACCACGCGGGAATCGGCCGCCACATTCTCGGAAGTCAGATCTTCGACTACTGGCGCGATCCGTGGGGACACGTCCTCGAACATTTCACGGACGGCGATTTGCTGGATGCTAAAGCGGAAAAGACAAGTCACGATCCGGGTACCGCGCTCGGTACGCTCTGGGGTAGTTTCGAAGCCAAATAAGGAGGGACGGATGGGTCTCTACAAGAGCGATCACCCGGATGTACCCGGAATGTCGGGGCTACACCTCTTTCATTTCGGAATGTCCAATTGCTCGCAACGCGTGCGACTCGGGCTGGAAGAGAAGAGGCTCCCGTGGACCAGCCACTCCGTCGATCTGCTCGCGAATGAGCACGTCAGTGCTGATTACCAGCGGATCAATCCCAAAGGCGTGGTACCGACGCTGGTCCATGATGTGGGCAGGTCGTTCTCGAATCGAATGACATTCTCGTCTATCTCGATGAACATTTTCCGGATCCACCGCTGCGACCCGCGGAAGCCAAGGCGCGCATGCGGATGGAGGCGAGTATTGCCGCTTCGTCCGGCTTCCAGTCCGTCATCAAAGTGCTCTCCCACGAACTGCTCTTTCGCGGCTTTCGTCAGGTCGGCGACGAGGAGATCGCACTCTACGAAAAGCAACACAACGATCCAAGCTTGGTTGAATGGCTGCGAGACTACGCCGAAGACGGCCCGGCTTGGGAGTCGCGGGTTCGCGTCGCGCGTGAGGGTCTCGAATCGGGAATCCGGGCACTCGAGAAAGCGCTCGGCGAGACCGATTGGCTCACCGGGGATGACTACGGTCTGGCCGACATCTCCTGGGTCGTGAATTACCACCGGCTCAATCAGGCTCAGGTCGATTTCTCGCCCTGGCCGCGATTCGCGGATTGGGGACTGCGCGTGATCGAACGACCCGCCTTCGAAACGGCCGTCGTGAACTACACGCCTTAGGTCCTCGTCGATGAACGTCTAGGGAGAGGAACAACTCGACACCAGCGCCCGTCCGTGCATCGAGTTCTTCACGTGAATGGGGAGCGTTTGTGAGTCCAGAGAATTTCGATGTCGTGATCATCGGCTATGGCCCGGTCGGTGCGCTCATGGCCCTCGAGTTGGCCGACGCAGACCTGCGCGTGGCGATCCTCGAACGTTCCCGCGAGCCCGTCGTGCTTCCACGGGCCGTGGGACTCGATGGCGAGGCGGTTCGCGCCTTCCAGCGCCTCGGTTTCGGCCAAGACGTGGCCGTGCTGTTGGTCTCCGCGACGTGATGGACGATCTATCGGATCGCCATTCGTCACGAAGAGGCCTATCTCGAAACGAAATTCGGGACAGTCTACCTGGAATACAAGAACTCCGTTAGGCGCTGGCTCTAGCCCCACGCGTTCGGGCCGCGAGCCTCGGCAGGCAGCGTTCAGTTCGCGCCGGCATGGCGCACCAGTTCTCCGGGGAAGACGCCCGTCGGTTCACCGTCCTCACAGATGCTCTGGCCCGCCACGAGCGTCATCCGGTAGCCGTCGACCCGCTGGACCAATCGTTTTCCGCCCGCCGGAAGATCGAAGAGCATTTCGGGCGGCCTCAGCTGCATGGCTTCCCAATCGATCAAGTTGAGATCGGCGCGCTTGCCGACCTGGATCACACCGCGATCCTCGAGGCCGATCAGGCGTGCGGTATCGGAGGTCTGTCGTTTGACGAGCCACTCGAGTTCGAGGCGATTCCCGCGCGTTCGGTCGCGTCCGTAGTGAACCATCAAGAACGACGGAAAGCTGCCATCGCAGATCAATCCGCAATGCGCGCCGGCGTCGCCCAGGCCGGGAACGGTATTCGGATCGAGGAGCATGTCGCGGCTGACGTCGAGATTGAAATCCGTGTAGTTCAGGAAGGTCCGGTAGAGCAGGGCACGCCCGTCCTCTTTCAGAAGGAGGTCGTAGGCGAGTTCGCCCGCTGTGATGCCCAGCGCTTCTGCGCGTGCCGCGATGCTGTCTTCGCGCGCGGGCTCGTAATTCGGCGGATCACCCAATTCGAAAATCCTCTCGAATCGCGACGTGACCTCTGCGAGTCCCGGGGAACAACCGTCGGCGAGAATCTTGGCCTTCAATTCGGGATCGCGCATGCGCTCGACTCGCTCTTCGAGGGGCAACGACTCGATGTCTTTGTAGTGGGAGCTCGAGATGAAGGGATGGAAGGTCGCCTGGAGTCCCAAGAGGAGTCCGATCGCGCGGGGTGGCACCTGGGCGGCCATGGGCAAGCCATCGTCGACGGCCTGGCCGATCAGATCCAGTAGTTGACGCCATTGGTCCGGTCGGTAGTCGTTCTGGGCTACCGAGATCGACATCGGTCGGCCCGAGACCTCGACCATTTTTCGCAAGAGGTCGAACTCTTCCTCTAGATGAGAGAAGTCGGCGACCATTTCGAAGACGCCGCGCCCGCCTTCGCCGATGGCCTTTGCGATGCCCAGCATCTCATCCGGTCCGGCTGTCAGGCTCGGCGTGAACTCCCCGTCTTTGGTCCGATGGTTTCGGGTTCGTGAACTCGTGAAACCGACGGCGCCCGCCGCGATGGCCTCGCGAGCCAGACGGCCCATGGTCTCGATCTCTTCCGGAGTCGGCTTGGCCGTATGGTCGGCGCCTCGCTTGCCCATGACGAAGACGCGCAGCGCGCCATGGGGAACCTGAGCGACGACGTTGATCGAAGTCGGTTTGTCTTCGATTGAATCCATGTACTGCGGGAAGCTTTCCCATTCCCATTGAATGCCTTCGGCGAGCGCGCTTCCCGGAATGTCTTCGACGCCCTCCATCAGGCTGATCAGCCATTCGTGTTGGTCGGGGGCGGCCGGTGCGAAACCGACGCCACAATTTCCCATCACGACGGTCGTTACACCATGCCAGATCGAAGGTGTGAGGAAGGGATCCCAGGTCACCTGTCCGTCGTAATGCGTATGGACGTCGACCCAACCGGGCGTGACGAGTAGCCCGCGAGCGTCGACTTCTCGTCTTGCCGATTCGTTCGTCTCGCCAATGGCCACGATGACGCCGTCGCGAATCGAGACGTCGGCCTCGAAGCGCGGGGCCCCCGTTCCGTCGATGATCGTTCCGCCCCGAATGATGAGATCGAGCATGTTGCTTCCCCTTTGCCGGCGATGCTGGAAGATTACAGAGCGTCGCGGGGTTGAATCAACTGCTTTACTCTCCCTATCTCACGGGAACGGCGTGATCGCCCTCCCAAGCGCAAGGACGTCGCCATGAAGAATCCGGAAATCCTCGAACGCGCTGGCGAATGGTACGCCGCGGATGTCGCGGACGAGTCGCTCTGGACGGAGACGCTCTCGGGCGCCGAACTCGAGGAGATCGATTCAGCGCTGCGGAGTGCGCTCGCCAAGAGTCACGACGTCATGAACATTTCGAAGCAGGACTTCCCCCTGCGCGCGGTGAAGTCGAGACTGAAGAGCATCGAAGGCGAGCTGATCAATGGGCGTGGCTTCGTTCGTCTGCGCGGGATCGAACGCGATCGCTACAGCCGCGAAGAGATGGAGATGATCTATTGGGGAATCGGCATGCAGCTCGGCGCGCCCTGGCCCCAGAACCAATACGGCCATGTGCTGGGCGACGTCACCGATCAAGGCGTCGATCCGGCCTCGCCCACCTCCCGAGGAAACGAGATCGGCGGCATCGCTTTTCCCTATCACTCGGACGGATCGGATCTCGTCGGGCTGATGTGCCTGCAGAGTCCGAAGTCGGGCGGCGCATCAACCGTTGCCAACGCGCTCGCGATTCACAACGATCTCGTTCGCGAGAGTCCAGAACTCGCTGCCGAACTCTACCGGCCGCAGCCCTACCACTTTCGTGGCGCCGGACCCAAGGGCGCTCGGGCCTGGTACGAAATGCCCGTCTTCACGAATTGGGGCGGGAGACTCTTCGTTCGTTACATCCGCCCCTATATCGTCGCCTCCCAGAAACTGGAAGACGCCCCGCGAATCACAGAGCGCGCCGAACTCGCCATGCAGCGCGTCGACGCCATGACCCAGGATCCAAACTACAACGTCTTCATGGATCTAGAACCCGGCGACATGCAATTCATCAACAACTATCACGTGCTGCACGCGCGCGCGGCCTATGAGGATGATCGGGAAGCCGGATTGATCCGACACCTCAAGCGATTGTGGTTGGCGACGGATGCGCTCGAGGATCGACCGCCGTACTTCCAGCGCAATCTCAGCAGTGATTGGGAAAAGGCGCGGAGTGTGAGTCGGATCGAGATCGACGGGGCGGCCGGGCGGGGCGCGTCAGCCTAATACCGGCTCGCGCCTCGAAAAGAGTACTCCGGCCACGACCACCGCACTCCCCATCGTGAGCACCGCCGCCGTCATGAACGGCGCGCCCGGAAAGTAGACCGGCGCACTCGCCGAAGTGAAATAGCCGAAGAGTTGTGTCAAGAACACGGGCGCGACGATTGCGGTCAAGCTCATCAAGCTCGACATCGCGCCTTGAAGTTCTCCTTGCGCGTCCGGGCCGACGCGATGCGACAAGATGCTTCGCAGCGCGGGCATGGCGAGACTGCCCAGCGCGAACGGGACGATGAAGACGAGCATGACCCAGCCTTCGCCGGCGAGTGAGAATCCCAGGTAACCGGTGGCCATGACGGCGAGTCCCAGTAGAACCGTTCTGCGGTCGCCGAGTTTGGGAATTACGATGCGGATGAGCAATCCCTGGACGACGACCATTGAGATCCCGAGTACACCCATCGAGAGTCCGACATCTCGCTCGGACCAGCCGAATTTCAACATGGTGTAGTAGGTCCAGGTACTCGGATTGGCGTCGTGTGCAAGCTGATAGAGCACCAGCGCACCGAATAACATGAGCACGCCCGGATATTTTCGCATCTGTGCGAGCGCTCCGATCGGGTTTGCACGTTTGAATGAGAAGGGTCGACGAGCCTCGGTCGGAAGGCTCTCGGGAAGCACGAAGAATCCGTACAGGACGTTCGCGCCGGCCAGAGCGGCGGCGGCGAAGAAGGGCACCCGGGGGCCGTACTCGCCTAGCAGGCCGCCGATCACGGGTCCGAGGATGAAGCCGAGGCCCCAGGCGGAACCGAGCAGACCGAAATTCTGAGCGCGCATTTCGGGATCGCTGACGTCGGCGATATAGGCGTTGGCGGTCGCGAAGGTCGCGCCGGCGATGCCAGCTATCGCTCGTCCGACGAAGAGCCATTCGAGTGTCGGTGCAAGCGCCATCAATAGATAGTCGAGTCCGAGTGTGAACAACGAGGCGATCAGCACGGGACGCCGACCGAAGCGGTCGCTCAGGTTACCGAGAATCGGTGCGGCGAAGAATTGGGTGAGCGCGTAGAGAAACATCAACCAGCCGCCGTAGAGCGCGGCCTCCGAAATGGGTTGACCTGTCAGTTCCATGATCAGTTCGGGTGTGACGGGCGCGACGATGCCAAAGCCGATCGTGTCGATGAGCACGGTGATCAGGATGAAGAGCATGGCTCTCTTGGAATTCATGGCGATGGGCTACTCCCTGTCTGCGGTGGTTGAACGTGCGAATCGTTGTGCGCGACCGAGCAGATCGGCCCAGAACACGCCCATCATGTCGAGGAACGCTTCTTCCTTGAGGCCGTGGCGCACGGGATGGGCCGCCGCCAACGCGGCGAAGCCACGATGCTCGAGGCTTATCCGAGTCCCCTCGGCGATCGCTTCGAAGAAGATCTCGACGATCGGCCAATCCGCCTCGCCGAAGTCCCGACCGCCCATCGAGAAGACCAGACGAGAGGGCGGATCCCAGACTTCGACCCGTCCGAGCACGAAGGGCGGCTCGACGTCGTCCTCGACGACTTCGAGCAGACGCCCGCGCCGACCTTGCCTTCGAAAACCATGTGGCCCTGGGGATGGGAGAGCGGTCGGAAGCGCGGCCCCTTGCCCCACCAGAGATCGGTTTCCTGGGTGAAGATCTCGAATGCCACCTGCGGCTCGACGTGAATGATCGTGGTGACCTGAACCGAATCGTTCTTCTTCATCGATTCGCTCGTTTCCCAGCCGGGGTCGCTGGCGGGCGCGGCTTTTCAGCGTGTGCCTTGAGCGCGCTCAGTTGCTGGGTCCAGGTCGCTTCGACTTCCGAGAGCCAGGTCTTGAGATCCTTGAACGGCTTCTTACGCAATCGATAGATTCGCACGCGCGCATCCTCTTCGACTCTTTCTTCCTCGATCAACCCACCGCGGCGCAACACGCGCAGATGCCTGCTCAGGGCCGGTGGGCTCACGCGCATCCGATTCGCGAGTTCTCCGGCGCGCAGCGGTCGGTCGCGCAGAAGGTCCACGACCTTGCGCCGCGTCGGGTCGGCGAGCGCGGTGAGTGTGCGATCGAGTTGGGTCATTCCATTTCCGCGACAGCGGCTTCGAGCTCTTCCTGGGACACTTCTCGCATCCGCTGCGAAAAGATCCAGCGAAACCCCTCGGAGTCGACGGTCCGATAGTTGCGGTCGCCATGGAACTGGTCGGTCAGCCCCTCGACGGTCGTCGCGCCCTTGGCTTTGGCCACCTCGAAATGGGCATTCACATCGTCGACCCGACACTGAATCTGACAGTGCATGGCCGACAGCGATTGCGGGCTGACGAGTCCCATCTCCTCGTACTCGGAAGAGAGCGTGACCGTATGCCCCATGTATTCCAGTTCGGCATGACCGACGCGTGCCTCCGGCATGTCCAGCCGAGAATTCTCTTTGAATCCGAAGGCGTCGCAGAGAAACTCGATGGCCCTGGGCGCATCCTTGTAGACGAGCATCGGCACGAAGCGTTGGGTGGGAGTCTCGGACATGGGGCCCTCCAATCGGTGTTCATCCGGTGTTCATCCGGTGTAGTGGGGTGGTCTCAAGTAATTGTCTATCACGTTAATAGTTAACGATCAAGTGAAATAATAAAAAGGGCCCATCCAGGCCAGATTCGATGCCTAAACCCTTCATTCGAGACCAGATACGAAGAACCCCGAAACCTCTCCGACGATTGTGGAGAAGGTCCGGGGTTCTGGTCCTGCGGTCTCTTGGGGTGTTGGCGCCGATAGGCGCCCGTGTTCGATTCTAGCGGTTCGTGCCTGTGGGAATGTCCTTGAAGGGCTTTCCCTTGTCGATGCGCGGCTCACCGGGCATTCCGAGTACGCGCTCGGAGATGATGTTGCGAAGGATTTCGTCCGTTCCGCCGGCCAGTCGAAGCCCGGGCATCGCCATGTAGGTATTCTGGAACGTGACGTCACCGGGATTGTCATCGCCCGAGAGAATGCCCGCCGCGCCCTGCAGCTCCATTCCGAAGGCGCCCATCTCCTGTCCCATGACCGCGGCGACCAATTTGCCGATCGAGGCCTCGGGACCCGGGGTTTGTCCCTGCGACAGGGCAGAGAGGCCGCGCTGGCCCGTGTACTTGAGACCGCTTCGGCGAACCGCGAAGTCCGCGATCTTTCGCCGAACGCCGCCATCTTCGATCGCGGGCCGGCCATTGATCTCGACACTCTCTGCCTGCTTGATCAGATCCTTGATTCCGCCGCCGCCACCCATGCTGCCGCCGATCGAGGATCGTTCGTTCATGAGGGTCGTGATGGCCACACGCCATCCGTCCCCTTCGGCACCGAGCCGATTGCTGTCGGGAATCCGGACATCGCTGAAGAAGACTTCATTGAAGCCGCTCTGACCATTCATCTGCTTGATCGGGCGAATCTCGATTCCCGGATCTTCCATGTCGACGATGAAATAGGTGAGGCCCGCGTGTTTGGCGGCGTTCGTATCCGAGCGCGCGACCAGCATGCCCCATTTGCAGTATTGAGCGCCCGTCGTCCAGATCTTCTGACCGTTGATGATCCAGTCATCGCCGTCGCGAACCGCGCTGGTCTTGAGACCCGCGAGATCCGATCCCGCATCCGGCTCGGAGAAGAGCTGACACCAGACCTCCTCGCCCTTCACCATGTTGGGCAGGAAGCGTTCCTTCTGTTCGTCCGTGCCGTGGGCCATGATCGTGGGCCCGAGCATTCCGTGACCGATGCCGTAGATCGATGGCGGGAGGTCATAGCGGCCCTCCTCTTGACCGAAGATGACGGATTCAATCGGCGTGGCATCCTGGCCGCCATATTCCTTGGGCCAGCGAAGACAGGCCCATCCTGCGTCGGTCTTTTTCGCCTGCCAGGTCTTGGCCTGCGCGATCACGTCGCCTTCGGCCTCGTGGAGTGCATTGGCCTTGGAGGCGTCGGGGTCACGGAGTGTCGCGTTGGCATCGAGCCAGCTGCGGACCTTGGCGCGATAGGTGGCTTCCTCGGGTGAGTCATTGAAGTCCATGGTGTTCTCCTGTAGCCGATTGACGGCGTTCCATCGGATGAGTTAGGCGGTGTGCACGACCAGCGTGTGCGATCAGGCCGCCTCTTCGATCAAAAGATTGATGAGTTTCTCGCGCCATTCGTCGGTGGTGCCGAGCGTGTGGCCGAGAACCTTGCCGCGCCGATAGAAGAAGTGGCAATCGTATTCCCACGTATAACCGACCCCGCCATGCATCTGGATCATGTCGACGACCATGTGGTCGAGTGCGTCGCTGGCGCTGATCTTCGCGCTGGCGGCGGCGACCGGAAGCTCGTCGTCATCGTTCTCGAGTGCCCAGGCGGCCCAATAACAGTTCGAGCGGGCGACTTCGCGATCCGCATAGAGATCCGCCATGCGATGTTTCAGCGTCTGGAAGGATCCGATCGGTCGTCCGAAGGCGTAGCGATTCATGACGAAGTCGAAAGTGATCTGGAAGGCGCGATCTGCGCTGCCCAGTTGTTCGAACGCCATCAGGACGGCGGCTCGGTTGAGGACGTCCTGAACGATCGCCCAGCCGTTGCCTTCGGCGCCGAGACGAGCCGCAGGAACGTCTGCGAACTCGAGCTTGGCCTGCGAGCGGGTCGGGTCGAGCGAGTCGAGGCGAGTTCTCGTGACTCCCTCGGCGGCCAGATCGGCGATGACCAGGGAGAGCCCGCTGCCTTCCTTGGCCAGAACGATTGCGAAGTTTGCGAGATCGCCGTCTGCGACCGGTAGCTTCGTTCCCGAGAGCTTGCCGTCGGCAAACGTGGCGGTCACGGAATCTTCGGTCAACGTGCCCGCCTTCTCATTCGTTGCGAGCGTGCCGATCAGGTCGCCACTCGCGATGCCCGTCAGGTATTGCTTCTTCTGCTCGGCGCTGCCTTCTTGGGTGATCGCTTCGGCGGCGAGATAGACGGTCGAGCCGAAGGGGATCGGGGCGAGCGCCTGGCCGATCTCGCCCGCGATCATGGCGAGTTCGAGATAGCCGTAGCCGGCGCCTCCATATTCTTCGGGAATCGCGACACCGAGCCAGCCGAGTTCGGCGACACCCTTCCACAGGCTTTCGCTATAGCCAGCGTTGGCTTCGAAGACTTCGCGGACGTGGGCCAATGAGGATTGTTTCGTGAGGAAATCCCTCGCGGTGCTTTGGAGCAGCTTCTGCTCCTCGGAGAAATCAAAATTCATCTCAAATTCCTTTCATGGTGTCATCTGTAGGCAGATTGCCTTGAAGGGGTTTCGGTCAAGAGTTCAGCTTCCGGACCATTGCGGTGCGCGTTTTTCTGCGAAGGCGCGCGGGCCTTCCTTCGCATCGTCGCTGGCAAAGATGTCGCGAATTAGCGGTCCCTGATGTTTCCAGAATTCCTCCTCCGTGCGACCGAAGGAATCCGCAATCATCCGCTTCGAAGCCGCGACGCTGAGCGGCGCGTTCTTCGCGATTCGTGTGGCGAGGGCGATCGCTTCGTCGACGGCTTTTCCGGGTTCTGCGATGCGCGCGACCATTCCGTATTCGGCGGCCTTTTCGGCGCTGATCGGATCGCCCGTGAGCGCCATCTCCATGGCCACGCCGTAGGGTACGAGGCGTGGCAAGCGCATCATCGCACCGCCCGCGGCGAAGAGTCCAACACCGACTTCGGGAATGCCCAGTCGAACACCCTTGGCGGCGACGAGAAGGTCGCAGGTCAAGGCGATTTCCAGACCGCCCGCGAGGGCGAAGCCTTCGATCGCTGCGATCAGCGGCTTCTCGGCACCATCCCGAAGGAATTCATTGAAGCCCTTGGGCGGGCCCTCGGTAGCGAAGGCCTTCAGATCCATCCCGGCGGAGAAGCCGCCGTCGGCACCGGTCAAAACGCCCGCGGTCAGGCCATCGTCCGTATTGAGTTCTTCGATCGCCGCCGTCAACGCCAGCGCGAGCGCCGAGTTGACGGAGTTCTTCGCTTTGGGGCGATTGAGCGTAATCAGCAGGACTCGCGCGCGTCGTTCGGTGAGTACTTCATCGGCCATGTTCTGCTCCTCGCATCATTTCGGAGGAAGACGCACGCCACCATCCGCGCGCACGACTTCGCCGTTCATATAGTCATTGGTCAAGAGCTCCATCACCATCGAGGCGAGTTCGTCCGCATCGCCGAGTCGCTTGGGGAAGAGCACGCTCTCGCCAAGCTTCGCCTTGAATGCATCACTGGCTTCGCCCGTTCCGTAGATGGGCGTGTCGAAGAGACCCGGGGCGATGGTGTTGACGCGAATGCCCACGGCCGCGAGATCGCGTGCGATCGGAAGCGTCATGCCGACGACGCCGCCCTTCGAGGCGGAGTAGGCGCACTGACCGATCTGGCCATCGAAGGCCGCGACGGAGGCCATGTTGACGATCGCACCGCGCTGGCCCTGATCGTCGACGGGTTCCATCTTGCTCATCATGGCGGCGGCGAGGCGCAGGCAGTTGAAGGTGCCGATCAGATTGACCTTCAAGACGAATTCGAAGTTCTCGAGCTTGAAGGGTTCGCCCTTTCGATCGACCGTGCGACCGGCGGCGCCGATCCCCGCGCCGTTGACGAGCACACGCAGAGGCGCGAGGCCCACTGCGGTTTCGATGGCGACTGCGACCTGTTCTGCATTCGAGACGTCTGCCTTGACGAACTCTCCGTCGAGTTCGCTGGCCACCTTCTTGCCCGTTTCCTCGTTCATGTCGAGGATCACACATCGTGAACCCGCAGCGGCGAGTCGGCGGGCGCAGGCCTCGCCAAGTCCGGAACCACCACCCGTGATGATTGCCGAGGCGTTCGAAACATCCATCGTCGTTCTCCTTAACAGAATGAGTTGAGAGAGTGGGCGAGGCCCACTCTGAGTGTCTATTCGCTTTCGGCTGAGATCACGCGCTCGACGTTCTCGCGCAAGCGGTTCAAGAGTCGGTTCAGTTCGCGGCGCTCCTTGCGCGAGATTCCTTTGCGGAGTTCTTCGCGCAGCCGTTCATCGATCTTGGTGATCTGGCTCGCGGCCTGGTCGCCAGAGGGCGTGATGGCGATCAACCAGACACGGCGATCGTTCGCCTTGGGGTGGCGCTCGACCCATCCGCGGTTTTCGAGTGAATCGATCAGCGATCCCATCGCCGCGCGGCCCACGCCCATATGTCGGGCGAGGTCGACCTGCATGAGCGGTCCGGCGGTCGGAGAGGCTTCCTGCAGAAACGCCAGCAGGATGGCCTCCGACAGATTCAAGCCGAGTTCTTCGAGGCGGCGATCATAGGCGCGCCGGATCCCCCGCGCGGCCGACATCAGGGTCGATTCGACCCTCAGCCAGGGCGGTGCATCGAGTTCGTGCTTCGAGGATTCGGGCATGGGCGGGGGGAGTGCCTCGTGAAGTCGGGTTGGACCGCCTTGATTTCAAGTGTCGCGTCGGATGGTCGCCCGCGCGACGCGAAATTGTTTGGCGCCATACTATCTGGAGTCGTACCGTCTGTCGAGCGTCGTGAAGTGGCGGAATCGAGGTTCACCGGCCCGTCAGGGCGGCGAGAGCGGCGGGCGTGAAATTGTGCGTCATGGCAACGGCATAGGCTGGACGCTCTCCGATCGCGCGGGAATAGGCCATCAGTGAATCCGGCAGAGGGATCTGCACGAAAGCACTCCAATCGAGACAGGTCTTGAGCAGCAGATCGGCCACCGTGAACTGATCGCCGAGGAGGAATCTTCGCCCGTCGGCGAGACGCCGCTCCATTTCGCTGGCCGAGCGCAGGAAATACGCCTTCGCCGCTTCGACGGCAGCCGGGGCATCGCCATAGATTTCGGGCAGATCTCCGTGGAGGCGGATGATGTAGAGCGGGGAATCCAGTTCCGTCATGATGAAGAAACACAGCTCGTCGTGTCGGGCGCGATCGTCGGTTCCCGGCGACGGAGCGAATTCAAAGCGTTCCTCGTGGTTGCGATAGCGATCGGCGAGGAAGAGCACGATCGCCGCACTCTCGCCGATCATCAGATCGCCTTCTTCATAGAGGGGGATCTTTCCCCGCTCCGAAATGGCGCGAAATTCGGCGCCCTGCATTTCCTCGCTTCGGGTGATGATCTCCCGGGTCTCATAGGGAAGACCGAGTTCGGCCAGCATCCAATGCGGGCGAAACGTTCGCGCCGTACCCACGCCCCAGAGTCGTCGGCGGACTTCCGAAGTGTTCTCGCTTAGCTTCATGCCTGGGTCTCCTGACGGTTGGCCGGTGCAGGGACCGGTGACTCTTTCAGTCTGGGCGATCCGGGTCGCTGATCGTCGTCGGCAGGATCTCGGGAAGGCCAGGCGCATCGAATCGCCCGTTTCCGTCTGCGTCGACGAAGATCGGATTCGTGAATGCGAAGGGAACGAAACCGGGCAGGGCCGCCGCATAGAGTCCAGACGCCTCACCCTCGACCTCGATCGTCACGAACGCGTCGTGCGGAAACACGAGGGGCAGCGCCGCCTCGTCGCCGGCCGCGATCGGAGCGCGATGAACCAGTTCGCCATTCACATACGCGCGCCACTCACCGACGGGAACCCACGGCGCCGCCTCGACGCGAACGCGCAGCGTTCCACTCGCTCCGGTGTGGAGTTCGCCGAGGCCGGCTTCGTCCAGGCGCGCTCGCACAAAGGGGCCCGTCGATCCGAAGAGGCGTCCCGCGCGCAGCGATTGCATGAAGAGCTCGCCGTCGAAGGCTTCGAGCGCGTCGTCCTCGACCCGAACATAGTTGCGCGGAAGGCCGACGGTTTCTCCGAAGCGATGGGAATCGCTATTGGCAGTGCCGATGATGCGCTCGCCCTGGAGCATGATCGAGAACCAATCGGCCCGAGTTCGCCGATAGTGCAAGAGGCTCTCCGCATTCAGCAATTCGACGCCGTGATAGTCGAGATCGCGAAGGCCGTGATCCGAGTCGACGTCGATGAGGGCGCGGTTGGGGTGATCCGAGAGCGGACGCGTCGGATCGAAAGGCTCGTTCACCGCACCCAGATGGGTGAAGTAGGCGTCGTCTTCGGGAATCTCGTGCGACGAGCGCGGATGGTTCAGTTGTATGAAGGCATCGGGTCCGATCTCGCGAATCTCGGCCAGGGAATCGCGCAGGCGTTGGCGCCGTAGAGAGGGCGCTCCGTTTCGGAAGTGGCCGGCTCGAGGAACGAGCGGAAAGGCGTTTAGATGAGCGGAGTGATAGGGCGAATCGATGCCGCCGGCGGCACTCGTGATCTCGACGCCCGTGATCGACACGAGTTGATCGCTGACACCGCTCTCGAGGATGGCCGGGCGGGGGTCGAAGATCCGATCGTGCTCGGTCGCGACGAGGACTTCCGCACCGCTCGCGACAAAGGCGATGATCTGCTTCGCCTGAGGAAGACTCGAATCGAAGCTCATGCCGCTGTGGACATGAAAGTCTGCGGAGATCCAGTTCGAGGTCTGCAAGGCTCGCTCGAGCGGTGGCAATTCGAGTGTTGTCTCCTGGCCCGGCACCACGTCGAGCTGGACTTCGGCGGCTTCGTATTCGGGGCCCCGAATCGCCACGATTCTGTAACCGCCGGCGGGCAGCGCCACGCGTTTCGGATCGAGAGGACTCTTCGCGAGACTCAGGAAGGGAGCTTCGAGGCCACTGGGAATCGGTTGCTCGCCAACGCGAAAGCCCAGCTGATGATCGCCGAAGACGACGGGGCCCGATCCGTCCTCATTCAAGAACACGATTCGACCAATGAAGTCTTCTGGGAGTCGCACCCATCCCGGCGCATCGAGTGTGATGCGCGCAAGGGTCATGGGTGCGTGGCCGGAAGCGAGATCGGCTCGAACTTCGAAATTGAAGCGGTGTTCGCGGCCTGCCGGGGCGAGGATGCGCGCGCGGTAGCTTCCCGCTGGCAGTCGGGCTTCGAAACTTCCGTCGGCGTCCGGTCGGATTTCAGTGATCGGTGCGCCCGAAGCGAGATCAATGTGAATGCGCGCGGTCGCGTCGCTGATCGTGCCCTGAACTCGTCCCTCGTTGTGCCAGATCTGGTCGGTGATCGAAGCGGCGTCTGCTCGTCGACCCACCCAGATTCGGGACTGGATTCGCAAGCTGGACTTGGCTTTCACGTCCATGAACGGGAGCTGAATGAATTGAAAGAGGCCCGGCGGCTTTCCCTTGCGCTTGAACCAGAACGGCTTCGTGAGCGAGTTCAGCAGAGTGAAATGCATGCCGGTCACGCTGAAGGATGCGAGTTCGGCCTCCTTGTTCTTCCACGCAAGACGGGTCGAGACGCGTTCGAGTCCGTAACTGATCGGTGGCAACTCGTCCCCACCGACGAGAATCGTGAGGTCGGAGGACGTCAGCGACTTCAACAGCTCAGTCGAGGATTGCCCGCTCGATGGTGGATAGACGAAGCCAATCGAGCGATCGAGATCACTGCGCAGCATCGAGAACGGCGGCGTCTGTCCGGAGGGATGAAGGACGACGGAGCCGATCGAATAGAGCCGCTCGCCGTCTTCGATTCGGTGAGCTTCGAGTTCCACCGAGAGCGCGTTGGTTTCGTCCAGGTCGAGGGAATAGGTCGTGGTGATTTCGACGCCGAAGGCGTGGGCGCTGGTGCGAACCCAAGCGCTTCGCTCGTCGACCCCGGACAGCATGCGCGTGACGGGTGCCAGCTTCGCCAGGGAGAGATTCAAGATCGGCTGCAAGACCGTCCATTGATCATCGTCTGCTCCGCAATGACCGAGGTCGACGAGCACGCCACCCTGCGGCGCGATGGCCGTCATGTGATCCGGGTCGGAGATCGCCGCGCATAGCGTGCCATTGCTGAGGAACCAATCATCGATGCCGGCAATCGAGTCCGGGCCACCGACGTGATGGGTTTCGTAGTTCGAGGGTGTGATCCGTTCGGCGATGAGCTCGGAGTGTGCGGGCGAGACGCCGGCGCAGAGAAAAAACCAGGCGGCTGCGAATCCGATTCTGCGCCGTCGACGACTCACTACGTTGGCTGGGGGCGGCTCTGCGTTTACCCATCGTTGGTGTCGGGTTCGCATGTTGATTGAATTCGCTGTCAGCATGGTGGTCGAGGGTCTCGCTCTTTCTCTCTCTGGTGATCTCCGGTGTTTAGCATTTCCGGCCATCGCGGGTACAGGCGGGGGACTCATGGCGGCCCACTTCGGGTGCCACGACATCGGGCGGGCCGAACTCGTCCGAAAGTGGGCGGCAGCGAGTTCGCGTCTCGGTGTTACGCTCTCGAGACACTCCATTCGAAAAGGAATCGTGCGGTGGAAATTTCGGGCAAGAACATCGTCGTGACCGGCGGCGCAAACGGGATCGGACGAGCACTCTGCGAGCGCTTCGCGAAAGAGGGCGCCTCGCATGTCACGGTCGTCGACCTCGACGAAGCCAACGCGGCCGCGGTCGCCGAGTCTGTGGGTGGCAAGTCCTATCGCGTCGACGTCGCCAGTCGTTCCGAGATCGAGGAGTTGGTTCGCTCGGTCGAGTCGGATTCCGGAGCGATCGATCTCTTCGTGTCGAACGCGGGGATCGGTATCGCCGGGGGCGCCGAGGTCGAGGTCGACGAATGGCAACGCATCTGGGAGATCAACGTGATGGCGCACGTCAACGCAGCCAACGCGCTTCTGCCCTCGATGCTCGAGCGGGGCAAGGGCTATTTGCTCAACACTTGTTCAGCGGCCGGACTCCTCAGTCAGATCGGTTCGGCTCCCTATGCCGTGACCAAGCACGCGGCCGTCGCCTTTGCTGAATGGCTTTCGATAACCTACGGCAATCGCGGTGTCACGGTCTCGGTCCTCTGCCCGCAGGCGGTTCGCACGAATATGACGGCGGGAACCGAAAATGGCGGCGTCGCCGGCGTTGACGGAATGATCGAGCCGGAAGAGTTGGCGGAGGTGACTATCGCGGGCCTGCGCGAGGAGGCGTTCTTGATTCTTCCCCACGAAATCGTGCGCACCTACTACCGACGCAAGGGCGAAGACATCGATCGTTGGCTTGCTGGAATGCGTCGGCTGGCGGATCGATTCGGCGATCCGATCTAGCCGAGCCTGGCGAACCCGGCGCTCGAGGCGGCTTCTCGGGGGCTGGACAACTTACAAGACGCGGCGTATCGTTATTGCTTCTCGGGAATCGAAAGAGGCCAGTCTTGCAATCCGATTCGTCCCCCGGACATCTGCTCGAGGGCATCACCGTCTTGAACCTCGGCAGCGTCGGCCCCGCGGCCCGAGCCGCACGTACACTCGCGGACTACGGCGCGCAGGTCGTTGCTCTCGCACCCGTGACCCGAAACAGCGCGCTGGCGATCAAACCCGTCTACCACACCTATGGAGCCGGGCGCGACTTCAAGCGCATGCGCGTCGACTTGAAAGCCGAAGCCGGCCGCGAAGCGCTGTTGCGACTGACAGAGAAGGCGGACGTTCTGATCGAGTCCTTCAGACCGGGTGCGGCGGATCGATTGGGCATCGGCTGGGAGGTCGTCCACGCCCGCAGCCGGCAACTCATCTACTGCTCGACCTCGGGCTACGGACAGGACGGACCCGCTTCGCACTGGGCCGGACATGATCTCAACTATCTCGCCATGTCGGGTTTTCTCGCCTGCAGCGAACCGCGAGCCGATGGTGGACCGCCGATTCCGGGCGCAACCGTGGCCGACAGTGCGGGAGGGGGCATGCATGCGGTGCTCGCGATCCTGGCCGCCCTGGTCCGACGCTCGCTGACGGGCGAAGGAACTCGTCTGGATGTCGCGGCCGCGGAGGGTGCACTCTCGTTGATGTCGCTCTCGATCGACCAGTATCTGGCGGAGGGCGAGGTGGCCGGCCCGCGTGAAGTCCTGTTGACGGGCCGCTATGCCTTCTATGACCTCTATGAAACCAGCGATGCGAAGTGGCTCTCGGTCGCGGCAATCGAAAAACACTTCTACGAGAATCTCTGCGATCGCCTGGGACACCCGGAATTCAAACCGCATCAATACGACGATGAGAAGCAGGATGAGATTCGCGCGGCCTTCGGCCAGGCGATTCGGTCTCGAACGCGAGATGATTGGACCGAAGAACTCGCGCCGAACGACACTTGTGTCGCGCCGGTCCTGTCGATTCCCGAATTGGTGAACGACCCCCATTGGCGCGCGCGCGGCGTTTTCATGGATGCGGAATCCGAAGGCCGCGGCGATTTCGAACAGCTCTCGCCGATTCTGGCGGGTGGTCATCGTGGGCATGAGAAACATCGAGTTCGCCCCGACGAAGAAACCGATTGTGTGGACCTGCTCGCCGACGCCGGTTATTCGGAGAAGGAGCGAGCGGATCTGATCGACGAGGGTGTCGTCGAGTAACCGAAATGTGCACGGCGCACTGCGATGCGCCGTTGTGAGGAGTCGATTGATGAGTGCGGAGTCTGCAGACGATCTCCCCGAAATCGTTCAGTCCTGGATCGGACAAGAACGTTATGTCGAGCGGACCGAATTTCCGATCGAGATGGGTTACGTGCTGACGACGTTGTCGGCCACGCAAAACGCCAATCCGCTCTATTGGGACGAGGCGGTCGCGAAGGAATTGACGGACGGACCCATTACGCTTCCGACGATGGCTTCGGTCTGGTTCCGACCCCACGATTGGTCACCGGGGCGAACGAAGCCGGCCGTTGCCCTGCAGCTGCACTTCGATCTGAAAGACGAACTCGGCTTGCCCGAGGCGGTGATGAGCGACAACACGATGGTTTTCGGCGAACCGATTCGGCCGGGCGATGAGTTGACGACGACGCAGATTCTCTATTCGGTTTCGGCGCCCAAGACCACCAAGCTCGGGGCCGGCCGGTTCTGGGAATTCGGAGTCCGGATCGTGAATCAGAACGGCGATCTCTGTGCCGAGGAACGCTACACCGGCTTCGGGTACAACCGGGTGACGCCAGACAAGGAGGCGAAATGAATCAGCCGGTCCAGGAAAATCTCTTGCTCGGCGATGTCTCGACGGGCGCCCCTCTACCCGAGCTCGCCAAGGTCGTTACGCCCGTGACCGTCGTCCTCGGTGCGATGGCCAGTCGCGATTGGCGACCCCAACATCACGACTATAAATTCGCCACCGAACACAACGGCCTCGATGACATCATCATGAACACGCCGAATCTGGCGGCCTGGTTCGAGCGCTACCTCACCGATTGGACAGGGCCCAAGGGCCGTCTGGGTCGGATCAAGTTTCGCATGAAGGATTCCGTCTATCCCGGTGAAACCATGAAATTTGTGGGCAGTGTGACCGCGGTCGGACCGGCCGAGAAAGACGTCGGCTGGGTCGACGTGACGGTCGAACTTCGCTCCGGCGGGAAGAGCTGCGTGGGCTGCGAAGCGCGAATCGCGTTGCCAGCCACCCCCGAAGCCAATCCGTGGAAGCTGAGGGGCGGTGACTGGCGACCCTGACGGGCGAGTCCAAGACAGGCGGGTCTTTGGGTGCGTTCTCTGGGAAGGCGCTAGCCGTTCACCGGCGCGATCATGGTTTCACCCAGTTCGCGCAGCTTTGCCTTCTTGTCCGCGACGCTCGAGTCCGGAGGCAGTTGATAGTCCAGCGGCCAACTGACCGTACCGGTCATGCCGAGTTCGATCAGGGCCTGCATCTTTTCGGGTGGAAGTTCCTCGACCAGGGGAACCAGACAGTCGAAGTCTTCGTCGGAGCGGCCGAACCGAGCGCGCTCCGCGTTCAATCGGGTCAGCAGATCGACCGTTTGATCAAAGGTCGTCCCCGCGCCCGTCCAGCCATCTCCGAATTGACCGGCGCGACGCAGGGCCGCCGGGTTCATCCCGCCAACCCACAACGGGACTTTCTGCGTAGGCAGCGGACTCATTCGGAGCGGCGCGAACGAGTAGTGCTCGCTGTCGGACTCGACGATCTCACCCGCGAGCAGTCGTTGGATGATCGGAATCTGTTCGTCCATTCGTTTGCCGCGCTGTGCGAAAGGAATGGAAAGGCAGTCGAACTCTTCCTCGAGCCATCCCGCACCAAATCCCAGTACGGTCCGATTCTTCGAGAAGATGGCGGCAGTACTCAGTCCCTTGGCAATCGTGATGGGATGGCGCAGCGGGAGAATGTAGACATTGATCAGAAAGCGCAGCCGGGTCGTGATCTGGGAAAGCGCGGCAATCGTTGCGAAGACTTCTGGAAACGGTGTCGTTCCATCGAAGGGCGGTTCGCCGCCCTCGCTATAGGGGTAGCGAGAGTCGAACGTCTCGGGTGCGAAGA
>CAWLAJ010000021.1:20000-28624 GCA_963854795.1 Deltaproteobacteria bacterium UBA4427 | reverse complement strand
CATCGCGAAACAGGAAGTCGGAAACGGAGCGATGTTGTTCTGGCTCGAGTCGCTCGAACTCCGATCGGCCGGCGACGATTCGGGCGCCGACGCACGCGAAGCGCTTGCCGCCGACCTCGGACTCGACTTGGCGAGGCGCGCCCGCGTTTCGCGCCGGGTGACGTCGGCTCACCGAGACCTTCAGGCTGGACGTGTCGACGAGGCCGCTGCCGCGTTCGAGGCCGCTCTCGCGAGCGAGCCCGGCCAGCGTTATGCACTCTTCGGCCGGGCCGGGGTCGCCATCGCACGAGGGGACTTCGACGCGGCAATCCTCGATCTCAACGAGCTCGTCTCCGACTGGCCCACGGACCTACGAGCCTGGAATGAACTCGCAGGCGTGCATTCGCGGCGCGGTGATATCGACCAGGCAAGGCGCGCGATCGACGGGGCTCTGCGCGCCGATCCTTTCGATATTCGAGCCCTGGCGAACGCGGGGTTGATCGCCGCCAGTGGCGGTCACCGGGATCGCGGCCTTTCGTTCTTGAAGCGAATTCGCTCGATCAGCCCGCTCGGCCAGTCTCCTCAAGAAGAGTTGTTGCGAGATGCGCTGTCGGGTTCGAATGGCGAGCCGAATTAGCAAACGTTGGCTGGCCATCCGATGGATTCACGACTTTCCCGAGACGCAAAATTCGCCTACTGAATAGGGGAACGCGACTTTCCGGTTGTCGACGGAGGGATGAAGATGCCGAAGGAATGGATTGTCGCGGGCGTCTGTGCCGTCTTGATCCTTCTGTGGTGCCGCGCGCGCGGGGCGGAACGAGTTGCGCTGGCTGCCTACTCCGGCGCAACGCGGCGACGACTGTATTGGCCGATCGGACTGTGGCGGGATCGGATTGCCCCGAATGACCATTCGGTGCTGCGGCCGGTCCGGGTTCGCGCAACCGTTGGCAGCGTCACACTTCTTGCTCTTCTCGCGGCCGGTTCGCTGGTCTCGAATTCGCCCGACCCCGCGCTTCGGAACGTCGCGCCAAGCAACGTCATTTCGGACCCATCGCCGTTGCCAAAGGCAGCACCTGAGATCGAGGTTGTCGTCGACTTCCCGGAGGAGGTCTTCGACCCCGCGGACACGCTCGAACCGGTAGAGCCGATCGCGCCGGAGGTGCTCCGCGAACTCCGCAGCCCGACCGGGCTCTATGGAAGCGCGAAGGTCAAACCCGTGTATCGACTGCATGACGTAGAAGGTGCCCGCATCACCGACATCGACTCCAACAGCTTCTGGGCCATGCTCGGGGTACGCGAGGGAGACGTGGTCATCGAACTCCATGGCATCCCGATCGACGACGCGACCGCCCTCGTCGCCCTGATGAATGCCCTCGAACGCGACGAAATCGTGGAAGTCGTCGTACGAGGTACCGATGGCGAGGTCCGCTATCTCGAGTTCAGGGACCCCGATGACTCTTCAGCCTCATCGCCGTGATCCAAAACGAAGACGGCCCCCCATCCCAGAAGGATGAGAGGCCGTTTCCATGTTCGCCGAACCTGCGTCGTTAGTTCTTCTGAGTGAAGTCTACGACCGTCCAATTGGGCGAAGGAGCACCCTTTGGATTGTTCAGCGGAGCCGGCTTTCCGGTCTCGAATGGCGTCGAACAACTCGTGTGAATGGCTTCGAGAACCCCATCGATGTAGATCTTCACCTTCGACCCGAGATCGGTCACACCGTGTTGCGTTGCGTCGACACTGAAGCCGTTCTCTACGGGCATCGACAACTCCGTCGTGCCACCGATCAGATCGAGATCATAGATGACCGGATCCAGCGGGAACGTCTTCGGCTTGATCACGACATGAGCCCCGAGAATATCCGGGCCCGTGTAGCGCAAGCGCATCGCAGCAATCTTCGAGGTACAGATCGTTCCCGTCGGCGGCGGCTCGGCCACGGTGATGGTCGCCGAACTCGTCGTCGGCTGGCACATCTGGCTGTTCACATCGCCATTCACGGTAGCAATGTTCGTCGTCTCCATGGAGATGAGTGCCGAGGCGGTGTAGACCGCCGTTGCACCGGCCGCGATCGTCTGGCCACTCGTGATATTCCCGAGCTTATCGTCATCGACACTGACATTCGTTGCGTCGGTGGCGTTCGGGTTCGTCACTGTATAGGTGTATTCCACCTCGTGTTCGAGCGAGACCGTTCCACCACCCGTTGACGTGATCGAATAGACCTGAAGCGGACCGAATTGGTCGCCCAGGTTGAGCGGCTGCGAGCAGGACGTATGGAAGAACCCGTCACTTCGAAGCGTGTTGTCTCCGAAGTCCTTGATCCACCATCCGGTCACACTCTTGAGATTGGTATGACCGGCCGCCGAAGCATCGATCGTAACCAGATCACCGATCGAGATCGGTGACACATCTGTGTAGACACTCGTCGAGGGCGGAGCCGCCGCACCATCGCTCACGATGACGCGCACCGGATAGGTTCCCGCTGCCGAGAAGTCGCTGCATCCCTGCTTGGTCGCGCCTTGCGAGTTCATCGTGCCGGAGCAATCACCACCTTCGTAGCGAAGCGTCAGTGACGTCACCTTGCCTATACAATGTGGAGGCTCGGTCTGATCGATCTCGGTTACGCACATTTCCTCCGGTGGATCCTCTTCGAGGACGACGGTGCCGCCCTTGGTCGAAGTCACCGAAGTGATCAGGATACTGCCGAATTGCATACCGGGCCCGAAGGGCTGTGAACAAGACGTATGGAACTTGTCCAGTTCGAGCACCTGTTTATACCCGCCGTTCGCGTCCTTGATCTTGATCTTCGTCGTTGAGCCAAGGTTCTTCTTACCGCCGTGGCTGGCGCAAACTTCGTTGATGTCACCGATCAGAACGTCCTGGAAGGAGGCAAAAGTCTTGCGGCTATTGCGCTTCTTCTTGTGCTTCTTGGACTTGCCTTTGCTCCACCAGCCCTTCTTCTTGTGCCTTCGATGCTTCTTGCCATTCACGAAGATGTCGACCGGTTCAGTCAGGGCGGCATCGCCGATGCAAAGCGTCTTCTTGGGATCCTGGAGGTTCGAACTCGCGTCGCAACCGAGACCCGTGTATTGGAACTCGAAGCAAGTCACCTTGCCTTCACAGGCATCACCGGGTGGAGACGGAGGCTGTACGACACAACCTTCCTTGGCGATATCGAGGAGACACGCCTGTACCGGCGGGTCGAGGGGACCGACACAGGTACTTTCGAGATCGAGTGCGAAGTTGCCTTCGATGCTGTAGATCGTGTCATTGATCGTCCCCGGCGTGTACGTCGAGATGATGTACAGGGTATCCGCGGTATCTCCGGGATCGATGAGATTCGGATCGAGCCAATCCCAGCGAACGACGCCGACATTGTTGTTGATCGTCGCGGAGGGCGGTGGCGTAGACAGGTCTGCGTCGTCTACGTAACCCGCGCTCACGACACTGCCTATGGGTGCGTCGATGTTGAAGCCAACAATCGCGATGAACGAAAGTGAATCATTCGTGATCGTATACAGGTACGTGAGCTCACCTGGCCCACCGGGCACCGGATTGGCTGGATCATCATTCGTGTAGATCGTGAAGCTCTTTGTGCCCGAATAAAAGCCATTTGACTCATCGAACCCTGCACTACCAGAGGCAACGATGTCTGCCTGAGCCACAGAGGCCCACGCAATCATCATTAGAGCAGTGCACGCGGGCCTCGCTAACGTTGTTAGTTTCGATCTCATCTCCAGATTCTCCTAGAATCAATTTCCGCTCAGGCCACAGACCTGTCCGGCGAACACCAAAACACTGGTGTTCCTAAGCCGCCCCCGCCCAAGGGACTTCGATCGAAAAAGTTGAATTTCTCGCAGACTGCGAGCGGCCTAGCTGCGTCGGAACCTACTATGCACGCCTAGCATCACCAGGCCGATTCCCATCAAAAGCCCTGTCGTGGGCTCTGGGATGACACCGATGCTAGTCGTGAAATTTCCCTGGGCGCTTCCCGCGCCCGCGCCGCCGAATGGTTCGACCATGAAGCTGACCGCGCCATCACCGAACACTCCGAAATCCGTCGGCGTTTGGGGTAGCAGTCCATCTCCATATGCAACGAAGAGTACGAGCGTCGTGGTCCCCACACCAAGACCAGCTCCACCGCCGTTCGCCTCGAAATTGAAGATCGGCAGATCCGGATCGCCTATCACCGAGCCCGTGTAGATATCGGTACCGCCGGCGCCGTCTTGTACCGGCCCGCCTCCCAGCAGATATCCCATTCCCTCGGCCTCGAGTCCGGAAGCAAAGGTATCGAACAGGGTCAATCCGACCTCGCCAACGTTCCCCGACACCACGGTCACTTCAAAGAGAATCCAGTCTTGCGTCAAGATGTCGCAGACGCCGTCTAGACAATCGATGTCGAGGTTGAGCGCACTCAGAAGCGGATCCCCGCCGCCGCTCACGACCGGATCGAGAGTGACCGAACCGCCCGTATAAACGATCGGCCCGACCTGGCCATCCAATGTGTACGCCGTCTCGATGGGTGCCGCGTTGGCCGTCGCAGCCAGCAGAAACGCGAACACCAAGACACTCGATAAACCGAACGACTTTAACTTCGACTTCGGCTGCAACAGCAGAACAACCCGCATCAACCGCACGCCAGAATCTCCAATCGCACAGCAGAGTCATTCGGACTCCACTAGAGGCTTAAGCCAGAATCTCATAATCCAGGGCGAAAGTGAAGCATTATTCTGGTGTCCGGGGCTGGGAATCTCAAATTTCCTGCAAATCGCTGATTTTTCAGGTATTTACGTACCGAAACAGCATCGTCATTTGCTTCATTTCGAGCCGGAAACGCGCCGACTTCGCACTGTGTCGGCGCACGGGGAGCAACGCCTCGGGGGGATACCTCCAGATTGGGACCCCGTCGCCGGCGGAGTGGCTAGGACTCGATCGAGACGGGCCCGACATGCAATCCCCCTTCCCCACTCGTCAGGTAGCTGCCCAGCGACCAGGCGAAGACGGACATCCCGCAGATCTCCAGCGACTCCTCGAGCCAATCGAGCAGCCGATAGGTCAGATTGTCGTCCCCGTGCAAATCCGTCCAATATCCCAGCGGCAACTCGACGCCCAGGGCGCCGCCGACATAGAGCATCGCAGCTAGAACGAATCGCCAGCGGGTTCGCGGAGGGAGATCCCAGAGGAACTTCCAGTAGGTGATCGCCAGCCCGATGACCAATAGGCCGAAGGGGATCGTCCAACCGAAATACAGAAAACCGCTCGTTTCGAAGAGCAGATTCAATCCTTCATGAAGTTCCACGGCTTCATCGAGGGAGATGTAGACGAAGATAAAGGCGAGACCCCGCCAATGGCGCCGATATTCGGCCCCGTGACCCCCCTCGGTAAAGGAGATGAGCGCGAGCAGAGCGGCGCAGATCAGAATGAGGTGGGAGGAAAACCAGGTCGGAAGATTCTGCTCATAGCTCAAACTCACGAAGCCCAGCGGCATTTCGTCGGTCTGCAATGGCCAGATCGATTGGGCCAGTTCGACGGCGAGGCCCGAGAGCGACAGGAACAGGACGACGGCGACGAGGCAGCGTTTGAGCGTCTGCGATGGGATTCGAACGTCCATGAGCCTCGGCGTTTCGACGGGCCCAACAGGCTAGCCCAATTGCCGCAGGTCCCGAAGCAGCGCGATCGCGCCTACACCTCGTTTCGCCGAACGGACCAGATGAATCCGTCGTACCAGAAATGCATGATCGAAACGACGAGCGTGACCGCCCAGATCTGGTTCGCGTCGCTATCGACTGCCTCGACGGCATATCCATAGGCGCCCGTCAGCGCGAGCAGGACGAAGAGTGTGATCGGTTTGCCCCAGGCGATCCCCGACAGTCGCAGCCTTGCTTGGAGTTGATTCTTCTCGCGTGCCCAAACGATTCCGAAATACTGCACGGCATGAAAGAGGTTCATGATCAGGAAGGCCTCACCGAATGCGTTGAATCCCCAGGCGTAGATCGAGGTGACGCCCGTGCTCGCGTAGAGCCAGACTTTCAGCCATGAGACGCGATAACCCTGCTTCGCCAGCCGAAAATACGCGACCAGATAGAACACGACAAAAACTGAACCGGCTGCCAAAACAACCACCGCCAGCGTTCCATGGATTCCCTCCATCATGGCTGGAACGCGCGTGAAGTAGATGTCGTTCACATCGTGGAACTCATAGAAGTCCTCGAAGTGATCCATCATCGTGGCGCCACCCAAGATCGGTCCCGCATAGAGCAAGACGTTCAGCGCCCAGTCCAGCCGCCGACCGACCAACGCGTCGTTGCCGACCTTCCGATCATAGATGCGACCAAATCCAAAAGTCTGCATGCCCGAGTGGTAGACGTCCCAAAACGTCGCCGTGACCGAGACGGCAACGAAGATCCACTGCGACGTGATCATGAAGCCGTAGAGCGCGACCGGCACGACCAGAAACCGGAACCGGTGTGCCTCGAAAATCTGTCGATTGCCATGGCTTCGAAAGAAGACCGCAAATAGATGTGCGTGAATCAGGATGCCCAGAAGGACTTCCGAGCGTGTGACCGCGAAGCCATGAAAATCGATGGTCGTGTTCGCCAGAATGCTTCCGGAAGCCCAGAATCCGATCGCCAGGGCGCCGATCGGCGGACCCAGAAAGAGCAGCCAATCGTAGGCAGGGGCCACGATATAAAGCGATTCGCTATCGCCTGGACGGGACCCTGCCCGCTTTCGCCCCTTGCGCTTCGAAGCCATCGTTTCCTCGAATGGCCGGAGGACGGCCTAACGTATTGAGTAGCGCAGTCGAAGGAAAGCTTACAGGCGCGGCTTCGGGCAAGAGAAATCAGAACTCGAGCTGAGCTCGTGTATGAAAAGCATGGATGTGTCCGGATGCATGACTCAGCTCTGTACCCGAGTCGTTGACATCCGCGAACGTGTAGTTGAATTGCATCCGGACATTCGAGTAGAGATGCCAGCTGAGCGCAGCCGTGATGTTCTGCTCCTCGCCACCATTCGTACTGCCGTCCTGAAGATCAATCCATGAATAACGCAGTGCAATCTGCCAGGCACCACAATCTCCGGCGTCGAAATCGAGGGGACGAATCGGCGACACGCGACCGAAGACGCCGGCGGCCGTGTTGTAGCTTCGGCTCTCACCGGTCAGGAAGTAGCTCGCCTCGACATAGGCCCCACTGCCCTCCCAGTTCTCTTCATCGCGGTTGTCAAACCAGCCGTTCTTCCATTCGGCTTGCAACGCGAATGGACCGGCCACCGCCGCCAACTCGGCGGCAATCGTGGTCGAGCCGTCGGTGGTGAATTCGGCGATCTCGAGAAAGTCTGGCGCCTGATGAATTTCTGGGCCTTGCGCCAACGCAGTCGTACCGTTTTCCGAGAATCGATGGCTTGCGGAAAATCCGAGGTGCACGAGTTGCTTTGCTCTAGCGTCGTAGTATGGGAGTCCCGTGACGCGTCCGGTCAGGTTGAAATCTCGATCGCGACTGGAGAACTCTACATCGCTGGACGTCACCGCGAATATTCCCGCCGACGCGGTCAGACGCTTCTCGACATAATGGTTCTTGAACAGGACGCCGAAGTTTCGACCCTTGTCGAAAACCGACGACAGCGATCGCTCCATGAAGGTGAGGTATTTGCTGCTGGTCAGCTGCTCGAGACTGAAGGGCTCCTTCATGTGCCCGACCAGAATGGTCCCTACGTAGGGAAGATTCTTCATTCCGAGGTACTGATCCTTCAGCGAGACTCCCCCACCGGCAAAATCGAATTGGGATTTAAACACGATCCGATTGTAGAGGTCGCCAGATAGGTAGATCCTGGTTCTGCGAAGCTCGACGCCCTCGCCGTCACCGCCGATACGAGCGTCGTCTTCCGGCTTGGACTTCACTGTCGAATTTCTCAAGTCGGAGTCAACATGAATCGACGCAAAGTCGGCTTGAATCCGGCCCCCGATCTTGATCTTGACTTGCCCGTCATTACGCGTCAGGTTGAGCGCGTTCTTGTAGGAAACGGCGAATTCCGTGGGATCCGGAGAATCTGGGCCCTCTGCGGATTCGTGCTCCGCTTCTTCGAGCTCGCGGAGTTCCCGATAGCGTTCGTCGTCAATCTTGCCCTCATCGCGCAAGATCTCAATCACTTGCTGCCCGAAGCGCTTCTCTCCGGCGAGCGACTGGGTAGAAATCCCAACCAGGCACGCCCATGCGGCGGCGACGACGAGCGCCGTCGGGAATCGCAGTAACAGTCTCCGTTCCGCAATTTTCATCGAAGGAATCCCCATCACTTCCATCGGAGTCACGAGCCGGTATCGCGAAGCGCGAGTCCCGATACCATGATGCCGATATCTGAGTGTACGAAACGCATGGCCTCGTCGTTGTCGGATCGAAACAGAAAACGGCGCTCGAGTGCCAGACCTAACGTCTGTTCTCGAGCGCCGTTTCAAAAGAATCCCACCGTCGCGCTACTCTCCCACACAAGAAATGTGCAGTACCATCGCCGAAGCGGGGCTTAACTTCCGTGTTCGGAATGGGAACGGGTGTGGCCCCCGCTCTATGGACGGTGGGAAAACCCTATTAATTTGCCTTCGCTGCCTTCCGTTCCCTAAATAACAAGAACAGCGAGTCTATTTCTGTAGATCATCAAAT
>CAWLAJ010000021.1:0-17500 GCA_963854795.1 Deltaproteobacteria bacterium UBA4427 | reverse complement strand
TGTAGGCAAACGGTTTCAGGTCTATTTCACTCCCCTCAACGGGGTGCTTTTCACCTTTCCCTCACGGTACTGGTTCACTATCGGTCGGTAGGTAGTACTTAGGCTTGGAGGATGGTCCCCCCAGATTCCCACAAGATTTCTCGTGTCCCGTGGTACTCGGGATACTTCTAGAGCTCATCAAGATTTCGCATACGGGGCTATCACCCTCTTCGGCCGGCCTTTCCAGACCATTCCGCTATCCATCAAAGTCTCACATCGAAGTCCCACAACCCCGGAAGGAATTGCTTCCCGCCGGTTTGGCCATAATCCCGTTTCGCTCGCCGCTACTCAGGGAGTCTCAATTGATTTACTTTCCTCCGGGTACTGAGATGTTTCAGTTCCCCGGGTTCGCTTCTTCCACCTATGTATTCAGTGAAAGATGACTGGGCATGACCCCAGCCGGGTTTCCCCATTCGGACATCGCCGGATCAAAGCTTGCTTAGCAGCTCCCCGACGCTTTTCGCAGCTAACCACGTCCTTCATCGCCTCCTACCGCCAAGGCATCCACCGTCTGCCCTTTATAGCTTGACCATAAATCGGGCAGGTCGAGACATGGCTCACGCCACGTTCGACTTATATTATCTTGCAAGCAAGACGCTCTCAGCTCGGAAAAAATATTCAGTTATCAAAGATCGACAGATTCAAAAAATCATCTTCCCGCCTGTTCCGGGCGGGCGTACTGCGATGAGTACCTTTCGTTCATTTTGTCCTCGCACACCGAAGGCGTGCGAAAGAAAAAAGATGGTGGAGCTGGACGGGATCGAACCGACGACCTCAGGCTTGCAAAGCCCGCGCTCTCCCAGCTGAGCTACAGCCCCCTTCTCCGACTCGATCGAGATCGAGTAGAAGCATCGTCCAGGAAAACCTCATCAAGAGGTCAAACGAATCCGACCGGCCTCAGTGTCAACAAACGAATCCACGTCCAATCTTCCGATTCAGCCCCCACCCGTACTCGCGAAGCGGGGAAAGATCCCCTCTCGGCTTCCCACAGCGGCTAAACGAAAACGCGGCGGGCCCAGACGGTCAATGGTGGGCCTGGGTGGACTCGAACCACCGACCTCCCGCTTATCAGGCGGACGCTCTAACCAGGCTGAGCTACAGGCCCTGCAGAACTCTCTCGAGCCCATACGGAAGATCCGCGTTTCAGTCTCTTCATCGCGAATCGCGACGAGAGAGACTCGACACTCCGGTCTCCAAAAATTGAATAGCGTGTAGTGCGGAACGAGCGTTGATCAGAAAGCTCCCCGATTGAACGAGTGACCGGGAGAACCCGGGATTCAAACCTTCTTGACGATTCGAGATCGTCTCGATCAACGTGACTTCTAAAATTGTCCTTTCGGACTCCTTAGAAAGGAGGTGATCCAGCCGCAGGTTCCCCTACGGCTACCTTGTTACGACTTCACCCCAGTCACCAGTCATACCTTGGGCAATTCCCTCCCGAAGGTTGGGTCATTGACTTCTGGTTCAACCAGCTTCCGTGGTGTGACGGGCGGTGTGTACAAGGCCCGGGAACGTATTCACCGCGGCATGCTGATCCGCGATTACTAGCGATTCCGCCTTCATGAAGTCGAATTGCAGACTTCAATCCGAACTGAGGCCGGCTTTGTGGGATTGGCTTACTCTCGCGAGTTCGCGACCCTCTGTACCGACCATTGTAGCACGTTAGTAGCCCTGGACATAAAGGCCATGAGGACTTGACGTCGTCCCCACCTTCCTCCGGTTTAACACCGGCAGTCTCGCTAGAGTGCTCAGCCGAACTGCTAGCAACTAACGATAGGGGTTGCGCTCGTTGCGGGACTTAACCCAACACCTCACGACACGAGCTGACGACAGCCATGCAGCACCTGTCATCGGGTTCCCGAAGGCACTCTCCCCTTTCAGGGAGATTCCCGAGATGTCAAATCCAGGTAAGGTTCTGCGCGTTGCTTCGAATTAAACAACATGCTCCACCGCTTGTGCGGGCCCCCGTCAATTTCTTTGAGTTTTAGTCTTGCGACCGTACTTCCCAGGCGGAGAGCTTCATGCGTTAACTTGGTCACAGCAGGGGTCAATACCCACTACGACGAGCTCTCACCGTTTACGGCGTGGACTACCAGGGTATCTAATCCTGTTTGCTACCCACGCTTTCGAGTCTCAGCGTCAGTCACCGTCCAGGTGGCCGCCTTCGCCACTGGTGTTCCTCCCGATATCTACGGATTTCACCCCTACACCGGGAATTCCGCCACCCTCTCCGGGACTCTAGCCTGACAGTTTCGGATGCAGTTCCGAGGTTGGGCCTCGGGATTTCACATTCGACTTGTCAAACCGCCTACACTCGCTTTACGCCCAATAAATCCGAACAACGCTTGCACCCTCCGTATTACCGCGGCTGCTGGCACGGAGTTAGCCGGTGCTTCCTTTGGAGGTACCGTCAAACGTACGGATTATTTACCCGCACGCATTCTTCCCTCTCGACAGAAGTTTACGACCCTAGGGCCTTCATCCTTCACGCGGCGTTGCTGGGTCAGGCTTTCGCCCATTGCCCAATATTCCCGACTGCTGCCTCCCGTAGGAGTCTGGACCGTGTCTCAGTTCCAGTGTGACTGATCATCCTCTCAGATCAGCTATTGATCGTCGCCTTGGTGAGCCGTTACCTCACCAACAAGCTAATCAACCGCAGGCTCATCCATTGGCGATAGCTTTCAAGAAGAGGCCATCTTTTCCCACATCGACCGAAGTCATCGTGGTCTTATTCGGTATTAGCTCCGGTTTCCCGGGGTTATCCCAAACCTAAGGGCAGATTACCCACGTGTTACTCACCCGTGCGCCACTTTACTAACCTCCGAAGAGGCTTTCTCGTACGACTTGCATGTCTTAAGCACGCCGCCAGCGTTCGTCCTGAGCCAGAATCAAACTCTCCAGTTTAAATTTGGCTGACAGATCCAAAAACGAATTGCTTCGCCTCGAGACCCATCATGATCGCGAGCAGAATATCCTCAGGCCGGTTAGGTCGAGCATATCCTGCAAGGGGACATGTATCTGTTGTCTCGATCCGCTTCGCCAGGCATCCCTGACTTGGCGGACCACACGCTATTCAATTTTCAAAGAGCGACCGAGGCCCGAAGAGGTTGTTGAGATCTCTTGCGGACGATCCATCACAAAACAACTATGACTACTTATGACTGCTAGTTACTACTACTTCTACTTCGTACGGACCACTACCACCACTTGTGACCAGCTGCGACTCACTCGGAGAACCCAGCTGTTCAGACCCGTTCCAAGCGTCGGCCCAACTCACTAGATCTGACCAAATCATGCTGCGATTCAATACAATCCAGACGTCGTGCGACAAGTGACCAGGAATCCCCCCGCGAGTGGTCTCCGCGGCGGGCGCCGGAACGTACGTGAGCCCAGCGCGTCGGTCAAGAGGCTATCTAGCGCCCCTAGAAGGTTTTTTCGATTTCTCTGGGTGATCGGCCAAAAAGCCAGAATCAGTCCTCAATCTTCACCCGAGCAAAACGTCGTTTCCCAACTTGAATCAACATTTCACCGACCGAAAGCGTGTCGGTCGGACTCTCCATCCGCCGGCGATCGACTGAAACGGCCCCTTGTTGCACGAGACGCCGCGCCTCGCTCTTGCTCGGAGCGAGCTTCGCCTCGACGAGAACTTCGAAGAGCTTGATCGGGCCCCGACCTCCCAGCCGAATCTCGATCGTCGAAACGTCGTCGGGGATTCCCTTTCGCTGGACGACGCGCTCAAAATGACTCTGGGCGGCGTCGGCAGCCTCCACGTCGTAGATCCGCGCAACGATTCGCCGCGCTAGATCCTGTTTCAGGGACATCGGATCGCCGTCTCCGTCGGTCAACCGCTCCAGAGCCGCCCCCAGCTCCCCCCACTCGCCGGCCGACAGGATCCGACACCATTCCGGCATCGCGTCGTCCGCAATACTCATCACCTTGCCGTACATCTCGGCAGCCTCGTCGGTGATGCCCACGCTGTTTCCAAGGCTCTTGCTCATCTTCTCATGGCCATCGAGGCCGATCAGGAGTGGATGGGTAATGACGGCCTGTGGCTCCTGTCCGTAGCTGCGCTGGACCTCGCGGCCCATCAAGAGGTTGAAGGTCTGATCGGTTCCCCCGAGCTCTACGTCCGCCTCGAGGGCAACCGAATCGTAGGCTTGCACGAACGGGTACAGGAATTCGTGCATGAAGATCGGAACCTCGGCCGCGTAGCGCTTGGCAAAATCGTCTCGCTCGAGCATCCGAGCGACCGTCGCCTGCGAACAGAGCCGAACGAAATCACTGGGCGTCATGGAATCCATCCACTCGCCGTTGAAGCGCACTTCGACCGCATGGACATCGAGGATCTTCGCGACCTGCTCGACGTAGGTCTTCGCGTTCTGCTTTACCTGATCGATATCGAGCGCCGGACGCGTCTTGTTTCTACCCGACGGATCGCCGATCCGCGCCGTAAAATCGCCGATCAAGAAGATGGGTGTATGTCCGAGTTCCTGGAAGCGCCGAAGCTTCATCAAAACGACGCTATGACCGAGATGGAGATCCGCGGAAGAAGGATCCATCCCGAGCTTGACACGGAGTGGGCGACCTTCCTTCAGTCGCAACGCGAGCCGCTTGGCAAGTTCCTCTTCGCCGTAGAAGTCGACGGCGCCCTCGCGCATGACTGCGAGCTGCCGTTCGACTTCCTTGTTTCTCTGCGCGGCCGTCATCGCGAACCAAACTCCCTAGACCGTTGATCGATCGCCTCGCAGATTGAAGATCGAACTCTTCGACCGACCCGTCCGAATGCCCTTCGAGGGTCGACTGGAAGAGTCATGCAATCTCAGTACAAAACCCGCCCTCGGTCACGACCCGACTCATTCGTACATCAGCCCGATTCCCGGGGACCGACTCTACGACCTGAAACGAGAACCCGACACCGACGAGTATGGGACGCCCGTGACTCCAGTCCGTCGCAGCGAAGGCTCGATCATAGTAGCCCGCCCCACGCCCGAGACGCCCTCCACGGCAATCGAAAGCGAGCCCCGGCACGAGAACGATGGACTCCGAAGGCAATCTCTCCGGCGGACAATTCGCCGCTGGTTCGAGCACACCGTAGCGTCCGGCCTCCATCGACTGGAGACTCTCGACGTGTGCGAATTCGAGTGATCGGCCAGGAATCATCCGTGGAAGGAGCACGCGCTTGCCCATTCGTCGAGCCAGCAGCATCACGGGCTCGCACTCGACTTCTCCTTCGAGGGTCGAATACAGGGCCACGGTCGGGGCACGACTCCATTGCGCCCAGGTGTCGAGATGAAGAGCGACCGCCTCACCAACCCGTCGCGCTGAACCGACGTCTAGCTGGTCGAGCCGCGCGCGCATGAAATGACGAAGGCGCTGCTTTCGAGCGTCGACGGAAGAGGCGCCCATCCGGCTGGTTGCGCTAAGACGCGCGCTCGCGCCCACCCGCGGCCACTCGAGGCTCGGGCATGGATGAGCTGGCGGCATCTGCGGCTGCCGTCGACCGCTCGCGCAAGGCCTCGAAGCTCGGAAGATCGAGCGTTCGCGGGGACTCTTGCTCGCGCGATTGAGTGGCTGTACTCGCCGTGGCCGCTTGACTGGCTCCCTCGCCGGCCGCGTGTTCTGGTAGCAGCGCTTCGACTCGATTGATCAACTCGCGGATTCGATCGTCCGAAGCAATTTCGTTCGACTGATTCCGGAGAACCGTAATCTCTCTCGCCAGATTCAGGCACGTCAAGACAGCGATGTCGAGTGTATCAACGGTGCCGGTTCGATCCCGGACGCGAGCCATCGCACGATCGACATCTCGAGCGATCTGCTTGAGTGAATCGCCGTCACTCTCCGTGAGAATCTTGTATTCGTGACCCGCGATTCGAACCGCAACCGATTTCTTGTTCGAGCTGCTCATGACCTGGCCTCGGAATCGGCTTCGACGTTGGCTTGGATCGCGACAGCGGCGTTGGCCGCCGCACTCGTTCGCAGTTGTTCGAGTCGAGTCAGAAGCTTGTCGACGCCTTCGATGGCCGTCACACGCTTGCATCGTTCTTCTTCGACAAGGGATTCGAGTTTCGCGACTCGATGTTCCCGATCCACCAACTCTTCGACTAACGCTTCGCGCTCGCCGCTCAGTCGTTCATGTTCTTCGATCAAGAACTCTACGGATCGTTCGAGCCGATCAAAGTCGTACTGACCGGATCGCGACATGTTTTCGTCGCTGTGACTTCCGACGTTCATGTGAGTAGACTACACGATCGAAAGCAGATCAGCGCACGCATTTCGAATCACGGGATCTACGCAAGGAATTTCGCATACCGGTGTCGGCATCGTTCTTGCCGAGTCAGCTGCGACTCGCATTCAGACATGGAGGTCGGGTACCCGGCGACACCTGTAGAGCGGCATTCACTGGGAAACGGCCAACGGGGCCTCGTATACAAATTGGGGATGCCTGCGCGCCAACAAAGATGACGTACGTCGCCGCCTAGCCGGGGAAGTTTCCGGGATGGTTCCTCTGCTGAAGCCTCGATTCACCAGACAGATAGCCATCCACGGCACGCGCAGCTTCACGACCTTCCCACTGTGCCCAGACGACGAGACTTTGTCCACGACGACAGTCGCCCGCGGCAAACACCCCAGGCTCGGATGTCTTGAAGTCCTTCTGCTCCGCCTCGACGTTGCCCCGTGGATCGAGCTTCAGGCCGAGATCCGCGATCAGACCCTCCTGAACCGGCCCCAGAAAGCCAAGCGCAAGAAATACGAGGTCGGCTTGCAACTCAAACTCGGTGCCCGGGATTTCTTCGATCGCGGGACGCCCGGAGGCGTCCGGCTTGCCGAAGCGAATCTCAACCCCGTTGAGACTCTGAACGCGGCCATTCGCCCCCGAAAAATTCTTGGTCATCATCGCGAACTTCCGTTCGCCGCCCTCGTCATGCGAGCTCGAGCTGCGCGCAATCACGGGCCACATCGGCCAAGGGGTTCCTGGATTGAAGCCCTCGGGCGGCTCTTCCAACAGCTCGATCGAGGTTACGGACGCAGCGCCTTGTCGCAGGCTCGTCCCTACGCAATCGGAACCCGTATCGCCGCCGCCAAGAACGACGACATGCTTTCCGCCCGCCAGGATGTCCTCCTCCGCCGGAAGCTCATCGCCGTGCACTCGCTTGGTCGCCTGCGGAAGAAATTCCATGGCGAAATGAATGCCGTCCAAATCACGACCGTCGACGGGCAGATCCCGCGGCGCCTCAGATCCCATACAGAGCAACACGGCGTCAAAGTTCTTGCGCAGATCTGCCGTAGACAGATCCTCACCGACCTTCACGCCTGTCTGGAAAGAAACGCCCTCCTCCTTCATTTGATCGAGACGGCGATCGATGATCCGCTTCTCCATCTTGAATTCGGGAATTCCGTAGCGAAGCAACCCACCGATCCGGTCACTCTTTTCGAAGACGGTGACCGTATGACCAGCGCGACAGAGCTGCTGAGCCGCCGCGAGCCCAGCGGGGCCAGAGCCGACGACAGCCACCGATCTCCCCGATCGCTTCTCGGCGATGATCGGCTTGATAAAACCGTTGTCCCAGGCATGGCTGACGATCTTGAACTCGATGTTCTTGATCGTGACCGGATCGTCGTTGATTCCGAGCACACATCCAGACTCACAAGGTGCCGGACAGATCGATCCGGTGAACTCCGGAAAATTATTCGTCGAATGCAGCCGAACGATCGCGTCTTCCCATTTATCGCGATAGACCAAGTCATTCCAGTCGGGAATGATGTTGCCGAGTGGACACCCTCCGCGACCGCTGTTCGGATTGCTACAAAAGGGAATCCCGCAATCCATACAGCGCGAAGCCTGCGCCTTCAGCTCTTCGTCCGGAACCTCGAGCGCGACATGCTTGAAGTCCTGGATGCGCTCGTCCTTCCGGCGATAGCTGAGACCCTCTCGCTTCGTCTCTAGAAATCCTGTCGGCTTCGCCATTGAATCAACTGCCTCGGTACCTGGAGCGAGAACGACCCGCGTGAGCCGCCCCTCGACTTGAAATGATCGTCACGCCGAGAGATCGGCGAGCCCTTCGAGTGCTGCACGATATTCCTGCGGAAAGACCTTCACGAATCTAGGAGCAAAGGTCTCCCACTTCCGGAGAATGTCGTCCGCGCGGCCACTTCGCGTATATTCGAAATGCTTTCTCAACATATTCTGAACGAATTCGACGTCGTCCTGCCCGAGCGACTCGAGGTCGACATCCGCGAGAGCATTCAATCGACCCGCGAAGCCCCCGTCTTCATCGAGGACATAGGCGATGCCGCCACTCATACCGGCTGCAAAGTTTCGTCCCGTCGGCCCGAGAATGATCGCCCGGCCACCCGTCATGTATTCACATCCATGATCACCCACGCCTTCGACAACCGCGTAGGCACCGGAGTTGCGAACGCAGAAACGCTCTCCCACCGGTCCATGGAAGAATGCCTCGCCTCCGGTTGCACCGTAGAGGAGAACATTTCCGGCAATGATGTTCTCGGTCGGCTCGAAGCTCACAGCGGCCGGTGCCCGAACGATGACGCGACCCCCCGACAAGCCCTTCCCGACATAGTCATTGGCATCGCCTTCGACGCGAATCTGGATGCCCTTCGGAAGCCACGCCGCGAGGCTCTGCCCGGCTGAGCCGACCAATTCGATCTTGATCGTCGCATCGGGGAGTCCCTCGAGACCGTACTTTCGAGAGACCTCGGATCCCAGGATCGTCCCGACCGTCCGGTTGGTATTCCGGATCGGCAACTCGATTTCGACCTTCTCACCGCGCGCGAGTGCAGGCTCCGCCAATTCGAGCAGCTTCATGTCGAGTGCCCGCTCGAGCCCATGCTCCTGTTTACTGGTGTGGTGTCGATCGTGTGGTAGATCGGACTTGTAGAGAAGATCCGAGAGATCGAGGCCTGAAGCCTTCCAATGGTTGATCGATTTACGAGTCTCGAGCCGGTCGACCTCACCGATCATCTCATTCATCGTGCGATAACCGAGTTGCGCCATCAACTCGCGAACCTGCTCCGCCACGAAGAAGAAGAAACGCGTAACGTGTTCGGGTTGGCCCGCGAATCGCTCGCGCAATTCGGGACGCTGAGTCGCGATACCGACCGGACAGGTATTCAGATGACAAACCCGCATCAGGATGCAGCCGAGAGCCACCAGCGGTGCAGTCGCAAAACCGTATTCGTCCGCGCCCATCAAAGCGCCGATCACGACGTCGCGACCCGTCTTGAAGCCCCCGTCGACCTGCAAGCGAACACGACCGCGAAGATCATTCTCAACCAGGGTCTGCTGAGTCTCGGACAGGCCGATCTCCCAAGGACAACCCGCATTCTTGATCGACGTCAGCGCGGACGCCCCAGTGCCTCCGTCATGACCGGCAATCAGGATCCCATCGGCCTTGCCCTTGGAAACGCCCGAAGCGATCGTGCCGACACCGGTTTCGGCAACCAGCTTGACGCTGACGTTCGCCTGTCGATTGGCATTCTTCAGATCGTGGATCAGTTGTGAAAGATCTTCGATCGAGTAGATGTCGTGATGCGGCGGTGGCGAGGTCAGGCCGACGCCGGGCGTCGAGTAGCGCGTATCCGCGATGATCTGATCGACTTTGTGACCGGGCAGCTCACCGCCCTCTCCGGGCTTGGCGCCCTGGGCAATCTTGATCTGCATCTCGTCCGAGTTGACGAGATAGGCGCTCGTGACCCCGAAGCGTCCGGAGGCAACCTGTTTGATGGCGCTGCGTCGCGAATCACCGTTTTCATCGCGCTTCCAGCGCTTTGGATCCTCTCCGCCCTCGCCGGTATTGCTCCTGCCGCCGATCCGATTCATCGCGATCGCAAGCGTCTCATGCGCCTCGGCCGAGATCGATCCATAAGACATCGCGCCGGTACAGAATCGCGTCACGATCGCGGCGGCCTCTTCGACTTCTTCGATCGGCACGGCATCGCGATCGAATTTGAAGTCGAGCAGGCCGCGAAGCGTTCGCATGCGAAGTGCGTCGTCGTTCGCGGCCTCGCTGTATTGCTCGAAGCTCTTGAAATTCTCTTCGCGAACCGCATGCTGGAGTTTCGCAACGGATTCAGGATTGAACGTGTGTTGCTCTCCGCGCAAGCGCCACTGATAGAGGCCGCCCGGGTCGAGCTCCGGATATTCGAATGCGTCTTCTGGGAATCCCCGCTCATGACGCATTTCGGCTTCGCGCGCGAGCACGTCGAGCCCAACGCCCGAAACGCGTGAATGCGTTCCCTCGAAGGCCAGTTCGACCACTTCTTCGTTCAGCCCGATGGCTTCGAAGATCTGCGCGCCTCGGTAACTCTGCAGCGTCGAGATCCCCATCTTGGCGAAGATCTTGAGGAGCCCGAGATCGGTGGCCTTCAGGTAATTCTCTTCCGCGATCGCCGGGTCGAGATCCGCGGGGACGTAGGCGGCTTCATCGACCAGCTCACGGACCGTCTCGAAGGCCAAATAGGGATTGATCCCGCCTGCCCCGTAGCCAATGAGCAGGGCGAAGTGGGCTACCTCCCGCGCCTCGCCCGTTTCGACGACCAGCCCACAACGCGTTCGAGAACTCTCGCGAATCAGATGATGATGAACTGCGCCTGTCGCGAGCAGCGCCGGAATCGGCGCCAACTCTGAAGTCACACCACGATCTGAAAGAACCAGGATATTCGCGCCGGCAGCGATCGCTTGACTGGCCGCTTGGCAAAGTTCTCCGATCGCCTTGCGAAGTCCGGGGCCGCCGCCGGCAACCGGATAGAGCGTGCTCAACGTCTCGGCCTTGAAACCCGGCCGATCGATCCGACGAATGGCCTCGAATTCGGCGTTTCGAAGAACCGGTCGATGCAGGCGAAGGAGTTCGGCGTGCTCGGGCGTCTCTTCGAGCAGATTCTTTTCGGCGCCGAGCGTCGAATCGAGCGTCATCACCGGCCGCTCGCGAATCGAATCGATCGCGGGATTGGTGACCTGCGCAAAACTCTGCTTGAAATAGTGGAAGAGAAGTCGAGACCGGTCCGAGAGGCAGGCGAGCGCGGAGTCTTCGCCCATGGAGCCGAGGGACTCCTTCGCGTTGGCTGCCATCGGCGCGATCAGGAATCGGAGATCCTCGAGCGTGTAACCGAAGGTCTGCTGTAGCGCGAGGCGATCCGCGGGTTCTATCGCCGGGGAAACGACGCCGGCCTCTGAAGTCCCTGTCTTCGCCGAAGAGTCGAGATCCCGCAGCTCGATTTGATGCGTCTCGACCCAGGTCTTGTAGGGATGGAGATTGATGTATCGATCCTTGAGTTCAGCGTCCGCGATGATGCGGCCTTCTTCCAAATCGGCGTAGAAGATCCGACCCGGTTCGAGCCGGCCCTTGCTCTCGATATCGGCAGGGTCGATCTCGAGGGTGCCGACCTCGGAACCCATCACGAGCAAGCCGTCATGAGTCACGACATAACGTGACGGTCGAAGCCCGTTGCGATCGAGAACGGCACCGACACCGTCGCCGTTCGAGAAACACATCGACGCAGGTCCATCCCACGGCTCCATCAAGCAGGAGTGGTATTCGTAGAAGGCGCGACGCGCAGGATCCATGTCGTGCTGATTTTCCCAGGCTTCGGGAATCATCATCAACATCGACTCCGCCAGGTCGCGACCCGCGAGATGCAGAAATTCCAGTGCGTTATCGAAACGCGCCGAATCACTCGTACCCACGCGCATGACCGGGAAGACCTTCTCTAGATCGGCGCCGAAGAGTTCCGAACGCAGGGTCCCTTCCCGCGCGTTCATCCAATTCTGATTGCCGCGAATCGTGTTGATCTCGCCGTTGTGCGCGAGATAGCGAAAGGGCTGTGCGAGATCCCAGGTCGGAAACGTATTGGTGCTGTAGCGCTGATGAACGACCGCGAGGCGTGATTCCATGTCGCTATCTTGGAGATCGGGAAAGAATTCCTGGGTCTGGTGGGCCAGAAACATGCCCTTGTAGAGGAAGGTCTTCGACGAAAGGGATGGGATGTGAAAGGCCGTCTCGAGCTTGTCGATGCGATTTTCGATCAAGCGACGAATCACATAGAGCTTGCGCTCGAAAGCGGCCTGATCGAGGCCCTCCACAGCGCCGATGAAGAGCTGGCTGATCAGCGGCATGCCGGCTCGGGCGATCCGTCCAATGGATTCCGGATTCGTCGGCACCTCTCGCCAGCCCAGCAGCGCCTGTCCCTCGGCGGCGATCACACCTTCCACGATTTCGACTTGCGCGGCGCGCTCATGGCTCTCGGTCGCAAGAAAGACGAGTGCCGAAGCGTAGGATCCGAGCGCGGGTAGGCCGAAGCCGCTGGCGTCGGCCACCTTTCGCAGGAATTTGTCCGGGGTCTGGATCAGCATGCCGGCGCCGTCGCCGGTCGTTTCATCGGAACCCGTCGCGCCACGATGCGCCAGATGGCAGAGGACTTCCGTCGCCTTTTCGAGAATGCCGTGATTCGCCGATTTCTTGAGATCGGCGATGAAGCCGATGCCACAGGCATCGTGTTCGAGGGACGGATCGTAGAGTCCCCGCTTCGGCGGCATTGAGGTGCGAATCATGGGCGCGTCCGACTCTCCGGCTTGCGTGTTGACTGGCTGACCATTCGACTCGATTTCAACTCGATTGGCCTGACTTGCTGGACGAGTTCGACCCCCCGCATTCGCTCGTCCGTACGCCCGGCAATCCCGCCGTGCGAGTCCTTCGTTTCGCCGGCCTCTCCCCTTTCCCGGGCGGGCCATTGCGGATTCCCAAACGCGTTTGCGCGGGTTGCGCGATCGTGGCGCCACAGTCCGAGTCGAGGTCGGTCGATTCCAGACATTTAGGTCGACTCGCGGAGTGCTAAGTGACCGCAGGTCCAACGTTTTTCGAGCTTGCGACCCTAAGCCACCGACCAATGAAAGTCAACCTGACGGAGCGACACCAAGGAGGGGACAACACACCCGCCCGAAGAGTTGGGTGCAGCCGGCTCACGTCCGGCGCGTCTTACCCTCAGCCGGCTTCACGTTCGCGCAGCAGACCATGAAGCATGGCGGGATGATTGGTGATGATCCCGTCGACACCGCAGTCGAGCAGCCGAGTCATCTCGGCTTCATCGTTCGCCGTGTATGGATAGACGCAGAGTCCTGCACCATGAGCGTCTGCCACGAGTTCGCTCGTCACGAGTCGGACGTCGGGGTTGATCGCCTCGGCCGAGACCTCGGCGGCCCGCTCGAGGATCGCCACCGGGGCCCGCGGGGAAATCAACAGAGCGATGCGCGCGGATGCGCTCTTCACCCTCAATCGTTTGAGTACCGGATCGTAGAAGCTCGAAAACAGCATTCGCGCCAGCAGCCCGCGCTCCTCGACGGCCGACAGGACGAGATCCTCGATGCCTTCGTAGTGCGAATCGTCGCTGGCGACCTTCAGCTCCAGGTTGAATTGCATGCGATCGCCGAAGCCATCGAGGACGTCGAACAGGCTCGGCAACTTTTCGTGGACGGCGGCGCCGGGCGCCGCATTGATGGCGGCGAGTTCGGAAGCGAGGTGATCCCGTACTTCACCCTCGACCCCGAGTCGCTCGAGTTCGGCATCGTGATGAATCACGATGACGCCGTCGCGACTCAAGTGTAGATCCGTCTCGATCATGTCGGCCGCCTGTTCGACGGCGCGCTCGAATGCGGGCAACGTGTTTTCGGGCCGTTCACCCGACGAGCCGCGATGTGCAATCACCAGCGGACGGGCCATTACTCGCCCTCCCCGGTCGCCCAACCCCGCGAACGCTCCACCGCGCGAAGCCATTGACGGTATAGGCCTTCGCGTTCGTCCTCACTCATCGTGGGTTCGAACAACGTCGACGGCCCAACGCGCGCGTCGAGATCGGAGCGATCTCGCCAGAACCCCACGCCGAGTCCGGCCAGGGCAGCCGCGCCCATCGCTGTCACTTCGAGCACTGCCGGGCGCTCGACGGCAACTCCCAGAATGTCCGCCTGAAACTGCATCAAGAAATCATTCTCGCAGGCCCCGCCATCGACGTGCAGAACCTCGGGCTCGATTCCCGAGTCCTGGGTCATCGCGGCCATCACGTCGCGCGTCTGATAGGCGATCGACTCGAGGGTCGCACGTGCGAGATGGGCTCGGTTGGTGCCCCGTGTTATGCCAACGATCGTGCCACGAGCGGCTTCGTCCCAATAGGGCGCGCCGAGACCGACGAAGGCTGGAACGAGGTAGACGCCATCGGTACTCGAAACGCTGCGCGCCAGTTCGTCGGATTCACTGGCGTGACCGATGATCTGGAGACCGTCGCGGAGCCACTGCACCGCCGAACCGGCGACGAAGATCGACCCTTCCAGTGCGTATTCGAGCTTGCCGTCCAATCGCCAGGCGACAGTCGTCACCAAACCGGCCTCGGAGCGTGGCGCTTCGCCGCCTGTATTCATCAGCAGGAAACAGCCGGTTCCATAGGTGTTCTTCGCTAGCCCCTTCGAAACACAACCCTGTCCGAAGAGCGCGGATTGCTGATCGCCGGCAACTCCCGCAATCGGAATCGCAGCGCCCAACCACTCGGGATCGGCCTCTCCGAGTACGCCACTCGAATCGCAGACGTCGGGCAACATCGAACGAGGAATCGAGAGCGCATCGAGGAGCACGTCGTCCCAGGCGCCCTCATGAATGTTGTAGAGAAGTGTGCGCGAGGCATTCGAAGGCTCCGTCACGAAGACGCGGCCCTTCGTCAGCTTGTAGATCAGCCAGCTGTCGATCGTTCCGAAGCAGAGTTCGCCCGCCTCGGCGCGGGCCTGGGAGCCGTCAACTGCATCGAGAATGAAGCGAATCTTGGTTCCCGAAAAATACGAATCGATGAGCAGCCCGGTTCGCGAGCGCACTTCTTCTTCCAAGCCCCTGGCACGCAGGGAGTCGCAAACGCCGCTGGACTGGCGAGATTGCCAGACGATCGCCGGGTAGATGGGCTCGCCGCTTTTCCGGTCCCAGACCACGGTCGTCTCGCGCTGATTCGTGATCCCGATCGCCGCAACGTCGCTGGCCGATACGTTGGCCTTCGCGAGCACACCGCGCGCGGCCCGCAGCTGGCTCTGCCAGATCTCGATGGGATCGTGCTCGACCCAACCCGGCTTGGGAAAGAACTGCTTGAACTCGAATTGCTCGACGCTCTCGACGGCGCCAGCCGCATCGAATAACAACGCGCGAGACGAAGTCGTTCCCTGATCCAATGCGAGTACGAAACCAGCCATGGTGAACCCCTCATTCGCAATCGATGTGTGATGCCTGAAGCGTCTCGTGTGTTTCCGGCTAAGCCGCGGTGTCTCCGAAAAGTGCATCGACGAATTCCGCAGAATCGAATTCGCGTAGGTCGTCTATTCCTTCGCCGACGCCGACGAAATGAACCGGGATCTGAAATTCGTGAGCGAGACCGACGATGACTCCACCCTTCGCAGTGCCGTCCATCTTGGTGAGTACGAGTCCCGAGAGATTGGCGACCTCTGCGAAGAGTCTCGTCTGCGAAATGGCATTCTGTCCCGTATTCGCGTCGAGTACGAGCAGAATTTCATGCGGCGCTTCGGGAATATCACGACCGATCACCCGAACGATCTTGCCGAGTTCTTCCATCAAGGGTTTCTTCGTCTGTAATCGACCCGCCGTATCGATGATCGCAACGTCGACCTCACGCGAAACGGCGGCCTTGACCGTATCGAAGGCCACCGACGCCGGATCGCTGCCCGCGTCGCCGGCGATCACTTCGCAGCCCACGCGTTCTCCCCAGGCCTGCAGCTGCTCGATCGCTGCTGCGCGGAAAGTGTCGCCGGCCCCCAGGATCACGCTACGGCCGAGCGCTTGATGCTTCGCAGCGAGTTTGCCGATGGTCGTCGTCTTCCCCGCACCGTTGACACCCAGGACCAGGATGATGTGCGGGGTTCCACCCAAAGCAAATCGATCACCGCCCTGCTCGGCCGCCGCGAGCTTCTCGCCGATCGCCGATTTCAAGAGCGCTCGGACCGCGTCCGCGTCCGCGTCCCGGCCTTCCGATCGAACACGCTCGAGTAGAGACTCCGCGGTCGCGACCCCGAGGTCCGCGGTAAACAAGATCTCCTCGAGTTCATCAAGCAATGCATCGTCGACCCGACGTCCCTCGAGCACGCCCATCAGACGCCCGACCAACGCCTCGCTCGTCCGAAGCAGGCGCTCGCGCAGCCGCGCGGGCGGCTCTGGTTCTGGTTCTGGTTCTGGTTCTGGTTCTGGTTCTGGTTCTGGGGAGACGATGTCCAGCACGGGCGGCGGCGCAACTTCGACGGCTGGCAATTCAGAATCCGGCGGCGCCTCGGCAGCGGCCAAGGACTCTTCGCGGGCGGCGCCGGCATCGAGGCCCTTCGGCTCGCCAGCCAGGCGCTGAATCAACAACCCGAGGAAGATCGGTCCCAGACCCGTCAACGCCACGAGTAGCCAGGGATTCTCTCGAACCCAGATTGCGAAGTCGGTCAAATGGAGTTCCTTCGGGCGCCGATATTACCAGCACGAGAGAAGAGGTCGAGGGCCCATGTGGGTAGAGAGTCAGGGCGCAGACGACTTCCTGGCCGCCGCAGGCTCGCCTAATTCAAGACGACCGAGACGAGCTTCGAAACGCCCTTTTGTTCCATCGTGACGCCATAGAGGATGTCGGCCACTTCGATCGTACGCTTGTTGTGGGTGATGATCAGGAATTGACTCGAGGCGGCCATCTCGACGATCAATTGGTTGAAGCGACCGACATTCGCATCGTCGAGCGCCGCGTCCACTTCGTCGAGCAGGAAGAAGGGCGACGGTCGGACCTGAAAGACGGCGACGAGTAGTGCCAAAGCAGTCATCGTCTTTTCGCCACCCGAGAGCAGGTTCACGTTCTGAAGCCGCTTGCCCGGCGGCTGGGCCATGATGTCGACACCCGCATCGAGAATATCCTCTGCCTCGGTCAACTCCAGACTCGCCTTCCCGCCACCGAAGAGTCGAGGGAAATTTTTCTCGAAGCGCTTTCGAACCAGCTCGAAGGTCTCGCGAAAGCGCTTGCGACTGGTGCGATTGATGCGTGAGATCGCATCACGAAGACTATTGATGGTCGCTTCGAGATCCTCCTTCTGTTCCGATAGAAAGCGGAAGCGCTCAGCGAGTTCTTCGTGTTCTTCGATCGCCCCGAGATTCACATCACCCAGCGAATTGAGGCTCTTGCGAACCTTCTCCGCCTCTTGTTGACGTTCGGCCGTCGGAAGCATTGCGAGTCGGATGTTCTGCCTGGCATCGCGCAGCGCGGCGGCCGGACTGAGGTCGGGTTCATCGTCTTCGGACTCGCCGACCAGACCCTCTGCGGAATCGGATGCGGTCTCCGCCTCGCCCGCCGGAGGCCGACTTTCGGCGACTGAATCATCCTGGTCGTCGGCGCCATCGAGTTCGTCGAGGGTCGGCAATTTCCAATGCTCGATCTCGATCTCCCATCG
>CAWLAJ010000020.1:0-28830 GCA_963854795.1 Deltaproteobacteria bacterium UBA4427 | reverse complement strand
AGAATATTCGTCGAGAAAATGGTGCTCGACCTCCCAGGCATAGTCGAATCCCAGGCGGTCGGCGAGGACCACCTGGTCGAGCGCCTCTTGAAAGAGTCTGTGTTCAGCTCCTTCACTCCATGGCTTGGGCAGCTGCAATTCATAAAGAACACCGAATCTCAAAGTTCATCTCCACGTCTGGGTTGGTCAAGTCGGCGGCGTTTGATCGCTGTCAATCGTTCCGCTCGGATTCTTTCCAGTTCCAGCCTCGATCGCAACGTCAGTTCTTCTTGCGATCCATGCCAGCATATCTGAAATGCGCAACGCGAACGCTGCCGAAGCGACGATTCCTGATCCTCTGGTAGCCGGCACTCTCCGCACGTTCGGTCAGCCACGGGATGACGTTGGCGCCATTGCCGGCCCATTCGATGACCGCGAAACGCTTGTCGCGGCGAAGAATCGGGTCGACGATTTCATCGCCAATACGTCCTTCTTCGGAATATTCATCGTGTGGAAGGCGAAGCATCCGCGGAAGCAAAACGACGTGACCGTCGAGTGGATAGTATGCGGTGGGCGCCTTCAGATAGTCTGCGAGCTCGGGGTTGCGTAGCCAGCTTTCGTCCTGCGACTCGATCAGTCCACTGGCAAAGAGGATCGGCATGGAGTCATCGCCGGCGACGAATTGATTGACGGCGAGCGCTGCGCCGCGAAAATCGTCCACCGGTCGGACGTACGTAACGAAACAGGTCAGGGCGATTACGATCATTGCTACGCCGCGTGCAACACTCGAATCGATTCGGCGTATCGCTAGCGCGTACAACAAGCTCACGGCGGGAATCGACGTGATCAGATAGCGATCGAGGAAGACCGAGGCGTCCGTGAGTGTCGAAACCGAGAAGAGGACCAGTATCGGTGTGAACGACCAGACCGCCAGGAGCAAGCCGGCTCCCTTTTGGGTCGCGGGAGAAGATTGCGATGCCTTCGAGTCAGCGCGGAGGCTCTCGGTTTGACGCGGTCCCTTTCGCGTTATTCCGTCCACGCATAGTCCTGCCAGCAATCCGGCCACGGCGGGTGCCCACACGAAAGCAGTGAAGAGATTTCTGAGGCCGGGTACGGCAGCAAACGAATATGAGCCCTGATTGGCCAGGAGCGTGAGCGCGGCGGGAATCGACAGAATTGCACCCAGCGTGAGAAGGCCTGCAACGAGCGCGATCTGACGGTGTCGGTGCCGCACCGATTGCCACCCGATTGCGCCGTAAAGGATGAATGCCGGGTAGGTGAGGGCGAAGAAGATATGGATGTGAGGAACGATCGCGCCGAGCAAGCCAACGCACCATGCGTCCCGCCATCGACCGTTCTCGAGCCAAGAAATCACGCAGAGCGCGAGACATATGAGTAGCGCGACGCCCAACGCATACGGTCTCGCGTCGACGGCTTCCCGGAAGACGACAGCCGTCGTGGCAAATACGACGGCACCGAGAAGTCCGAACTCGCGATCGCCCGTTAGTCGGGTTCCCAGTCTGGCGAGGGCAGCGCACGCCGCCAGCACTGACACGAGCGAGGGCAGTCGCAAGGCGATCTCACTCGCACCCATGATCCGAGTCCAGAGCCAGATGACGATGTAGTAGGCGGGCTGTGACTGGAATTGAACGCCGCGAGTGACAGCATCCCAAAGCCCGTCTTTCACGACCCAGTAAGTGAGGGTCTCGTCGAGCCACAGCGAATGGGCGAGATGGGGCGCCCAGATCATTGCAGCGACCGCCAATATCAATCCAACGGCGGTCGCCGTCGTGACGTTTCGACTCGGAATCTGCCTGGCTTCTTGAGTCAGTCGGGCGAGTGAATTGTCCACCGGCACATGCTCGCACCGACCTTTGGATGTCGCCAGATAGATCGAGCCGAGGCGGATACCTCGAATTGCGGGCACTTCGACTGGAGAGAGGCTTGCTATTTCGAAAAGTTGGGACCGGCCACCTGCGCGCCCGTCTGGACCTGACGCTCGCTGATCGAGATGACGGTCTGATCTCCAGAGGAGCTGATGAGGTATTCGGGCGCCGTACGAACAGCTTCTGGAGAGCCTCGGTTCGCGTAGGGAAGCCTGAAGCGATACTTCTGATTGGCATCCGCGATGGTCGACACTTTGAACAGCGCGCGTTCGCCCAGGTTGGTGAGGAGCGAGAGGTTGGCCATGACTCGTTGTCCTTCCGGGGCTCGGCCGACGACGACGGCACCCCTCACGAACTCGAAGATCTTGAATCTCCGTCGCTCGGACAGCTCGGGCAACACCGATTCATAGAGCAAGCGGAATCTGCCCATCCCGGAGCCGTTTCCGTCATAGAGTTGCTTTTCAAGAGGTCGCCACTCGGAATCGGGACCGACGATGAGATAGCGGACGCGCAATTCTTCGAGCCGTGCCGCGGCCTCCCGTCGACTGGAATCGAAGACGCGTCGGCCGCGGGTGAAGTTCATGACGCCCACGTCATCTCCAAAGTTTCCGAGTACGGTGGGGCGCCGGGCCAGATACTTGATCATGTGTCCGTAATCCCAGCTTGCCAGGATTCCGTACTCAGGCTCCTGAGTCGCGTCGAAGAAGCCCGAAGTTTCGGGGGTGTGTTCGCGGAGCCATTCGGCGGCCTGTTGCAGCACCAGCTTCTTGATCTCATACGGTCGAAGCGCAACGGGTTCGCCCCTTAGGACCCGGATTTGATTGTCCAGGGCAGGCCCGTAAGCGCGCAGCGTGGGCCATAAAAGCCAGAGCGACGATGTCGTGAGAAGTACGACCACAAGTTGTCTCGGCAGTTTCGCGCTCAAGCGCTTGGTCAGGGTGCGGTAGGCCCAGACGCAACTCCACCCTGCTGTCAGGGCGAGGGCGACGGAAAATGTGTTGAAGAAGCGTTTCTGTAGAAAGGTGATGGTGCATAACGTCACGGACCATGCGAGAAACAGGAGCAAGGCCGCCCGGTCGGATCGCTCACGCGTAGTCCAGGCCAGCGCTACGGCTGCCGGCGGGAAAAGGTAGAGAAATCTCGACAGACGGAGCTCCGCGATCTCTACTCCCAGTCGATCTTGTACGAGGAGAAGAGGGCGAGATTCCGTCACCATACTCTGGAAGTCGTTCGCCTGAGTCATCCATTGCCAGGCGTCGGATGTCGCGAGCAGTAATTCGGGAAAGAACAGCGCGCTGGCGCCAAGTGCCACGGCACCCACGGCGACAGCCTGGATCGCCCTCGCTCGAAGAGTCATGCCCCGATTGGCGAGTCGCGGAAGCTCCCAAAGGAGTGTGCAGGCCAGACCATAGATAGCGAGCACGCCGAAGAACCACGGCTGAAACCGAGAGAGCACTACAGAGCTGAACTCGCTCCACTGCGGCCATGTGTTGAACGCAGAGAAGGGAAAGATGATCGCGAACGAGATTGCGTTCGCTAGCGCCAGCACCCGAGCGACCCTTCGCGCTTCCTCTCGGGTCGCACGCGTCAGGAGTAAGAGCAGCAAGCCGATCTGCACCATCACCACATACAGGATTGCGCCGGGCCAGAGAAGCAGGATCACGCCGGCCATGATTGCCATCAGGGCGGCCTTCGCGAAGATGTTCGTGCGATTGTCGCGGCCAATACTCAGCTCGCTGAAGAGATCCATCGCGCTCGCGAGCAGCAGGGTTGAAAACAGCGCGACTGCGGCGTGGTGGTCGACAAAGCCGATCTGGGAATACCAGGCGTGCGCCGAGAGCACGCTCAAGATCAGGCTCGAGACGACGGCGACCGCGAAGCCAAAAGTGCGCTTTGCGAGGAAGAACAGCACCAGGACCGTGAGGGCGCCGAGCAGCGGCGGGATCCAGATCACGATGCGTTCAACGAGGTCTTCGTTTGATGGCTGGTGGAAGGGGCGAAGGAGCAACGCGATGGCTACGTCGAACAGAGGTGGCCAGATGACTTTGGCACCCTGCGGAAAATTCACGTATCGGTCGAACTCGAGCGTTTCTGGGAATCGCCCCAGTGCGTACAAGATCCTGCGCATGTGGTAGTAGGCGTCGTTTCCAAAGAAGATCACGCGATCCGCGACGAGGACGGATGTCCATTGCAAGCTACGTATTGCAAGGGCCAGCGCGAAGATCAGCCAGGGTGCGAGGCTTTGACCACGGCCAGGGTTCTTGGGCGCTGCCTTCGGTGTCATCCGATGGATCCGGGCGAATTGGGGCTGTCTCGTTCCCAAAACGATTCGTGGTCGCCGAATGTCTCGTCATCTTGGAGTGAACTTCTTGTCGCAATCATGATTCCCACGACATCTCTTCGGCCAGCTACTCCTGCGGAGGCAGGAGTCGTCCCTCCGAGTCTCTGCGTTCTGGTCCGATGACGCGAGCTCGGCCGTCGCCGAAAGGAGCGTCGCGTTCCTTAATGACCTGCTTGACCCCTTTGGCCCCGAGATCCTTGAAGACCTGTCGCGCCGCCCTGGTCGTATGGGCTTTTGCATCGTTTTCGGATGCGATTCGCTGCAGCGTCTGGGCCCCCATCAACTCCATTCCTATATTCACGATGCGCTTGTTTGCCGCAAGCAGTTCCGGGTCGACCAGTGCGAAACGATCCGCCAACCCCTCGACCTCGCCCTGCAAGAACTCTTCGGGTACCGACTTCATCACGAGTCCAATCCTTGCCGCGTCTTCGCCGCTGACCGAGTCTCCGGTGAGCAGTAGTCGCTTGGTCCATTGCGGACCGCAATGGTAGAGCCAGAGATGATTCGGTGGTGCCCCCATATTGCGCAGCGGCGGAAAGCCGATGCGGGTATCGTCGGCGGCGATGAGCACATCGCAGTAGAGTGCCAGGTCCGTCCCGCCCGCGAGACAGTGGCCATGGATCTGTGCGATCGAAGGTTTGTGCATCTCCCAGAGTGTTCGTAGGCAGCGCTGAAAACGCTCGAGCATCCACGTGTCATCATCGATCCCACGTCCCGTTCGCCGTTTCACCCCGTCTTCCGGACGGTCGAGATGCGATGGAGCGAGGTCGTACCCTGCACAGAACCCTGAACCCGCTCCGCGAAGGATCACGGAGTGTACGGACTTGTCGTCATCTGCTTCCCACAGAGCATCTCGGAGTTCCTCGAGCAAGGCGAGCGAAAGCGCATTGCGCTGGTTTGGGCGATTCAGTGTCAATCGAGCCCGTCCTTCTTCGACTTCGTACAGTATATGTTCGTAGGTTCTGCTGTCGGTCACAATCATCTCCGTGGTTTTGTCGGGTAGTATAGTGACTCGGGAAATTTTCTTCGACGTGGTCGGGACAGTCTCTCAAAATATCCTGATACGGGCTCCCCGCGACCTGCCGACCCGATGGAAGATTTTCGGGCATTTCCGATGGTCGGGATTGGCCTAAGATGCGCTCGAAGCGGGCGACGTCTTGCGCTGTCACCTGCGATCCAAGGGAGCCTCCAATCATGTCTGAACCAATACACGCCTATCTTGTGGCGAACGCCCGCTTCCACGACACGGACTTCGCACGGCTCGAATTGCTGAAGCTCCTGGCGGAAGATGCCGACGTGTGCACACGTGTCGCCGACAGCTTCGCGGACACCGATGCGATCTCGCAATCCGATTTTCTAGTCACCTATACCTGTGACCTGCGGCCGAGCGAAGAGGAAGAGCGGGCACTTCATGATTTCGTGGCGGGCGGCGGGCGCTGGATCGCCCTACATGGCACGAATGCCATTCTGGACTTCACGCCCGAGGGACTGAAATGTCCACGGAGCCATACGACATTCATGGAGACGTTAGGCAGCCGATTCATCTCCCACCCACCCATCCAAGCCTACAAAGTCACGGTTTCCGATCCGGGACATCCCCTGGTGCAGGGGATCGAGAGTTTCGAGGCCTCGGACGAGATCTATCTGTGCGAATACTACGGCGATGTGAAGCCGCTTCTCGAGACCCGCTATTCGGGGACGTTTCACTCGGGGTACGTCGAGAATGAATGGCCCGACGATGAACCCAGGCTTGTCGCCTACACCCATCCAGTCGGCGAGGGCGAGGTTCTCTACATCACGCTTGGGCATTGCTGTGGAAAATACGACATGCGTCCGATACAAGAGATCGCCGAGGTCGTCCGTGGCTCGTGGGAGAATCCGATTTTCCTCGAACTGCTTCGACGCGCGCTCAAGTGGGGAGCCGGGACCCTCTAACCACCGGACTGCCTTGGAAATCGCTGTGGCTGGATTCTGTCGCCATCGAGTGGCTATTCGCCGCTCGTGGGTTCCCCATCATTGGGAGACCAGAGGACTGGGAAGACGTCGGGAAAGTCACTCAGGGGTTGGCCTGTCCTTGGTTCGTGCTCGTAGAGCGCGCGGGGATCCGGAATGATCTGTCCGACCCTGTGCAGGTACCGCACATCAGAACCCGCCCAGAGCGATGCGTGGGCACGCCGCGGGTTCGGTGATTCAACGCCACCGCCTGCTCCGTGCAAGATGTTTCCGTGAAAGAGAATGACGTCGCCGGGCTCATAATCCCATCCGAGGATGTCGTAGGAGTCTCGATGTCCCTCGATGTCGGGTACCGCAGGCAGACTCTTGTCGCGAACTCCACTGAAATAATTCCAGTCATCATAGGCCTCGACTCCAAGCATCGGCTTGTCCGGGCGCGCAGCCTCGAGCATCGCCTTGGCGTCATCATCTGCATCGGTGTCGCGGCCAGCGAGTGGGCTGTATGTGACGTTCCATCGATGTGATCCGCGCACGACTTCGAGGCTCACGTTTCGGGGAACCGGATCCGGCGAGACCCAGGCACGGATCAGTTCTTCACCGTCGAGGTTGTAGTAGCAAGTGTCCTGATGCCATGGCGTTGGAAGAAAGAAGCCCTTGGGTTTATAGAAAAGTTGATCCATGTAAAAGCGAACGGGACTCTGCAGAGCCCGACCGACGATCTCCGCGATCGGAGACTCTTCTACGACGCGCTTGAGGACTTCAGACTTCGCCGCCGGGAACTGATCTACTCGAAGCGTGCCGAGGTTCTCGGACATGACGTCGGGCTGCTCGATCGCGGCGTCCGTGCCTTCGCGGATCAGTTCGACCCACTCAGGTGAAAGCGCATTCTTGATCAAGACGGCACCGTCTCGCTGGAATGCCGCCACCTCTTCATCGCTTACGAGTCGACGGGTGTCGTTTGGCATGGAAATTAGGATACCCTCGCTTTCGAGATGAGGGCAACCTCGAGCGCATGCGTGAATTGGCTCGAGCGCGCTCTGACGTGCTCTAGCGTACCGGAGGATTGCAATGAGCGATCGAATGAACAGGCAGTGGCGACTCAAGACCCGACCCGTCGGGATGGTGAAGGAGAGTGACTTTGAATATGTGGAGGAACCTGCTGCGTCGCCGGGTGAGGGGCAGGCTCTCGTTCGCAACTTCATGGTGGCCTTTGAACCCGCGATGCGCGGATGGCTCGAAGATGTCGAGAGCTACGTCCCGCCGGTCGGAATCGGTGAGGTCATGCGTGCGTCGACGGTCGGCGTGGTCGTCGAATCCCAGGCCAGCGATCTCGCGGTGGGCGACGTCGTAACCGGCACTCTTGGGTGGCAAGACTATCCGCTGGTCGACACCAGCCGCCCCGGCATTTTCGGCGGCGCACAGAAGCTGCCACCTGGAACCAGCGCCGAGCAGGCACTGAGCGTCTTTGGACTCACGGGACTCACTGCGTACTTCGGGTACCTCGATGTCGGGAAGCCCAAGAAGGGCGATGTGGTGTTAGTTTCCGGTGCCGCAGGAGCCACAGGTTCCGTTGTGGCGCAGATCGCCCGCATCAAGGAAGCGGCGAAAGTCATCGGCATCGCGGGTGGTCCGGAGAAGTGCAAGTGGCTTACGGAGGCTCTTGGTCTCGATGCCGCGATCGACTACAAGTCCGAAAACGTCTCGTCCCGAATCGCGGAGCTTTGCCCAGACGGTGTGGATTTGTTCTTCGACAACGTTGGCGGTGGAATTCTCGAAGCGGGCCTCGACAACATGGCGCAGAGGGGTCGAGTCGTGTTATGTGGCGGGATATCGGCCTACAACGAAGAGACGCCACCTCCGGGACCGCGCAACTACATGCAGTTGGTGATTCGGCGTTGTCGGATGGAGGGCTTCATCGTCATCGACTACATGGACCGCATCGGCGAAGCGATGGTCGACCTCGGGACGTGGGTCGGCGAGGGAAATCTCGTCGCTGAGACCGATGTTCAGCACGGAATGGAGAATGTGCCCAAGACCTTTCTGCGATTGTTCGAGGGGAAGAACCGCGGCAAGCAACTCTGTCAGATCGGGGACGTCCCGTGAATGAAGGCCGGTCGCGCAAGCCAACGCCCGGACGCCTCCGCGTTCTGCGCGGGATCAAGCGGTTTCTCTACTCACAACTCTATTTGCGTGATTTCTTCTTGATCATGCTGGGAAAGAGCAAACCCCTGGTCAGCTTCAAGGTCGAGGCTTCGCCGCCCTCGGTCTATTGGAATTTTGAAATTCGACCCGAGAAAGTAGAAAGCCTTGAACGGGATCTCGAGCTTCCGTTTCCGTTGGCAAAGATCCGGATCCTCGAAGGAGAAGAACCACGCCATTACTTGACCCTGAATCTCTATCGCGTCTCGGGTCTCGCGAATGGTATTCGCGCCGAGTGGTCACTCTTCATCCGTGACCCCGAGAACTCTAAACCCCGCTACCTCGTCGTCGAAGCCCTGTCGGATCAGCGTTCGCTCGATTCCGTCGATTTATTGACGAAGATCGGCAACGTTACGCATGAAGTGTCGGGTGAGTCGCTCGAGAGCCTGGCCGTCTCGGAGCGGGGCGGCCGCTTTGTCTGTACCTGTCAAAAGATCAATGGCGGTCATCCGGTACGCGCAGCGGCCGAATGGGTAGAAGCCAACGACTTCATCTACTGGCTTAGTGGCATCTGTGATCGCACCTTTTACGATGCCGGCCTCGCCAACGCGCGAATGCGTCAGCTCCCGCCTTCGGAGTTCTCGATCGAGGATGACAGTTTCTGGAGCGGTCTGGTGGACTCGACCCCTCGACACGTAATCGTTTACGACGACGCGATCGAGTTCGCGATGTCGCCGTGGTGGAACCTCGACGACATGCATTAGAAAACTTGAACTCTCCGGTAGCCCTCGCGCGAAGTCGATGCCATTTGCGTTTCGGGTGGGCTCTCAGGGAAAGATGGAGGAGTGGAAATGGAAGGCAAAATCGTCGTGCTGACCGGTGCGAATACCGGGATCGGCAAGCAAACCACTTTCGAACTCGCGAAGCGCGGTGCTCGCGTCTTGATGGCATGTCGCGATGCGGCGCGTGGCGAAGCGGCGCGTACGGAGATTCTGGCCATGACGGATGGCCGAGGTGAGCTCGAGGTGAGAGAGCTCGACCTGTCGTCGCTCAGATCCGTTCGCGCTTTTGCAGAAAAGGCGAACGCCGATCTTGGCCGGATTGACGTGTTGATCAACAACGCCGGGATCTTTCCACAGAAAGCCTGGAAGACTGTCGACGGATTCGAAGCGCAGTTTGGCGTGAACTATCTGGGTCCCTTTCTGCTCACGAATCTTCTGCTCGATACACTGAAAGCCAGCGCGCCCAGTCGGATCGTCCACCTGACCTCGATGTTGCATACCCAGGGTACGCTCGACTTCGACAGCTTTCGCGGCGAGAAGCCCTACAAGGCTTCGATGGCTTATAACCAGAGCAAACTCGCAAACCTGGTCTTCTCAAACGAGCTCGCACGTCGCCTCGAAGGTACGGGTGTAACCTCGAATGCGGTTCATCCGGGTACGATCGCGACTGAAATCACGCGCGAAATGCCATGGATTGCTCGCAAGCTCGTGGGTTTGATATTCAAGGGCGTGGCCCTTGGTGCGCGGGGTCCCATGCTCGTGTCGACTGATCCAGCGTTGGTCGACACGACGGGCCGCTACTGGAAGGAGACGACGGAAACCGCAGCTTCCGCGGAGGCACTGGATCCCGCTGTGGCGAGTCGACTCTGGGAGGAGAGCGCTCGCTTCTGCGGACTTGCCTAGGCGCTCGCGATTCTTCACATGGACGGGCGTCGAAGATCGACGGCTTCGTGATCGTTGCGCGTTCTTCTTTGGTCAGGCCATCTGGCTCGTAAAAGTTCCGAGATCGAAATAGTCTCGCCAGGCTTGGATTTTTCCGTTCGCGATCTCGAAAGTTCCCATCACCGGTATGGATAGTTTCTTCCCGCTGGCTAGATCGAAATTGTCGATGCGTTCGGTGAGCACCTTGTTGCCGTTCTCGGCGATCGACAACAGCTCCCAGTCGATTCCGACGGCGTCCATCCCCCGTAGAAACGCGCTGGCGGCCGCGCTTCCCTCGATCGGCTGCATTGGAATGTTGTGGTAGACGATGTCGTCCGCCATGAGGGCATCGATCGCGTCCCAATCCATGCGGTTGAAGGCATCGATGAAGTCCTTGATGATCTTGGTATTGCTCATTGTTATGTCCCTTTCTGTGTATGCGCGAAAGCATGGATGAGGTCGAGCCCCAATTCAGCTGGTTCGAGGCAGGGCGGACGACATCCTCGGAGATTCGAGGTGATCAGGCTCATTCTATCCCGAACTTCGCTTAGAAGCGCAAGCGTGTGCGGTTAGACGGGCCATGGTGGGCCAGCGCCATTTCCTCTCGAATCAGATACTCTGGTGAGAGCCGAGTGCCAGGCAGGAGGGTAGGGCATGGGAAAGTTCAATCGTCGTTCGACTGCGGAAGCGGTGTCGATCGACATCGACCTTGCAGGCCGACATGCGATCGTCACTGGCGCAAACACTGGAATCGGCCGGGAGACGGCTCGCGTGCTCGCGCTTCGAGGTGCATCGGTCACGATGGCTTGTCGCAACCTCGACAAGGCCGCGGCAGCTCGCGACGAGATCCTCGCAGCAAGCCCGCGAATCGGGAAAGATCAGCTCGAAGTAATGAGGCTCGATCTCGGTCAACTCGCCCAGATCCGAGACTTCGCAAGGGCCTTCTTGGCGACGAATCGTCCAATTCATCTTCTCATCAACAACGCAGGCGTGATGCTGCCCGATCGGCGGGAAACCGCGGACGGCTTCGAAGCACATTTTGGAGTCAATCATCTCGGGCACTTTCTGCTGACTCGACTGCTGCTGGAGCGTATTCGGACCTCCGCTCCCGCGCGGATCATCAACGTCTCTTCGGACGCGCTCCATTTTTCGAGCCTGACGGAGTCACTGCAGGACCTGAATTGGGAACGCCGCAGCTTTTCGGGCTGGCGATCGTACGGCGACTCGAAGCTGATGAATGTGCTGTTCACGAATGAATTGACCCGACGCCATGGGAGCGATGGCGTGATCTCGAATGCATTGCATCCGGGTATCGTGAAGACGGAGTTGGGGCGAGATCAGCCGTGGTGGATGAACGCGGTCGGCCTGCTCATGCTGCCAATCTCGAAGTCGCCGGAGCAGGGAGCGGCGACGTCGCTCTTTCTTGCGACGGACGAAGAGTTGGGTCGCAAAGGCGCTGGCTATTTCGCCGACTGCGAACCCGGCCGCGTGCATCGGCTCTCGGGTAACGCGCGGTTGGAGAACATGCTGTGGAAGCTGAGCGAAGAGCTCGTCGGCCTATGATGCTGTTGGGTCAAGCGGCTACCGCCGCTGTGATCCGGGAACATTTGGGCTTCGCGAATACCCCCATGTCCGACTCTATCCTATCGTGCCGAAATGATCCCCGCTCAGGAAGTGATGCAACGACTCGTAGGCCACCGGTTTCCAGGCGGCCAATACAAGATCGAACATTGGGAGAATTTTCTTCTGAGTGAGGCGACTGGAATCGAACCCTTGCCCGATTCCCTTGCCCATCCAGTCCATCTCTTCCATGTGCCGATCAATGGCGTGGGAACGAGCATCACCGAGTTGTTTGCGCTCGCTGAAGTCGATCGCGCGTCACCCGTGAGCATCGATTATTACGATTGGTCGATTCATTCGCCGATCCGCGAAGGGGAGAGCTACTCCCTTTCGGGCGGAATCACAGAATTCGAACGAAAAGAGAATGCGGGCGCGCCGACGGTTGATTCCTTCACCTATGAAATCGACGTGATCGGCGAAGATGGAGATCTTGCAGCGCACGTTGCATTCCGCTGGCACTACTGGCGGATCGAGTCATGAGGAGACCGGGCTCGTGAAGGTCGAAGTCGGCGATTCGATCCCTCCGTGGACCATGGACAACGTCACCCCGGAGCGCATGAAGACCGTGGCCGCGATCTTGCGTGACCCTACGCCGATTCACTGGGATCGAAGCGTGACTCGCGCGATTGGCTTCGACGGTCGACTGCTTAATCAGAGCCCGATCAACCTCGGCTATATCGTGAACATGTTGATGGCCTGGGCGGGGCCGACGTGTATCCGGCGATTGCGAACCGAATTCCCGCTTCCCGTGCTCGATGGCGACTGTGTGACAGCGGGCGGAATCGTGAAAGCGATCGATACGAAAGGCGACGTTACCATCGCCGAATGTGAGATCTGGCTCGATCGGAACGACGGTACACGAACCGTTCAAGCTAGAGCCTGGATTGCGCTCGCCGAGGATCGTGGGCAGGGCGGCGACCTCTAGACCCGCAACGGCGCGTGTGCTCGGTCTCGTGAACCGGACGCGATGTCTGTCCAGTCGGTGTCACCCATCCAAGTTGCGCCAGATCGGTTTCGTGAATCACGGACTGCGTCGATTGCTTCGATCGTAGACCGCATCGTCCCGGCGACTTCCGCGCAATCCATCCGGAGCGGCCTCGAAATACACATCATTCGTATTTTCGGTTCGGCTCCAGTCGTTGCGCTCGCTGCGGTAAGCGATCTTCCAAACGCCATCACGCCGCTCATAGCGATCGATGTAGCGGCCCGCGATAATGAGGTCCTGAAAGCCGGATTCACTCTCTAGCTTGTGGTAGGCCCGAAAATAGATCTCACCAAAGGCTTCGCTTCCTTCCACCTCAATGAGCGCATTTCCGATCATGTGGTGATTCGCCGTGTGACTCTCGAGGGCCTTCATCGCATAGTCGATGAATTCTGCCGGCCGTCCATTGTAGAAACCGTATTCGCAGTAGGCGTCTTCGAAGAAGACCGAACGCAGCAGCTCCGCATCGAGTCGATCCAGTCCTCGGCAATACTGACAAGACAATTCGTAGACGGATTGCTTCGCCACTACGATCTCGATTTCGTGGTCCGCCAACTGTCTTCTCCTTTTTGAGCTCGATCAGCGGACCAGGACTCAGTCCGACTTCGGCCAGAATTCATGAATCGGATCCGTCTTGTCGTTCGTTCCCTTCGCGAGGTCTGCGAAGGGACCCGTCGATCTTTCGTCTTCGACTACAAGTCGTCGGCTCCAATCCATTACGACTCGACGAGAGCTGAGTTTCCATATGCCATCTCGACATTCCAGCACGTCCAGATATCGGCCGCTGTAAAACAGGTCTTCGCGTCCGCCGAGAAGTAGGTGATGGGCAGTGAGATACGATTCCGTCTTGGCGAGATGACCCTGGATGTCGAAGAGTGTATTGCCGAGAACATGTTGAGTCATCTCGTACTGCCTGCGCAGGACTGGTACGACGCTGTCTGCGAATGCGTGGGCCTGTCCTTTGAAACTCCCGTAGTCGACGACGGCATCGTGCCAGTAAGTGGACTTGATCCAATCCGCTTCGCAGCGATCGAGTCCTCGACAGTGCGTATTCAGGATGTCGAGGATCGCCATGCGGGAAGCCGCCTCTTGGAGGTCGGGTGGCGTGCCAAGTTGTCTAGTCATTGATGCCTGTTCTTTAGACGGTAGGCCATGTGCTAATCATGGGAATGAGACTGGATCCGAGTCAAACTGCGTACACCGAAAGACTACAACTCACAGAGTAGGTCGGGAATGAGCAATTCAGAGCGTGGTCGCGCACGAGCGAAGGGGCGAACGACCGCTGAAATCCTACACGGCGACCGCCGCAAAGCACCGCCGCCCTTGCTCGAGGAGCGCTACGAATTCCTCGGTGAAGACGATATTTCGATCGATCGGTACATCTCCAGAGACATCTTCGAACGAGAAATTGAACAGCTATGGCCCCGGGTATGGCAGTGGGCTTGTCGCGAGGAACATCTTCAGAAAGTCGGAGACACCTATGTCTACGATGTCGGACCCTACTCGATCATCGTGGTTCGTTCGGCTTCAGATGCAATCGAAGCGTTTCTCAATACATGCACCCATCGAGGAACACGCATCCTCTCTGCGGAGGGCAGCGGATTCAGTCAGACCTTGACGTGTCCCTTTCACGGTTGGTGCTGGAATCTCGATGGCTCGATCAAGAATATCCCCGCGCGCTGGGATTTTCCGCACGTCGACGCCGATCGACACGGTCTTCAGCGCGTACAATGTGAGATCTGGGGGGGATTCATCTTCATCAACATGGATCCGTCCGCCGCACCACTTGCCGACCAGCTCGATGTTCTGCCCGAACACTTTTCGCATTTCCCCCTCGAGCGGCGTCGCATTGCCGTTCACGTAGAGAAGCGGTTGCCTGCGAATTGGAAGGCTGCCCAAGAGGCCTTCATGGAGGCCTATCACAATATCGAGACGCACGACTCACCCAATGGTGCGAACGCTCAATACGACATATTCGGTAGATTCGTGACGCGCTTCATTCACAATATCGGAAGCTACAGCCCAGAAGCTCTTGAGGACTACGGTCGGTCGGCGGCTCCGTGGCTCGATCCGCCTCTGACCGAGGAGGAGCAACTGCGTACGATGGGTTTGGGCAACTTCGACAACGAAAAGATTGCCGAGGGTCAGACGGCCCGAGGAATCGCGGCGGAAGCATTGCGAAAGAGCGTCGGTGCGCGCCTCGGCATCGATCTCTCCGATTGCAGCGACAGCCTGATGGTCGACTCCATCGAGTACCATCTCTTCCCTAACATGTTCCTATTTCCCGGGATCTCGATTCCGATGGTCTATCGTTTTCGCCCGGCCGGGGACGATGTGGATTCGAGCCTCTTCGATCTACTGATCCTCGAACCCCTACCGGAGGGTGCCGGCCATCCGGATCCGCCCGAACCGATTCGCCTCGATCTCGAGCAGTCGTATACCGAGGTGAAAGAGCTGGGTTGGCTGGGCAGGGTGTACGACCAGGACACGGGGAACCTCCGCGCACAACAGCGGGGCTTCAAGACGAGCCGCAAGCCCGGGATTACGCTCGGGAACTACCAGGAAGCGCGAATTCGACGACTGCAAATGACGATCGATGAATTCCTGAACGACGACTGAGTCGGAAGCAGGAGCGGCTCTGCGGAGATGATGACACGCGCGACGGCAACTCTTACGCTTCCAGCATGATCGACTGGAAGAAACTGAACCCGGAAGTCGTCTCGGAATTTCGAAGAAGTGGCGGCAAGGTCGCGCAGTTTGGTGATCTGCCGGTTGTGATCTTGAACACGATTGGCGCACGTTCTGGAACGATGCGCGAAATCCCACTCATCGTGATCTATGAAGGCCAAGAGATGTTGCTCTTCGGCACCGCCGCCGGAGCCAGTACACATCCCGACTGGTACTACAATTTGAGGGCGCATCCCCGAATCGAAGTTGAGCTCGGGCGCGAACGTTTCATGGCCGATGTCGTTGAACTGGCCGCAGAGGAAGCGCGAAAGAAAGTCGAACTTCAAGCGGGATCGGTGCCCCAATTTGCCGCCTACGTGGAGTCGGCGGCGCCACGCACGATTCCCGTGTTCTCCATCGTTCGCGTCTGAGCGACATTCGATCGGATCGGAGAGACTTCGGCTGAGCCGGCCGATCAGCTCGCGAGCGTCTCGAGAAGTTTCCAATGCGGCTGCGGGCCGCGACCTTCTGGGTTGTAGGCGCTGACTGCGATATGTGAAGCGCCGGCCGCCTCATATTCATCGATCCGCGCTCGAATCGCAGATTCGTCTCCCCATGCCACGATCATGTCGATCAAGCGATCGCTTCCGCCGCCCGCCCAATCCGACTCATCGAATCCCCAATCTTGCCATGCCTTCTGATAGGCGGGTAGCGGCATGTAGATGCCGAGAGCCGCCCGCGAGATCTTTCGGGCAATCTCCGGATCCTCGCAGAGACAACAGGGCAATACGACGTTGAGCCTCTTGTCGGGTCCTAGGATTTCTCTCGCCCGCTTCGTATGCGCGGGAGGCAGCAGGTATGTATTCGCGCCGTCACATCGTTGAGCGACGAGTTCGAGCAGCTTCGGGCCATTGGCCGCGAGCCAGATCGGAGCGGGCTTGGCGGCCGCCGGCGAGTCGACGCGTGTCGCATCCATGGTGTCGAGGTACGTCCGCATCTTCGCGAGCGGGGGCACCCATTGGAGACCGTGCATCCCGGCCATGGGCGGATGCGAGACACCGAGCCCCAGCACGAAGCGACCCCCGGACAGTTCCGCCAGCGTCTGGCGGTTCTGGGCCGCTACGACGGCATCGTGTGAATACACGTTTGCGATGCCGGTCGCGATCTTGATCGTGTCGGTTCGAGCGAGGACATGTGCGGCCGTCGTGTATGGATCACGACCGGTAAATTCCGTGACCCAGAGCGAGTCGTAGCCGAGCCCTTCGATTCGACGCGCGAACTCCTCGAGTTCTGCGACTGTAAATCCGTCGGTGTATGTAATGATGCTCGGACGGTTCTTCATGAACTCGCGCCTCCTGTGACGGGTAGATCTGTCTGGGTCGAACCCGTCAGATTCTAGACGAGTCTGGTGGAATTGAATACGGCAGAGTTGGCGCCAGGCTTTTTCTGCCATGGCTTGGGCGACCCGGCTCGTGTCCGCCTGAAGCTTGAGTGCGCCCGCCGCTAGCGTCGAGTGGGATGCCTACGGGCGCGCCGGCCTAGAATCTTCTTCAACGCATTCGCAACGATCGGATCATCGGGCGCAAGATCCTTTGCCTGGTGCAATAGCGTGCGGGCCTTTTGCGGGTGTCGCCACGCGAATTCTACGTAAGCCCGTTGCGTCAAACGGTGTGCTTGGAGTGTGTCCGGATCGAGGGGAGCGAATCCGGAGGGAGTCCGGCTGATTGCCAGAGCGTTCGCTTCGAAAAGTCGTTCGATGTTCTCGAGGGAAGCGATTCCAGAAAATGAGTCAGGTGGCGCCATGTATGCGAAAAACTCGAGGACTGGATCTCCCCATCGATTGATCGGCCCGTCGCCTACGGCCTGTATGAGCGCCTCGCGATCAGCCAACCAGCCCAATCGAAGCCAATCGATCTGGCCAATTCCAACGTGGCGTAGGCTTTCCATCACGCGAGGCGGCACGTCCTGATGTTCCATATAGGCGCGGCCATCGAGTGGTTGGTGTGAGCCGACGAGGAAAACGGAGCGAGCCGGCTGGAAGAAGACGTTGAGATTCGGAAAGACCGACGCTGCAGTGCGCACGATTACATCGAAGTCCTCGTGAAGATTCATTGTGCTGATCCATTGAACGAAGAGCCCGCGGTCGCTGAGACGGCGCAGAGCGAGTTCGTAGAATTCCTGGCTCAGTACTTTTGCGTTGCCAGAGAAGTCGATGTCTTGTTTTCCATCGGCGACGATCATGTCGTAGGTCGACGTGGTCCGTAGGAGATAGTGGATGGCGTCATCGACGTGGACGGTTACCCGAGGGTCGTCGAACGCCCGAGATTCCTCGAAGAAGGCGGCCCCTCGAACAACGGCTTCGTTGATCTCGACCGCGTCGATCCGTTCGAGAGTTGGATGCTGTGTCATGGAATCCAGTGTGGACGCGGATCCGAGCCCGATCTGGAGCGCGCTTCGCAGACTCGGCTCCAACGCCAAGGGCAGGTGCGCAAGAATGACTTGCTTGCTGTAGGTCGAATGTAGCCAACCGGCGGAGACGCCGATCGTTGCCCCGTCGATGCTCATCCCGCGCAAGGTCGGATTCGCGATCCCCTCGGCCACGCGCACGGTCGCAAGATCACCTTCCTGTTCGAAGATCACTCTGGACGGAATAGCGCCTAGTGGATTCGACGGGTGTATCGCGGAAGTCGGAATGAGTGCTGTAAGCATCGCCGCGGCGCCCACGCCTGGGACGAGCCAGCGCCATCTCTCGAACTTCTTGCCCGGGTCGAAGAGGGCGACGACGAGGGCCATCAGGAGATTGAGCCCGATCAGAAGCTTCGTGCCGCTCATGCTTCCGAGCCGAGGAAGGAGGATGGTCGCCGCACCAATGGCTCCCACGATGCTCCCCAGGTTCGCGAACAGCACCGCGCTGCCCACTCGCTTGCCCGCTTGCGTTGGGTCGTCGACGTACAATCTACTCGCCAGCGGGAATGAGAGGCCCATCAACAACGTTGCTGGCAGCATGATGATCAGGGCGGTGACACCATGCAGGAGGAGTCGGATGGGCCACTCGAGTGTGCGAACAGTTGAGTTCGTCACGGAGAGCGAAATTCCGTAGGGCGCTTCGAGAAGCGCGCCCAGACCGGCCATGCCTGCCGCCGCGGTGAGGGCAATTCCAATCTGGATGAGAGAAAGACTCCGGATCGGATTGCCGAAGGCGATGATTCGGCGAAGGGGAAGCGCACCGAAACCAAGACCCAATAGAAAGGTCACCAGCACGATCGTGAAAGCAAAGGTGCTGGTCCCCGCGATCGGTCGATAGGCTCGGAACCAGATGATTTCATAGGCGAGCGTCGTGAAGCCCGACAGGAACAAGATTCCGGCGGTGACGCCACGCGGAAGGCCGGTCCGGAGCTGCACGTCGGGATCGGGCAGGACTCGAGGCGGGTCGGCCGCACGAGGCAAGGTGCGCACATCGATGGCGAGCGCGGCGGCCGCGACGGCGAGGTTGAGGGCGACTCCGATGCCGACTGCGCCGTTCAGTCCGACCGCTGGAATCAGCAGGATTCCCGCAATCAGGCCACCACAGGCGGCACCGATCGTATTCCATCCATAGAGAGCGCCGAGATGGCGGTCGAGTCCTTCCGAATTCGAAATCACGACACTGCACAGGGCGGGATAGGTCGCACCGATGAGAGCTGTCGGGAGGAGCAGCACACCGAGGGCCGTGATCACCCGTAGGAAGATGCTCCATGCGCCGCCGCTCTCCGACAATGACGGGAGCAATACCGCAAAGAGCTCTGGCAGACTTTCCAGGATTAATGTCAGTCCGACCGCGCTCAGGGCGATCGCACATTCGAGCGCCGCGTAGAGCCGCAAGGGATTTGCGACGCGAGCCTGAGCGTGATGATAGGCCCATGCTCCGACGCCCATGCCGCCCATGAAGCCAGCGACGGTGGCGCTGACGCCTAGCGTGCTGCTGCCGAAGCTGAGTGACAGCCACTTCGTCCAACTCACCTCGTAGGCGAGTGCGGCGGCGCCAGACAAAAAGGCCAACACGTAGAGCAGCTTCGCGTTTCTCGAGTCGTTGCTCATTGGATCAGCACACACCGTGGCGTTCGCGAAGTTTGCGTTTCAAGACTTTCCCTGCCGCTGTGAGGGGCAGGGGATCCGATTGCAGCGTCCAGCTTTTCGGGACTTTGAATCCCGCAATCGTCTTGCGCGCATGGGCCATCAGATCGGCCTGGTTTGTGGCTTCGGGGTCGCAAACGACGACAGCGTGTACGGTTTCCCCCCACAACTCGTCCGGCAAGCCAATGACGGCGACCTGGATCACGTGCGGATGGGAGCTGATGGCATTTTCGACTTCGATTGAATAGACGTTCTCGCCGCCCGTCACGATCATGTCCTTCACGCGGTCGGCGAGATAGAGATAGCCCTGCTCGTCCAGGTGGCCTGCATCACCGCTTCGATACCAGCCATCGACGAGCGAAGCCTCCGTTTGTTCCGACTTGTTCCAGTACTCGGTCATGATCGAGTCGCATCGAATGTAGATCTCTCCGATCTTCCCCGAAGCGGAGGTGCTTCCGTCGGGCTCGCGAATGTCGATTTCGACGCCGAAGGCCGCTCGACCCACAGACTGCAGAGGTGCACCTCCTCTACGGTGATCGAGCGCGTTGAGGACGGTCACGGTCGACGCACACTCGGTCATCCCGTAAGACTGAGCGAGTGAAAGATCGGAGGACATCGCCATGAGTCGGTCCAGCAGGGTAGGCGGCATCGGTGCGGCGCCGTAGAGGATCAGGCGCAGGCTCTCGAGCATGCTGGGTTCAAAGTCCGGCTGTTGAAGCATCTGCGCCAACATCGTGGGAACCGCACCGATCAAGGTGATCTCATGTTCACGGATTGCATGATTGACTGCCTTGGGCTCGAAGGCGGGCAGGAGGACCGTGCGCCCGCCCACCGGTAGCAGGAGGCCCCAGCTAGTGATTCCTCCGATGTGAAACATCGGCATGAAATTCAAGAACCGGGTGCCGGCGACAATCGGAAACTCGACGAGCATTCGGTAGATGACGAGCGCGATGGCTCTCTGACTCAGTACCACGCCTTTGGGCAGACCGGTGGTTCCGCCGGTGTACATGAGAACTGCGGCCGCGGCGTCATCCGGTTCTGCGGGCAGCGAAGCATTCGCTTCTTTCATGAGCCCTTCGAGTGGAGCATCGCATCCGATGGCTTCGTCATCCCCGATCTGCACCAACTGCCGAAGGCGCGGAACCCGGGAGCGAATTTCCAACGCGACGGGCGCATTGGCGGCGTCGACGAAGAGGACCTCGGAACCCGAATCCTTCAGGATGTAGACGATTTCGTCTGCGGCGAGGCGCGTATTGAGGGGGTTGATGATCCCACCCCCGACAAGACCTGCGCGCCAGAGTTCAAGGTAGTGATGACTGGTGTTCGCCAATACGGCGAAGGGATCGTCCCTCCCAATCCCGATGGAGGACATGGCCCCGCAGGCCCGAGCGACTCGTTCGAAGTGTTCTCCGTAGCTGGCGCGGTGGCCATTGCCCAGATCGTGAACGGCGATTTCATCTACGAACCGCTCGGCATACCGGAAGATTCGTCCGAAATTCAATTCGCTCATGACTCGACCATTATACTCGTAGGCTTCGCTATACGATCTGACCGGGTCGCGCTTCCGTGTACTCGCCATCGCGGAGAACGATCTCTCCATTGATCACGACTGCATCGTAGCCCCGGCTTTCGCGAACGTAGCGGTTGGCTTCACCTGGAAAATCGTTTCGAAAGACGTTCTCGCCCACTGAAACCGCTTCTGGATCGAAGAGCACGAGGTCGGCGGGTCGGCCGACCTCGATCAGGCCGCGATCGGCCAGCCCCCAGTCTTTCGCGACCTCACCCGTCATGCGATGGACCGCGCGTTCGAGGCTCATCTGGCCGGTCTGCTTCACATAATATTCGAGCAAATGCGTCGTGTCTCCGGTCCCGCAGAACTGCGTGACATGGGCGCCCGCATCCGAAGCCCCGAAATGACACAAGGGATGATCGATCAGGCCGGCCACGGCCGGCTTGTCCGCGTTCAGCACGTCGACGAGCTGGAACTCGGTCTCGAGATCATCGGCCAAAGCGATGTCGAGTACGACTTCGCCTATGCTGCGCTCTTCGCTCGCGGCAATCTCCATCAGGGTCTTGCCCACGAAGGGCTGATTGGCTTCCGACTTGATCTGACCCACGCGCAGGAGGGCAACGGCGGCGCTCATCCCGCCGGCCGAAGCCATCTCGTCGACCAAGTCTGCTCGACGATCGGGGTCGGCGAAACTGGCTATGCGTCCCGGCATCGGCTCGTCCATGATCGCCTTCCAACCTGGCAAGCCATAGAGGAGCATGCTGGTTTCGGACAGACGCATGTTGAGATCGAAACAGCGAGGCATGACCTGCCCGTAGACACGTCCGCCCTTGGCATGTTCTTCTTCGAGTGCTGCGATCGATTCCTTTGCGTCGGGCGAAGCGGGCGACGAGAGAATCGGCTGCAGCGAGCACATGATGCCGGCCGCTCGACTGATCTCTCCGAGTTCCCTGATATTGGCTAGCTGCTGACTCGGATCGGGGAAGAAGGGAACGACTTGCCAGACGCCCCGACCACTCTTCGCCATGGCCTTGCAGAGTGCGATCTTCTCGTCGAGTTCTGCGAATCGGCTCGGAACCGGGACCATGTTCTCGTCGATGTCGACATAAGAGGATGAAATCCCCAACGCCCCCGCCGTCATCGCTTCCTCGACGATGACACACATGGCCTCGATTTCGTCCGGGTTTGCCGCACGCTTCTGAGCGTCTTCGCCCATCACATAGAGCCGAATGGCCGAATGGCCGATCAATGCGCCTACGTTGATGCCGAGGTTTGGTCTGATGTGGTCTAGATACTGAGGAAACGTCTCCCAGGAAAAAGGAACCGCTGCATCGAAGGTTCGCTTCTTGATGTCCTCGATCACCTCGAACATGCTGATCACCTTCGAGACGCCGTGTGGATGCACGGGCGCCAGGCTCAAGGAACAATTGCCCGTGACGACCGTCGTCACTCCATGTTCGATCGAAGGGGTGGCGAGGCTGTCCCAGCAGAGCTGAGGATCGAAATGCGTGTGAATGTCGATGAATCCCGGGGCGAGGGCGCGACCGGTGGCATCGATCTCTTCGCCGCCACGTCCCTCGTAGCTTCCGACGGCGACGATTTCGCCCTCACTGACGGCGACGTCTCCCACGAAGCCGGGCGAACCGGACCCATCGACGATGAGAGCATTTCGAAAGACTAGATCTGCAGCGGACATATCGGGCTCCTGTAGGGAATCGGCTGGTACGGACGTTACTTGATTGTGTCGCGAAATTGTTTCCCGGCAGACGGGCTACGAAGCCCTTGCGAATTTGAGATGCAATTCCAGAGTTCCGAGCATGATGCCGGGTTGGTGCAGGAAATCGTTGCCCGCTGCGTATTCGAGCGACGCGATGCGATCGAGCAGGCGATCCCAGGCGATCGTTTGTTCGAGGCGCGAGATACCCGATCCTGGGCACGTGCGCGGTCCCTGAGAAAAGGTCAGATGTGCGGTGACGCGCTTGCGGTCGAGCTGGATCTGATGTGGACACTCGTATTCTTCGGCGTCGACGTTGCCTGCCCCCCAGCGCAGGTGCAGAAGCGACCCCTTCGGTACCCGAACACCCTGGAATTCCTCGTCTCGGGTCGTGACGCGCGTGGATAGTCCCTGCGTCGGGGCACGCAATCGCATTGCTTCCTCGGTAAAGCCTCGCAGCTTGCTGCGGTCGCGTCGAAGTTGGCCCAGGAGCGCCGGGTCATCGCATAGCAGCTGCGCCTGTTCCTCGAGCGCATACTGAGTCGTTTCCAGTCCGCCCAGTACCATCGCGTAGACCACGCCATGGATCTCGGCGTCAGTGAGTTTTCGGTCCAGCGCCTGATAGGTGACCTGTGTGAGAAAGCTGATCATGTCGTCATCCGGCTTCGCGCGCTTCTGAGCGACCTGTTCAGCGACGTAGTCTGCGAAGCCCTCGAGGATTCGAGCCTGCTCTTCAAGTTCCTCACGAGACAGGACGTTGCGGTGGCCCTTGCCGTGCACGAAGGGGGCTACCTGAGCCGTACCCCAGAGCGCCAGGCGGGAGACGTCTTTCAGTGGAAAGCCCAAGACCCTGGCCATGACCCTCTGAGGCAGCGGCCTCGCGAATTGCGAGATGAACTCGACTTGGTCATCGTCAATCCATTCGTCGATCAGCGCGTCGACGGTCTCCGTGATCATCGCTACATGACGTTTCGCGCCGGGTCCCACCCATGGATCCGTGAGTTCTTGTCTGTGCGCGCGATAGAGCTCCTGAGTTGGTCGCAGCGTCGCCATCGATGCGACCATCGCGTTGAGTTCGCGTGGAAGCTCTGGGTTGCTTCCCTGCGCCTTCGCTTCCCGCAGACTGCGTTGCGCCGCTTCGATCCCGAAGCTGAGCGTTGGTTTGAAACGTTCGGGATCCCTCACGACGCGCGCGATGTCCGCGTAGCGCGTCAGTATGTAGGCGTCCGAGCCGCCGCCGAGCCCTTCGCCCGGAATGATTCGTACGGGACACTCGCGGTGGAGAATCTCGTAGGCCTCGTACCAATGTTCCTGGGCACCCGCGCCGAAGAGGTCGACGTCTTCGAGCGACACAGGACATTTCATTTCGCTGAGCTGATGGTTGGAGGTCTTGTCTGTCATGGCTTCGGTAGAGTAGCGTCTGTCGCCGCGCGCGGTGCCTGGAGCCGGTGGCAGTCATTAACGACGCACGCAAAGGCTAAACCCAATCGCCAACGGCTGCATGTCATGGAAACGGGGCCGCAGGCTTTGGGCCGAGGAGACTCATGCAAGTCGCAACGATGATCAGTTATGTGGGCGGTTTTACGGAAGCCGTCGAAGAAATTCAGGCACTCGAAAAGGCGGGGCTCCATACCGCCTGGGTACCTGAGGCCTACGGCTTTGATGCTCCGAGCTTGATGGGTTACCTCGCCGCAAAGACGACGAGCGTGCGCATCGCTTCGGGCATTCTTCCGATTTACACCCGGACGCCTGCTCTGCTCGCGATGACGGCGGCCGGGGTCGACGCCCTCTCTGGTGGCCGGGCGATGCTAGGCCTCGGCGCATCGGGGCCACAGGTAATCGAAGGCTTCCATGGCGTCGAATACGACGCGCCGGTCACGCGAATTCGCGAAGTGATTGAGATTTGTCGAAAAGTCTGGAAGCGAGAGCGACTCGTCCACGAAGGACGGAAATATCAGATTCCCCTGACGGTGGGCGGTACGGGACTCGGCAAGCCGCTCAAGATGATCACGCATCCTGTGCGCGACGAAATTCCGATCGCGATCGCAGCACTCGGTCAGAAGAGTGTCGAGCAGACGGCGGAACTGGCTGATGGCTGGCTCCCGGTCTTCTTTCATCCCGACAAATCGGAGCAGCACTGGGGCGATGCGCTGGCTGCCGGACGGTCACGACGCGATCCGGGTCGTGGGGCTCTGGAGGTCTTCGCGGGCGGTGGTGTCGGAATCGGGGAAGGGCTCGAAAAGCTACGGGATCGGGGACGCGATGGCATCGCGCTCTACGTCGGCGGCATGGGTGCAAAGAAGAAGAACTTCTACAACGACGTCTTCAAGAGCTACGGATACGAGAAGGAAGCCCAGGAAATTCAAGAACTCTATCTCGCTGGTAAGAAGCGTGAAGCCGCCGCTGCCGTACCGACTTCTTTCATTCAAGAGACGACACTGATCGGACCCAAGGGCTTCGTCAAGGAGCGGCTTGCCGCCTATCGCGAAGCGGGTGTGACGAGCCTGAACGTGAGCCTGGTGGGGAATACGCTCGAAGAACGCGTGGAAACACTTCATCAACTGAATGAGTTGATTGCTGGCGAATAGGCTGAGCGGCTCGCGGCCAAGCGTTCACCACCGAATCGAAGGCCTCGAGGTCCTCGAGTGGATCAAGGATCGAGAACTTTTGAGTTTCCGGACTGCCAGGAGAAGATGAGCCGCCGTTTCTGAATCAGCCATTGCCCGGCTTGCTGTCGAAGCGAATCCTCGTAGGTTCCGGCGACGATCAACTGGGACCCGCCAGCGAGCTTAGGTCTCACATGCTGGGCGTGGAAGTAACATCGACTCGTCGCCGTCTCGCCGGTGACCGTGATTTCGAAACTGCCCAGTAGATGTTGGCTCAGCTCGAGGGGTTCGAGCATCTGGCGGCACAGCCCGACGATCGCCTCAGGGCCCTCGAGGGCACCGCGTCCATAGTCGGCGATCGCATCATCGGCGAAGCAGCTGGCGAGTCGATCCCAGTCGCGATCGTCGAGCGACGTGGCATAACGAATCAGGACATCGTGGATCGCATCGCGATCGAAGAGGTTTTGCAGTCGGGGATCCAGGAGTTACTCCGCCATCTCTTCCTGTGCGGATCGAATGAAATCGTCGACTCTCGGAAGGCGCCGCAGCGAGGTCCCTCCATCGACCAGCAGGTTTTGTCCGGTGATGAAGCTCGCCTGTTCGGAGGCAAGCCAGAAGACTGCATTCACGATGTCGTCGGTGCGTCCGAAACGCCCGAGCGGGGTCTCCGCCACGAAGGCCTTGCGTACTCCCGGTGCATTGATGATCGCCGCCGTCATCGGTGTTTCGACGAGCGTCGCGGAGACTACGTTGACTCGGACTCCCTTCGGTCCATACTCGGCCGCCGCGATCCGCGTGGCGTGGTTGACGCCGGCCTTGGCGCCCGCGTACGGCGCATATCCATCGGCTGTCAGCGTGGCGGTCAGAGAGCCGATCGTGATGATCGATCCTCCGTCTTTCATTGCGTTGGCCATGTGTTGGATGAAGTAGAGGGCGCCTGTGAATTGTACCGCCACCATGCGCTCGACTCGCTCGGGTTCGAGATCCGAAAACGCACAATTGTCTTCGTAACCGGCGCTGTTGACGGCGATGTCGATTCGACCCGACTCTGCGAGCACGGCGTCCGCCAGCGCTTTGATGTCTTCGCTGCGCGTGATGTCACACGGCTGGTAGCGCGCCCCGAGCTTCTTGGCGCTCTCCTTGCCCCGCGCCTCGTCCCGAGACGCTATCCATACCGTTGCGCCTTCGTCGCGGAACCGCTGGACGGTTCCTTCGCCAAATCCTCCGGAACCGCCTGCAATTACAGCCACCTTGCCGTCGAGAGCTGCCATTATGATGCCTTCTTGATGTCGAGTTCGAGATTCTTCAAGCCGCGCAAGATGTAGCTTGGCTCGTATTCGAACGTGTTGCCGGGTGCGAATTCCCAGTGTTCGATGCGTTCAGCAAGGAGTTCGAAGCAGACTTTGGCTTCGAGTCGCGCGAGCGGAGCACCGATGCAGAAGTGCGCGCCTTTTCCGAAGGCGATGTGGTCACGCAAATTTTCTCGCGTGGGATCAAACCTGTCCGGTTCGGGAAAATGGCGCTCGTCTCGATTGGCCGCGCCGAACATCACCCATAATGTCGAGCCCGCTGAAACTTTCACGTCGTCGAGCTCAACGTCCTTTTGGACGACCCTGAACAATCCTTGATTCGGACTCGAAAGCCGGAGCGCCTCTTCGACCATGTCTGGAATCGTGGACGGGTCATCTTTGATCCGCTGAAACTGATCGGGATTCTCGATCAACAGTTTTACGGTCTCATTGATCAGCTTTGTCGTCGTTTCGTTTCCAGCCACCATCAGTTGCAAGATGATGCTTACGAGCTCGGCATAGTCGAGCACTCGCGATTTACCCGATTCCTCGGTGAACATGGCCTGGGTAAGTTCTGTCAGGAAGTCTTCGCGTGGCTCCTCGCGGCGAGCCTTGAATTCCTTGACCCAATATTGGTGCGCCTCTACGACGGCGCGTGCAGCCTCGAGCCGGGCGTCGTCATCGAGCGCCACGCCGAGGGCTGCGACCGATGCATCGGACCATCGCTTGATATGCTCCACGGCCTCGGGAGCCATGTTGAGAGTTGCGGCGATGACTCCGACAGGAAAGGGCACTGCGAAACTGTTCACGAAGTCGACACGCCCGGCATCCGGCCATGCATCGATGAGATCGTTCGTGTTCTCGCGTATCATCGGTTCGAGCATCGCGATGCGCTTGGTCGAGAAAGCGCGGCCGACTGTCTTGCGGTAGCGCGTTTGCAAGGGCGGGTCCGCCGTCAACATCGTGTCCACGGGCGATTGGCCGCGCGAGGAGATTTCCTTCAACTGCTCGAGCATCTCCGGTGAGCCGGCGGTCGTCCCGGTATTCGAGAATTTCGACGAGAAGGTCGCCGGGTCAGCGAAGATGCGGTTCACCGTATCAAGTCTCGAAACGAAGTAGATTCCCGAAACCGGATGTCTGTATACGGGCGCGTCACGCTGTAGCGCCTCGTAGTAGGGGAACGGGTTTTGTTGAACCTCACGTTTCATCGGGTCGTACTGATTGAAATCGACCGCAGCGCTCATGTGACCTCCTCGCAATGGATGGAGATACTAAGGGAGCACGCGGGCCGGACCAACCGGGTGGCGAATGGTTCCCCACCGGACCGCGAAGCCGTCAGAACGAAGTTCCGAGGTTATGGCGAATGGGATCGATCATTTCGGCCGCGCTGTCCCCGCTTTTCGACAAGCTGCTAGTGTCGTTTCGGGCAAAATGGTTGCTGGATATCGAGCGTTCGCAGCGACAATGAATCGCGTATGCTCGCTTGCATCGAAGAGAAATCCTTCCAATTCGGAGAGGCGAGAGAATATGCTGCTCACGGTGCTCACGGAAAGTCGAATGGCCAAGGCGGCATTTGAACGAGGTACAGGATGGTCGCTCCGACCAGAAGGCGCGTGTCGCGGCGATGTGTGCATACCGCTCATCGATGGGCCGCAAGGGGACGAAGTCGAGGTCGCCGCGCTGGCAAGCGATCTCGGCATGTCGATCGCCCGTCATTCGAGAGATCTCGCAGCGTTGGGCCCTGCGAGTGTGAACGGGCGAGCGCTGAGTACTGCCGACGCACCCGATCTGGTTCTTCCCGATTTTGCTGGGATTGAATTCGATCTGCGCACGTTGCGTGGCCAAAAGGTCGTGTTGGTGGCGTGGTCGCCCTATTGAGGCTGCGCCAATGACCTGCCCGGGTGGCAGGCCCTTCGCGCTGAGCTCCATCCCAAGGGATTGGAGATTGTCACTGTGTGTCTCGAATCGATGGGCGCTGAAGCAGCGCGGTCCTATGTCGATGCAGCAAAGCCAGAACACCCTTCGCTGATCGACGTCGCCCACCTCGTGGACGAACGCTTCGGCATCGTCAACATTCCAAACAGCATCTGGATCGACGAATCAGGAATGATCGCTCGGCCCGCGGAACCGGCCTGGCCGAGTGCTCCCGACCTTCTTACTGAAGAATCGCCGACCGAAGCGGCCCCGGCGCTGCCGCCTGGTCGTATGGGAGAAATGATGGCCGCTGCCGGAGAGATCGTGACTGACCGAACTCCGTATGTTGCGGCGCTTCGAGATTGGGTGGCCAAGGGAGTCGAGAGCGAGTTTGCGTTGTCGCCCACCGAGGTG
>CAWLAJ010000019.1:0-29803 GCA_963854795.1 Deltaproteobacteria bacterium UBA4427 | reverse complement strand
TAACAGCGCAGTCGCTCGTCCTGGTGAAGCGTCTGCCAGAAGATCGTCGTGCGCGAGCGGAGCAGCCCAAGGATCATCAACCGGATCGACATTGTGTTTCTCCGCGGAGGGACTCGTTGTTGGGGGCTGTGCCTGGACGAAACAACGTCGGGACGATTCAACATCGTGGGCTGCGCGGATTCGGCGCAAGAGACCCGACGACGGGAAGACGTCGATGGCGGCCGGGCCCCGAGGGATTTCCGCTATGGTTCGGCCTCATGCCCCATATCCGCGTTCGCGATATCGAGATCTACTATGAAATCCACGGCTCGGGGCCGCGCCTTTTCTTCATCGGAGGGAGCGGCGGCGATTTGCGGGACAAGCCGAACGTCTTCGACGGTCCGCTGACGCGCCATTTCGAAGTGCTTTCCTACGACCAGCGCGGACTCGGGCGGACGGACGCGCCCGAAGGTCCGTACACGATGGCCGACTATGCCGAGGACGCCGCCGAATTGCTGCGAGTTCTCGCATTCGATGATCCCGCTCTGATGGGCGTCTCTTTCGGCGGCATGGTCGCTCAGGAATTGCTCTGTCGGGATGGCGAGATTGTTAGTCGCGTGGTTCTCGCCTGTACTTCCGCCGGAGGAAGGGCGGGGGCGTCCTATCCGCTACACGAACTCGAGGAGCTGTCGCCTCGCGATCGTGCGGCCCGCATGGTCGAGATTTCCGATACCCGCTTCGGCGCACAGTGGCAGCGAGACAATCCAGCCAAAGCGAAAGCGGTGATCGACGTTGCCATGGAACGCGCGGGTTCGCGCGATCAAGCCGCGCTGGCCGGGCAGCATCTTCAGTTGGAAGCGCGCTCTCACCACGATACATCGGAGCGACTCGGCGGAGTTCAGATCCCCGTCTATCTCTGCGCAGGTCGCTACGACGCGATCGCGCCGCCTTCCAACCAACATGCACTCGAGGCGGCGCTTTCGAACGTCACCCTCGAATTCTTCGAAGGTGGGCATCTCTTCCTGCTCCAGGATCGTTCGGCCTTCACGAAGATCGCCGATTTCTTGTCGGGATCCGATTCTCGCTAGCTCAGAAGCGACGCGTCTCGCCAATGCGCAGCACCCACGCATCCTCGGCGTCCAGGGAACTCGAAGCCGCCGCGGCGAGAAATCGTTGTGGCGGTTCGGCGAGGTCTTCGTCGGAAAGATCGAAAGTCCCGAAATGCATCGCCATCGTTTTCTGCGCGCCCAGATCGATGGAGGCCTGAATCGCCTCTTCGGGATTCATGTGCGACTCCTTCATCATGGCCGACGGCTCGTAGGCGCCGATCGGCACGGCCACGAGATCGAAGGGGCCGAGCGCCTCGCCGATGCGCGAAAAGCCATTGAAATAGCCGGTGTCGCCTCCGAAATAAAAGTTTCGCTCTCGACCCTCGATGGCCCACGATGACCAGAGCGCCATCTGATCATCATTGAGTCCGCGTTTGCTCCAATGCTGGGAGGGAAGGCAGGTGATCGTGACCTGGCCGTGTCGTGTCGAATCGCCCCAATCGAATTCCTCGACCTGTTCGATGCCTTGCTCGCGCAGCAACGCCGCATTCCCGATCGGAACCAGAAATCGGGTGGCCGGTCGGCGTGCGGCCAATGCCTCGAGAGTGGGGAGATCGAGATGGTCGTAGTGATTGTGGGAGAGGACGACGAAATCGATCGGTGGAAGATCTTTCATTGCGATGCCGGGAGGCACGAAACGCTTTGGCGCGGCCCATTGGATGGGGCTCGCCGTATCCGACCAGATCGGATCGGTCAGGAAGGTCACGTGATCCGTTTGGATGAGCAGGGTCGCGTGGCCGATCCAAGTCACGGTCGGCTCGCTGTGCTCGGCATTTTCTCTTAAAAAGGCGCCGTCGTTGTCGACTCGCTCCGGAATTCCCGGTCTGGTTCGAAAGGCGCTGGCGATCCGGCGAAGAAAGAAGCGGGAGCGAACAGCGAGGCTTCCGTGGGACAGGTCTCCGCTCCAATTCGTGAAGCGACCGTCCGCGTTGCGGGGCGCCGGCCCGAGATGGCTCGCGCTTTCGAAATTCGTTTCCGCGGCCCACGTCGTTGCGCACAGGACGAGCGCGACGGCGAGAAGTACGAGCTTGGGGCGTGCGAATCGCATGGTCCTGATCCTAACCCGATTCGAAGAGAATCGATCAGGGTGCGGCGCCAGAAGAGCGAGGGAACGCAGCCGCCCCACCAGGAGCGGTTCTTTCCGGGATTCGGGGACCCGGACACGTGGTATTCTGAAGGTCCGATCTCGATATTTCATCCTCTCCGTTGGGAGCCCCCATGAGCGAAGCAGTCAAGGCCGATTCGAACTCTCCATCCATCCCGTCACTGGGTCAGGCCGGCGCAGATCCCTATTCCATCCCGCTCGACAAGATCAACGTCGCGGACTCTGAACTCTTCCTGACCGACACGCTCTGGGGCTATTTCGAACGCCTGCGCAAGGAAGATCCCGTTCACTATTGCGCCGAGAGTGAATTCGGGCCTTATTGGTCGGTGACGAAATTCGACGACATCGTCGTCGTCGAAAAGGATCCCGAGACCTATTCCTCCGCTCGGAGCATCGTCGTCGGCGATCCCGATCCGGACTTTCCGCTCGAAGCCGGCTTCATCACGATGGATGGTCCCGATCATCAAGCCCATCGAAAAACCGTCCAACCGGTTGCGGGACCGAGGAATCTGAAGGCACTCGAGCCCGTGATTCGCGAGCGGGTCATCGAAATCATGGACGGCCTGCCGGTCGGCGAGACCTTCAACTGGGTCGATGACGTCTCGATCGAGCTGACGACCGGGATGCTGGCGACGCTCTTCGACTTTCCATATGAAGATCGGAGCAAGCTCACCTTCTGGTCGGACATGGCGACCTCGAGTCCCGAACAGACGGGAGCCATGGACGTCACTGAGGAAGAAAGACAGAAAGCCCTGATGGAATGCCTGGAAGTCTTCCAGGGACTTTGGAAACAGCGCGAAAACAATCCCAATCCCGATCGCCTCGACCTGATCACGGCGCTGGTCAACGGCGCGGCGACGAAGAACCTCGAGCCGATGGAATATCTCGGCACTCTCGTGCTCCTGATCGTCGGCGGAAACGACACGATCCGAAATTCACTAACGGGCGGGGTTCTCGCGCTCAATGAGAACCCGGACGAGTATCAAAAGCTGCGCGACGATCCGGATCTGATTCCGAACATGGTGAATGAGATCATTCGCTGGCAGACGCCGCTCGCGCATATGCGGCGTACCGCAACTCGCGACACGGAACTCGGAGGCAAACAGATCAAGAAGGGCGAGAAGGTCGTCATGTGGTACGTGTCCGCCAACCGCGACGATACCGTGATCAAGCGAGCGAACGAATTCCTGATCGATCGAGAAAATGCGCGCCAGCATTTGTCCTTCGGCTGGGGCGTGCATTTCTGCGTGGGCAGCCGACTGGCGGAGATGCAACTTCGCATCGCCTGGGAAGAGGCGATGAAACGTTTTCGTTTCATCGAAGTCGTCGGCGAGCCGATTCGCGTCCGGTCGAATTTCGTCAAGGGCTTTACGGATTTGCCGGTCCGCGTCCATCCCTGGTAGGGAAGGCCTGGTAGCGAAGGGCATCTGTATCGTGAAATGGATGGATGGCTGAAGGGAGTCGATCGATGTCGATGGCAATGAGCAAAGAAGAGCGGGAAACATTCCTTGCGGATCTGCACGTGGGGGTCATCTCGATCGAGCAGGAGAGTCGCCCGCCGCTCACCGTACCGATCTGGTACGACTACTCCCCGGACATCGGCTTGTGGGTCATCACGGATGCGGGCTCGGCGAAGGGACAGGCGCTACAGAAGGCCGGTCGCTATAGCCTGGTCGCGCAGACGGAAGAACCGCCCGCCTACCAATACGTGAGTGTCGAAGGGCCGATCGTCGAGGAGCGCAGCGCCGATCTCGAACGCGATCTTCGGCCGATGGCCCGACGCTATTTCGGGGAAGAACTCGGCGACACCTATGTTGCGGGCAACACGAGTGGCGACGGACGCGTCTTCCTCATGCGCCCGGATCGCTGGCGTACCGTCGACTATCGCAAGATGGGTGCTCTCGGATAGCCGCTCAGGCGTCGCCCTGCGTTTTCAGCCAGCTCCAGGTCACGCACGCGGGCCGAAATCCCATGGCCACGTAGGCATTCTTCGGTGTGTCCGTGGGGTCCGCGCCGATCAGCACTGCCTTGGCGCCGCGGCGGCGCGCGTCCTCGACACAATGATGAATCAACGCGCGCGCGATGCCGCGCCCTCGCGCTTCGGGCAGCGTGAATAGATCTTCCACCATCCCGACTCCGTCTTTTCCGGGATAGGACGAGAAATACGCGACATCCCGTTCGTCCTCGCGAGCGATGAAGAACTGTACGTCAGGGGCCTTCACGCGAACGACTTCGACCATCTGCTGTGTGACCGAGGCGTCCCAGATCTCCCGCCCCGTTCGCTCGCAGTCCTCGACGTCTCGAACCCTCTTCAGCGTGGCGAGCGATTCCCAATCGCTCTGCGCTTGAATCGGACGAATCTCGCGAGGAGCGGGGCGGTCGCCCGCAAGCTCGCCTTCGAGTACGAGTTGAAGAGTCGGGCTGGCCTGATAGTCCTCGGCGGCCAGTAGGGCCAGGAAGACTTCTGGAGTACTCGGATCAGCGAAGACTCGTCGATGCGAGAACGCTTCGAGCCAATCCTCGACGAGGCCGAGTAGGCGGCGAGCCTGATCGAAATCAGCGATTTCGAATGGCTGGATGTAATTTGCGTCCCAGACCATTGGAGTTCGCACGAAGCGCACGAAGCGTGCGCCGTCACGTTCTTCGATTTCGTGGCCTAACGCCAGGTGGGCCGCGTAGGTCGCGCAGATCTGTCGAGTGAGTTCATCCATGTTTCATTCAATCCCGGTTGCGCGCGTCGGCCAGACCGCGCCCCTCTGCGGGCCCGGTAGAAGGGGCTCAGATGTAGCGCACCGGGGCTGCCACAAAAGGGTCAGTCCTCGCTCATTTCATGTGCGCTCGCCGTGTCTCGCTTCGCCTCGAGATCGGACCGCGCCTTTTCGAGCATCTCCATCTGTTCTTTTCGGAAGGAGATGAAGATGCCCTCGGCTTCGGCGCAGAGTTTTCCGTTCGCTTCGAGGCGCGCGCTGGTGAAGATCTTCCGACCTTCAACCCGATCGAACTTCGCTTCGAAGAGCAGCGGTGTGTGGAGCGGCGTCGGACTTCGGTAGATCACGGTCAGGGTTCCCGTCATGCCTGGATTGCCGGACAGGGATTGAACGAAGCCGAGGACCTCGTCGAAGGCCGCGGCGATGAAGCCGCCATGGACGGAGCCCGGCGGACCCTCGTAGGCCGAGCCGAAGACGGCGGTCGCATGCGCATGACGATCGTCCTTGCGCCCGATGGTGATCGGCGGCGCCAGGGGATTCGCGAGGCCGATGAGCGGACTCTGGTCGAAGAAGGCGCCGACGTCGCCGGCGTTGGCGGACTCGCCAAAGAGCCGGGCGTCCTTCAAGCGGGGATGACTTCGAAGCGCTTCGGCGTATCCCTCGAGCGCTTCGGCGGCGCGGCGAAGTTCATCGACCGGGGCGTTACTGGGAACGAGCCGTTCGATGACCAGACGCATGGCGCTGGCCAGGCGCCGCTTCTGGGTCCACATCTCGGTCTGGCTGAGTTTGGTGGCGTCCCAATGGGGTTCGATCTTTGGACTGTCGACTTCGCTCACAATTCCTCCAAGGGCGTCGTTCTAGAATAACCCTTCGAGGATTTCGCACATCGGCGGAGCGCGCTCCACGGGCGCTCCGTTCGACGATTTTCTCACTCCGATCACGGTCCAGTCCGGCCATCAGCAATCCGACCAGCGGCCATGCGAGGGCGGGAACAGACCCCGGGGCCGCCGAGGTCATGGTGAAGTCCGAGTCTGCCGAATCGAAGGCCAGCTGAAGCGGGAAGGCTGCGGCGCTGCTCAGATCGGCGCCGGGCAGAAGTCCCGAGACGTTGAATTCCGAGACGCCGCCGCCGGGAAAGCTCGAGAAGTCGACGGAATCGCCGGGGCCGAAGACCCCGAGACTCGCTATGAGACGTCGCTGGCGACTGCGGATCTCGAGCGCAAAGCCTACGAAAGCCGGGCGCCTTCGAGAAGCGCGTGAATATCATGGGCGCGCGTACGGATCGATAGTGTCACGTTGACGAATGTTAGTTCGTCGCGCTCGCCGTCGAGCTTCCACCCTGCGAGTCGAAGCGAGCGGCAATGAAGAGAAGCACGATCGCAGTCAGCGCTTCGATGGCGATGAACTCGGTCGCGAAAGTCGCGCCGTGAAGGGCCCAGGCGAGGGTTCGGAAGACCGCGGCGCCGCCCAGGAGCAAAGCCGCGCCGCGAAGCCAGGTCCCGTTCGAGCGAATCGCGCCGAGCAGAGCCATCGATCCGAGGGCGAAGAAGAAACTCGAGAAGTCACCGATCTGGGTGCTGCGCCCCAATCCTTCGAGCAAAGTCATGTTGAGCTGCTTGGCGGCCGCGGTCGGGTCGACCAACCAGCCCATCGTCTGAAGCAGGAAGAGCCCGCCGATCAATCCGGCGAGGATGCGAGGAATCATGGATGTTTCTCCGGGCTCACCGATCTTCGTAATTCGATTCGATGGCGGCTAGATGATCGATCAATTCGTTCGTGTGCTCGGCCGAGAGCGGTGAATAGCAGTCGTTGTCCGGGTCGAGCCATAGGGTTTGAAGCTCGGACTCGGCAAAGGCGAGCCCCTCTTGTCGGAGCGTCCGCTTGTGGATTCGATGACCGGCCGTTTGCGGCAGCTCGGCCATCACGCGAATGACGACCGGGCGTTCGACGTCCCGCAGTCGTCTTCGGGCCAGCCGATAGAGGGCGTCTGGATTGAGCGTCGAGTTAGGCCTGAGCGTGATGGCGGCGGCCGGAATCTCGAAACGGGTTCCGGGCACTTTCAAACCATAAACCGCAGCGAGATCGATCGCGTCGATTTCCGACGTCAAGGTTCCTTCGACCGCGACCGTCGTGACCGCGCCCTTCGCGGAGTGGATGACATCGTCGACGTGATCGACCAGCCAATAGTCGCCTTCGGGGTCGACCCGTACGAGGTCCCGCGTGTTCAGCCAGGCGTCGCCGGCCTCGAAGACGCCGCGAATCGGCCGGCCCTCGAGTTCCCCGCGTTCGCGATCGACCCGTTCGACCAAGAGGCCGATTTCGCCCGGTCGGCATTCGCCCGCGAAGCCCGATTCATGTTCGATCAGTTTACCCTCTTCGAGGTTCCAGGCGGCCACGCCGAGTTCGCCACCGCCGGGGAGCGGTCGACCCAGCGAGCCAATCTTTTCGCCGGTTAGATTGACGAGGACAGCATTGCCTTCGGTGGATGCGAAGAACTCGACGACGGTCGCGGGCGCAAAGCGTTGCATCAGCCGCTGCCAGAGTCCCTTTGGCAGGCCACTGCCTGCGAAGAGCCGGATCGAGTGGTGTCGTTCCTGACGCGACACCGGCGAATTGACCAGCACTCGCAGGAGCGAGCCGGTATAGAACACGACGTTCACGCCGTAGCGGCGAACGTCTCGCCAGAAGAGCTCGGGATCGATCGTCGAGGTGAACTCCGAGGCCATCGCGAGTCGCGCGCCACTGACCAGGGCGCCACCCACGCAGACGAGAATTCCCGTGGCGTGATGGGCGGGGGAGCGACAATAGACGGTGTCGCGGGAGGTGAGTGCGCAGCCGGATGCCGTCCCGTACGCCGACGTGGCCCAGCGCCGATTGCTGACCCGGCTCGTGCCGAGCTGGTCGCCATCGCCCGTGATCAGGATCAGGGCCAGCTCGCCGGCGAGGCCGGGATTCGGCGAATACCACTCCGGCAATTCGACGAGATCCGGATCGATCGCTTCCATGTCGACGAGGCCGGCTGCCAGCGTCCGCTCTTCGCCGCCGCCGCCGAGCACCAGGATCTCGAAATCGAGCGGCTTCGAGATCGCCTCGGCGCGCTCCGGGTCGCAAACAAGATGCTCGAGGGGTGCGACGTCGAGTTGTCGTTCGAGAGAAATGTCCGGTCGAAGTAGAACCGCGACAGCGCCGAGTCTCGACAGCGCCACCGCCGCCGCGACCGCGCTCGGACGCGTTTCCATCAAGAGTCCGACATGCTGTCCATGTCGGACGCCGCAGGCGATCAACCCCCGCACGATGTTGTCGATGCGAACGTCCGCGGCCTGAAAGCTGTGTGCGCGGCCTTCGAAGAGGAAGAAAGTGTCCTCGGGCGCTTCCCGGGCACGTTCGCGGAGCGACAACCCGGGACTGACGCGCGTCCCGCTGCGGATCTCGGCCAGTCGATTGAGGCGCGGTAGCTGTGGCGCAACGTTCTGGGCCAGTCGGCCGAGAATGCCGACCCGGTCGCTGAGTCCCTGCAGTGCGCCGCCGACCAGATTGACGCTGAGATCCCAGGCGAGCCCGGCCGCCGCGCGAAGATCATCACCCGGCGCGCTCCCGACAGAATCGCTGGGCCGCTCGTGGAGACGTGACGCCGCCTCCGGGAGATTTTTCTGGTCCGCGGTCCATTCCAACCACTCGAGGACCGACGGCCAGGTCACTTCATTCGCCCGGGACCCGACGACGAGCCCGAAATGTCCCGCCGGCACCTTGATCTGATAGCACTCGGCGTAGGGGGCGGCGGCGTAGATGGCGCGCACCGTGGGCGGCGGCGCGATCGAATCGGAGCTGCCGACGAAGACGAGAATCGGACAGCGGATGTCGGCCAGCGTGACGGTCTGTTCGTTGATGACGAGCCCGCCCTTGAGCAGCCGGTTTTGAGCAACGAGTTGTTTCAGCAGGTCGGCGAGTGCCGGTCCCGGGAAGGCGGTCCAGCCCTCGCCGCCCATGAAGCGACGCATGCCTTCCCGTTTTTGCAGCGCCTCGCGGTCGTAGAGGCGGCGCGCGAAGTCGATGCGCTGCTGGACGGTCTTGATTGGATCCATCAGCTGGAATCCGATGCGCGTCGCCCACGAGGGAATACCCGCCGGCATCAGCGCCTCTTGGAGTTTCCCGAAGCGCTCGATCGATTCGATGACGAGTTCGGTCGGCAGGTTCAGGGGGATACCCTGATGAAGGTCGACGCCGCTGCCGAAGGTGACGAGCGACGCGATGCGATCCGATCTTCGATAGGCGGCCGCCTGATAGGCGAACATTCCGCCCTGGGAATAACCCATGAGATGGACTTCGCGCCCCGTTGCCTTGTGAACCGCGTCGATGGCTTCGGAAACTGCGAGGACATGATCCGTGAGCGTTCTATCGAGCCCGCCTTCTTCCTTGTCCGGAGAGCCGAAGTCGACGACCCAGGGATCCGCACCGCCCTCATGCAGCGAGCGAACGGCGCTGGCATTTGGCGCCACGTCCCAGACATCCGCGGTCATCATCAGCGGCGGAACGAGCAGCACGGGCGGTCGCTCTTCACGCGCCCGGTCCGCCTCGAAGAAATAGTGTCGAAGGCGATGGTGTTCGCCCTCGCTCGCGAATTCGAAGGGCGAAGGTTCGCGCTCCGAGATGCCGCCGAATCGGGCGATCTCCATTCCATTGCGCATGGCCGCCGCGAAGCGCGCCAGAGCGCCGCGCGGCGCGCTGGAACGAGGGCTCTCTTCTGTCCCGTCTTCGGCGTTTGACATGCGAGGCCTATCCTTGAAGCGAAGCTCGATCGTCTGAAATCAAGAACAACGGTATCCCAGATGAGCGATCGGGTGCGCGGGGGTAGATCGCCCGGTGGTGTGGTCGCCCGAGTCACGGATAGAACCCGCTGAAGTGCCCTGCGATCAGGCTGCCAGGAGTTGCTGAACCGCGACCCGCACCTCGCGATCGAGTTCGGCCGTGACGATCCCCTCCCTGTGGGCGTGTTTGAGCGACCATACGCTGGCGGCGACGGGTAGCTCGCCGTCACGCCACATGGAGTCATCATCTCTTAGGCGCTACGCAGGTTCTGTGGTGAGCCGATTCATGCTGTCGACGGTCCGTGTAACGAACTCGCAGCTAGAAGTTATATCCGAAGCGCATTCCGCCGCTACGCGGATTATCGTAGGTGAAGGCACGATTGATCCCGCCGATGAGTTCCAGGTTCGTCTTGACCTGTACGTCTCCGAGATTTCGGCCAAAGACCTCCATCCAGAACTGCTCGGACTCCGAATACCAGAAGATGCGGGCGTCGACTCTCGAGTAGGCCGGGGCGACATCGTTCGAGTTGTCGAATTGTCGGAACTGAATGTCGTGGCGATAGTAATAATCGACGCGCGGAGCGAAGCTTCCCCATCGGCCGGCGGGGATGATGTACATGACTCCGAAGGAAGCCGTGAATCGCGGGCTGCGCGGCAAGGGACCGCCACTATGATCGACGTCTAAGGCTTGCTGGGCGAGGGAAAGCTCGAAGTTCGCGATTGTGCTGTCCGTAGTGGAGAAATTCGGACCATATTCGGTTTCGAGCCACCCGAAGCTGCCGTTCAAGATGAGGTTCGGAGCGGGTATGGCGCGAAACTCGAACTCGAGCCCATACGAAATGGCCGAGGGGACGTTCGTCACAATGGGGAGTCCGCCCTCGGTCGCCCCGATCTGGGGATCCGTCCAGTCGTACCAGAAACCTGTGATGTTGAACGTGAGAAAATTCTCGAAGAAGCTGTTCTTGATGCCGGCCTCGATGGCGAGGATCTCTTCCTGGTCGAATGAAGTCTCCTGGGCAAAGTTGAATCCGCCGGCTCGAGCTCCCGTTCCGACCGAGACCCAGAAGAGATTGTTGTCGGTGGCTTCCCATTCGACGCCGACCTTCCAGGTTCCGGTCTGCCAGGTTTCACTCTGGTTGACGCCGAGTTGCAAGATTTGAACCCCGATGTCTGGGCTGCCCGCGACATAGGTCTGGGCGACGGTGTCGTCTTTCCAATTGCGGTGCGTGTAGCTGTAACGACCGCCGACACTGAGCGTCAGGTCTTCGATGATCTCATAACTCGCGTTTGCGTAGAAGCCGAAGACATGATTCTTGACCTCGACGAGTGCAATGGTAAAGACATCGTAGGGGTCGTTGACTTGCTTGTCCGCCGGGCAGCTCGGCGCGTATACGCTCAGGGCCACGGGAATCGGGCACGTATCGACAAGGGTGAGTCCAAAGGGAAACGACCCGGGTGTGATCGGTAGAGCAGTAAAGAGAAACAGGGGCAGCGAGTCTGCCGAAGCCTGCTCATCGAATATGTCGACCTGCGTTCGTGGCGTCCAGTCGTATTGATAGATTCCGCCGGCTGTGAGCTCTACTGGAAAATCCCAGGTGGAGGTGAAGATGAGTTCTTGGGAGATCTGGCGTGACTCGTCCGTCAAGTCCAGGGTCGAGATTGGCAGGCTCGAGAGATCCTGATCGCGATGAAGGAAGAAGTCGGTGCTCTGGTAGCCGGTGATCGAATCGATGTTGAAGTCTTCGGCTTCCCATTCCATCAGCAGTGTTGCCGTCCAGACCGTGGCGTCGGAACGCTGGGGTTCATTGGCCGATCCTTTGTAGACGCTGCTCGGATTCGGGTCCGCGCCGGCGTAGTCGATGCCGGTCCCGGCGGCGATCGACTCGAAGGGTTCATAGCCTGGCCCGGACGGGGCCACGAACTCCCCATCGAGCTTCCGTGCGCCGCCTGCACCGGTCGAACGCAGCCAGCTGGCGACGAGGTCGATCGTAAAATCCTCGTGCGGTTGCCAGCGGAGACTCGCTCGGAGCGCTGTCGCCGCGGCGTCCTGGATGCGCTGGCTGTGGTTACCGGTCTGGTTTTCGAACTGGCCGTCGTCCATCGTCGTGAGGAGCGCAACACGGAGCGCCAGTTCATCTTCGACGATCGGCATATTGATCACACCGGTAACGAGAAAGCCGTCCGCGTCCGATCGGAACCACTCGTACTGCGCGGTGGCTTCCGCGTCGAACTCGAAGTCGGCTTTCTTGGTGACGATGTTGATCGCGCCGCCGGTCGAGTTCCGGCCCCAGAGTGTTCCCTGCGGTCCGCGCAAGACATCGACGCGCTCGATGTCGAAGAAGTTGATCAGGGCGGTTCCCTCGCGCGCGGAGAAAACGCCGTTCACGTGGACCGAGAAACCCGGGTCGACGCCGGGTCCGACGATTTCGCTTCCCACGCCGCGAAGCGTGATCCGGGTCAAGCCGCCGCCGGAGAAGAGACTCGGAACCTGGTATTGAAGGTCGTTGAAGTTGGTGAGTCCCGAGTCAATGATGTCGGTACCCGAGAACGAACTGACCGACTCGCCGATCTTCTGAAGGTTCTCGCTGCGTCGCCGGGCCTCGACCATCATCTCTTCGACGCCCTCGAATTGTTCCGGGTCGACTTCTTCGACTTCTTCGACCACTTGGTCCGCGGGATCGGCTACGTCGGTCGATGAGGATGAGGAAGTGTCGACCTGAGACGACGCGGGAGTCGCTCCCCAGATGGTGAGGGTGAGAATCGCAAGGAGTAGAATCAGAGGTGACGTCGAACTGGGATCATTCGGAGGATCAAGAGACTCGGTTGCATTCGAGTCGAGAACTAGGGAATGGATCTTCTCAAGCATGGGCGCCCCTTCGTCGTCCGCTCTCAATGAGCGGCTCTTCTACTCTTCAACTATTAACTCTTCTACTCTGAATTTGATCCGTTCTAATGTCAATTCGAATTTTTTAAAAATAAACCCGTAAGCAAAAATAGCACTTACGGATTATTCTCGAAAGCCATTCGGATCGACGGGAACGCTGTTTCTGGATCTACTCGTTCTTCCTCCGAGCCGGCACGTGCTTCGATCGCTTGCCAGATTCCGCACGCCGGCGCAGGCGCGACAAATTCTCGACGGCATGATCCGAAAATCCGCCGAGCCACTCGTCGCGAATTTCAACGAGCGGTGCTGGACAGAGGGAATAGTTCTGGGTTTTCCCCGAACGTTCTGCCGAAACGACGCCGCATTCCTTCAAGACTCGCAGATGGCGAGAGATGCCGGGCCGCGAGGCATCTCCAAAGTTCATCGCGATCTCTCCCGCGAGCAGAGGTCCCTGATCGCGGAGTAGGACGAGAATCTCGCGGCGAGTCGGATCGGCGATGGCGACGAAAGCGTTTCTACGACTGGACAATGCCGCGCAGCGCCTTCAAATGTCTGATGTCCCAGCCGCTTTCAAAACCTTCCAGATTGTCCGCGGCGACGGCGCCCAGCCGTTCGATGCCGTGATGAAAAATCTCGACCATCGTCGCGTCGTAGTGGGGTGTTAGGCGAATCGTCCAGAAGGTCGGCACGGCCCAGGCCCTCGGTCCGTCCCCTTGGCTGTCGAACGAAATCTCACGTTCGGGCTCGAAGACCAGGATGGAACCGCCGTAGTAGCGCTGCTCGCCATCGATCTCGACGCTCATTCTCACCTTCCCCCAGGCCGTGGCTCGAAGGGGTGAAGCGTATGGCCGAGATTGAGCCAGCCGGAGATTCGGTCGAAGCGCTCGAACTCCTGCCAGACTCGCACGGGACCGGCCTCGCAGAGAATGCTTCGTCTCCCATGGAGCGATCCGATCGTCAAGCCCATCTTGGCTCCATGGCCTGCGCGGCCTTTCTCGATTTTCAACGCTGTCGGCGGCGATGTCGAGGGCTTCTCCGCCGATGTTCCCCGCCGATCGATGCCTCGGCGGGGTGTCATTCATGCAATATAAAGGTTACATAAATTCAATTCGAGCCAGGCCCTTGTGGGAGCCGAAACCGGATCGATGCGAAAATCGTGCATACTCGTGCGCTCTGAAGTCTGCGGGGCAAGATGGGCCCGGCATTCGAGGAGACGTCATCATTGAGTCGGCCCTGGAAGACCCTCGATCAACGCGAAACAGCGGACGGCGTCTTCGAGCTTCGCCAGCGTGACATCGATGATTTCTTGATCTGCATCGATGGGCGTGTGCTCATGAATAGCCGGGAGAGCCGGTCCGAAGAGCAGTTGGGCGTTCAAACCTGTAGGGGCCTGGCGCAGGACGCGAATCTATTGGTCGGTGGACTCGGCATGGGGCTCACGCTTCGCGCCATTCTCGATTCACTGCAAGCCGAGAGTCGAGTCGTGGTCGCCGAACTTCACGAGGTCGTGGCGCAGTGGTGCCGCGGTCCCCTGGCGGCGCTCTCCGGCGATTGCCTTTCGGATCCCAGAGTGTCCCTTCGCGTGGGCGATGTCGCGGATCGGATTCGCGAGGCCGCACAAACGGCCGAGTGCTATGACGCCATCGTGCTCGACCTCTTCGAGGGTCCCCACGCTCGAACGGACGCCACCAGAGATCCGCTCTATGGATCGCAGGCGATCGAGCACATTTGGAACGCGCTCGCACCCGGTGGGGTTCTGGCGGTCTGGGCCGAGGCGAGGGCGCAGCGTTTCGAATCGCGGCTTCGTTCGCAGGGATTCGAGATCGAATCGCATCGTCCCGGGAAGGGCGGCTATCGCCATTGGATCGTGCTGGCTCGTCGCCCCGTCGATTGACAACAGCGCGAGGTCGCTTGCTTCCGCACGCTGGTTGCCGCTGATCGACGCCAAGGTTGCCGATCGGCCTGCCCGACTCACGGACGGGAGAGAGTCGTCTCGCAATGCGTCGTTGCGGCAACGACTGCGTGCTCGGGAACCCGTGGATGCCGAAGCGATCTAAAATTGATGCACCATCATACCGAGTAGATAGAGGGTTACCCGGCGTATGAGCTACTCTCTTTGAGGTCCCTTAGTTCTCCGCCTGGGACGCCGCGTTCCCGATAGAGCCAACGCGATGAGAAAATGAAGACGCAGAGGAAACCATGTCGGACCCGTCAGTCAGTTACGATTCAAACGAAACGATCGAACTCTTTCCCTACGATCGATACGAATCCCAGCAGAGCGCGCTGGCCGAGCGCTACCAGGCCAAGCAGCCCTACAACCACCATTATTTCGAGAACTTTCTCGAGCATGACGTCGCCTTGGCGATGTCGAGAGAGTTTCCTCGTCATAGCGAACAGACCTGGATCGAGTACAAGCACGTCAATGAGAACAAGGCGGGCTTGCATATCAGGGATCGCTTGCCTCCGCTGATCGGCAGCGTCGTCGACGAACTGAATTCAAAGCGTTTCGTCGAGCTACTGCGAAGGCTGACAGGAATCGAAGGGCTGCTGGCCGACGACTCGATCGAGGGGGGTGGAATTCACCAGGCGCAGAAGGGTGGCTTCCTCAATGTCCACACCGATTTTACGATGCACCGCAGTCGGCCCAATTGGCGACGGCGATGCAACCTGATCGTCTATCTGAATGACGGATGGCAGGAGGAGTGGGGCGGCAACCTCGATTTCTGGGCGCCGGATATGAGCGAGACCGTTGCCTCGTACCCATCGATTCTGAATTCGGCCGTGCTCTTCAATACACCGGGCGCGCTGCATGGCTTTCCGGACCCGTTGAAATGTCCCGAGGACGTGGCGAGGCAGAGCATGCAGTTCTACTACTACACAGTTGACGAATCATCGAGTTCGGCCGCTCACGCGACCGCTTATCATGCTCGGCCGACCGACAAGCCCGTCAAGAAGTTCATGATTGGTGCCGACAATATTGCGCTGGAAGTCTATGCATGGATAAAAACTCGACTGGGCATCAGCGATGCCTTCATCAGCAGGGTGCTGGAATTGCTCGGGCGCCGGAAGTCGTAGGCTTCGAATCTATCCTGGTATCCAAGAGTTCACTGGACTGACACCATCATGCTATTCGATAAAAAGATCGTCGTCGTCATGCCGGCCTACAACGCCGAGCAGACGCTGCGACAAACCTACTCCGAAATTCCGCGACAATATATCGACGAAGTCATTCTGGTCGATGATCGGAGCTCCGACAAAACGGCCGAAATTGCGCGCTCGCTGGGCTGCAGAACGGTCGTTCATGTAGAGAACCGGGGCTACGGGGGAAATCAGAAGACCTGCTACACGGAGGCCCTGAAAACGGGGGCCGACGTCGTCGTGATGCTTCATCCCGACTACCAATATACGCCCAAGCTGCTGGTCGCGATGGCCGCCGCAATCGCCGTCGGGCAATACGACGTCATGTTGGGCTCGCGTGTGCTTTGTCAGAGCGCGATCGACGGGGGTATGCCGGTCTACAAATACGTCGCGAATCGACTCTTGACCCTCTTCGAGAACATCCTGCTCGGCAACCGGCTCTCGGAATACCACACCGGATACCGAGCCTTCTCCCGCGAAGTGCTCGAGACCCTTCCGCTCAACGAGAATTCGGACGATTTCGTCTTCGACAATCAGATGCTCGCGCAGATTACGTATTTCGGATTTTCCATGGGTGAGATTTCCTGCCCCACCAAATACTTCGATGAGGCGTCATCGATCAGTCTGATGCGAAGCACGACCTACGGCATCGGTGTACTGAAGACGTCTGTGCTCTATCGCCTCAACAAGATGGGGTGGATCGACAATCGGATCTTCAAGAGCGACGGCGCACGCCTGGACGTTTCGACCGCTTCATGATGATCTCGGCACTCTCCAACACCTCGTGTCCGGTCTGTCAAAGCGATGAGAGTCGACCGCGCTTCGAAGCTCGGGATCCGCTCGGCGAAGACCGCTTCGAGCTCGTGGAATGCGCGGCCTGTGGGCTGACCTATGTGAATCCCCGGCCAAGTGGCGCGCAGCTCGACGCCTACTACGCGAGCTTCTACTACGGAAACCGCCATCCGGCCTTGAAGGACCGTTTCATGGATTTGCGGGCGCGAAAGATCGGGAAGGCCGACGATGACCTGCCCGTTCTCGACATCGGCTGCGGCGGCGGTGATTTCCTGCTGGCTTGTCGGCGTCGCGGATGGAAGACGCTCGGCGTCGAACAGCCGCAAGCCCCTGCGATGGAGCGACTGGGTCAGCTCGGAATCAAGGTTGTCTCTCCGGAGGAGATGGAATCGATCGAAGAGAATTCGATCAATACGGTTACGGCCTGGCATGTACTCGAACATCTGGCGGATCCGCGAGAGACATTCGCCTCGGTCCGGAGAATGTTGAAGCCCGGCGGGCGTTTCGTCATCGAGGTTCCCAACTTCGCGAGCTGGCAGGCTCGGCTCGGCGGATCGGATTGGTTTCATGTCGACGTGCCACGACATCTGCTTCATTTCGATCGTGGATCTCTCGATACCCTGCTCGAGAATGCCGGCTTCGAGGCGGAACGCTGGAGCACGTTCTCGCTCGAATACGACATCTTCAGCCTGACGCAGACCTTGCTCAACAAAGTCTGCACGACGCCCAATCATCTCTTCCAACTCTTGATCGACCATCCAACATCGAGACCCCTTCGAGATACGCTCCTGAGTCTGGCTTTGCTGGCTCCAGCTGGAGCCTTCGCCACGGCGGTCTCGCTGGTCGCTCCGCTCAGTGGCAATGGCGGCGTGCTCCGGGTCGTTGCTCGTAGCCGGTCGTAGCTGCGCGAGAGTCCACCACCCGATACAGATCGTTCAATTGCAATCCATGAATCCGATGTAGAGTGTGGCCGATTGGCCGCGATCGGCGAGTTTTGTTTGGCTCATGGCTCCTCGATGGGGCACCGATGAAGAGTCAGAGAATTTGAACACGTCAGTATGTGCAAGACTCGGGTCGAGCCGCGCTGACCGAGAAGTCGTCAAGGCGTCCAATTTCGGAGTTCCTGAAGTGAGATTCAAATCGGCCGTTCACGACCCTGGTCCGGCCCGAGGCTCGTCCATGATGAATCGCACCGATGCCTGAACTCTCCGCCAAGACCTTCAAGTCGATTGCCTGGGGCATGGTCGCGCTCGCCGCAATCGTCTACGTCAACAATGTGATCGTGCTGCCGAGTCTGCGCGCGCCGGATGGCTTCGGGCATTTCACCTATATCTGGCATCTGGCAGCGACCGGTACGATTCCCTGGGCGACCGAGGGCTGGTCGTTCTTCCATCCTCCCGTCTACTACGCCTTCATGGCGTCGCTCTGGAACGGTCTGATCTGGATCGATCCCGTCGCTCGGCTGAAGATCGGTACGGGGATCATCGCCTTTCTGGGAATCGCGCAGGCCGGCATCGCGTATGTGTTCGTCAAGAGAGCATTGCCCAACAACCGCATCGCCCATCTGCTGGCGATCGGGATCATGTTATTCCTGCCTCTTCAGATGTTCTCGGCCGGCTACCTCGGCAACGAGCGTCTGAACGCCGTTTTCTGCGGAACCTCTCTTCTGGTCTTGATGTGGGTGCTCGACCGACCGGTTTTGTCCCGGGGTGTTGTCTTGGGTCTGCTGCTCGGGGTGGCTTTGCTCGTCAAGTTCACGGCGGTCGCCATTGTTTCCGGGTGTTTCGCAGCCCTGTTCTTCAGTTTCCTGCAGAGGCGCGAATACTGGCCCGGCTTCAAGCTACTCCTCGTCGTGGGCCTGGTCATGCTTTCGGTCTGCAGCTGGTTCTACGTCCGCAACGTCGTTCGCTATGGCAACCCGATCCAGATGAGCCGCGAAACTGAAATGGTTCAGCGCGTCGAGCACTACCAGACCAAGGGCAAGCGCACGCTCGCCGAGTACTTGCTCTTCGATCCCCTGATCGTGACCAGCCCACAGTGGCCTCGCGGGATTCCCATCTACGGCAAGCTGGGACCCTACATGGAGAGGAGTGCGTTACGCGAATCGGTCTGGACCGGCATCTTCACCAACGCCTGGTTCGATGGGATCGGTGGACAGGTCATTCCGGTCATTCGTCTCAGTCCGACCGTCAAACATTCGGGTCAGCTGATTCTGACGCTGGCGCTGGTGCCGACCGTGTTGGTTTTGATAGGCCTGGGTGTTTCGATTCGAAAGTTATGGCGTGATGGATGGGACGATCTTCACGGCGCGCTGCTGATCACTTTTACAGCGATGATGACGATATTCGTCTACGGCACGAAGATGGTCGTATTGCACGCGGCCGTCAAAGCAACTTATATGACTCCGGTTTCCGTGATCTTTGCTTTTTATCTTGCCCATGGATTTGATTTCGTCGCGAAGGCCAACGCGCGCGCGGCGCAAGCAATCATTGCCTGCTGTGCGGTGCTGGCGGTCGCGAGTGTGACGGTTTTCAGCCTTGGGGTCTTCGTCGGCCGTGGCTATCTGACCGACGGCCTCGACAATCCGACCTGGTTGAACATCTATGGAATCATTCGATATGCGGGGGGTTACAAGGAGCGCGCGCTCGAGATGTTCGAGGAATCCGCGGATGGAGAATGGCATCTCGGACATGAAAATGTGGCCGCGATGGCACTCGAAGTCGGAAACCCGCGGAAGGCGGTCCGGCACTTGAGAAAGGCCGTTCGTCTCCAGCCGACCCAATCATTCGGATTGCCGGCCGATCGAATGAAGTTCGACAATGCTACGCAGGCCGAATACAGCAATCTTCTCGCGGTCTCATACCATCGATCCGGCAATCCGCGGCGAGCTCTTCGGGCCGCGGTGAATGCGGTGTTGCGGCGCCGCTCGATTCCCGAAGCCCACTATAATCTCGGAATCCTGCAGCTCATCCACTCGCGGACGCTGGCGGAAGGGAACGAGAAACGGATCGAATTCGTCCAGAACGCGCGCGATCAATTCCAGGACGCCTGGGAGGTGGACCCCGGGTTTCGCGAGGCACTGGCGATGAAAGGGGTGGCCGAGGCCGTTCTGGGCAAATGTGATCTGGCTCGGAGCGCATTCGAAAAGGCCGAGGGGATCGCTCCGGACAGTCACCGTACCTTCCCGAACGAGACCGGTACCGGCGACATGCACACGGCGGGGATTCATCGCCGTCAGCGTATTCGGAAAATTTCTGCGGAACTCCTACCGGACTTTCAGCGTCGAAGATGCATGGCGGCCGCCAATTAGCGAATCTTCCGAGGGCTGCGCGAGTCGATTGCGATCGACTGGTTTTCTTTGATGGCGTGCCGTGTCAATGAGTGTTGAGCTTCGGAGGGCGAATTCTTGCGCCTGATCATTGTTGTCATTTCTCTCCTCGTCGCGATCGCGGCCGTCCTATCGGGATGCTCGCGTAGCGAGACCAAGTCACAAGATTTTTCGATCGTATTCATCACAGTGGATACGCTGCGCTCCGACCGCGTGGGCGCGTACGGTTATGCGAAGGCTCGTACGCCGGCGATCGATCAACTCGCCGCAGAAGGCGCGCTCTTCGAGAACGCCTATTGCGACGTTCCCTGGACGACCGCATCGATGACTTCGGTCATGACCGGGCTCTTCAGCACCGAACACGGACTGCAGGCACCCTGGTTGAAGCTACCGGAGAGCCAGGAAACGATGGCCGAGATATTTCGCGATCACGGATACAAGACGGGTGCCGTGATCGGGATCTTCTCCCTCGATTCGGCCTATGGCCTCGACCAGGGATTCGATTTCTATGACGATGATTTCAGCTTGCCGGCGATCGTCCACCCGGATCAACCGGCAGATCGGAAGATCGAGCTCAAGGTCACCGAGGACCTGTGGGCGTATGCAAAACTTGCCGAGGAGAAGGTCTACAACGACGCCTACAAGAGGGACGCCGACGTAACGGACAGCTCGCTCGAGTGGCTCGCCGAGCACAAGGGTCAGCCATTCTTCTTGTGGGCCCACTATTTTGGTCCGCACGAGCGACTGATGTTCGGCAAGGATCTGGCGGACAACCGAGTTCGAATCGTCGCAGACTACGATCGGGAGCTCGCAGCAACGGATATTGAGATCGGTCGTCTGCTCGCCGGCCTCGACGAGCTCGGGTTGCGCAAGAACACACTCGTTGTCTTGAGTTCCGATCATGGGCAGACGCTGGGCGAACGCGGCGCGATTGGCCATGGGCGCGATCTGCTCGAGCCGGAGGTCCGGATCCCGCTGATCGTTCGACACCCACAGAGCGTGGACCCGGGCATGCGGATTCCCGCGATCGTCCGGAGCGTAGATATCCTGCCTACGTTCCTTGACTATGCCGAGATCGCCGTGCCGAAACGTCTCGCCGGGTTGTCCGTTCGCGATCTGCTCGATGGCAATGACGAAATGACCGAGCGCCGCGCATTCATGGATCTTCATGTCGTGATGCCGACACTGATGGATGACGACGCGGGGGAGCATTATTTTGGCGCGGTTCACTATCAAGCCATTCGTGAAGGCAATTGGAAATTCGTGACGGGCGAATTAATGGGACCTTGCACGATTGGTGGCGGCGAGATCGAGTGGACCATGTTGGGATTGGATCCCAAGGGTCGAAAGGGTTCGTCTGAATTGTCAGAAGAGGAATGTCGGAAGAGAAAATTCTCGAGCCTCTTCAACGTTCGTCAGCGAGGACCGGCCTTGGCGAGGGAGGCGCGCGACCTATCGGCGCGTCACCCGGACGTCGTCGCAAGGCTGACTGCGCTGCTCGAGGTCATGTCCACGCGCAAGGGTGAGGCAGAGAGTTTCGAGTTGTCGCCCGAGCAGGAACGGAAGCTGAAGAGCCTGGGCTATCTGGCGGAATAACGTCGAGCCAGGGGGCGTCGATCAGGGGCCGACCAAAGCAAGGAATGGCTGGATCGTCATGCGCCAGACCGTACTGGCCGGATAGAAGAACAAGAGCCAGCCGTAGGTCACGAAGCCATAACAGCTGAACCAGCGTACGGCCGTCCAACCGCGCGTGTCCTCGAACCACGCGGGCCGCCAGCTCTTGACGACGTTCTCGACTCCGAGTCCGAGGCCGTGATAGAGGCCCCAGATTGCGAAATTCCAAGCCGCGCCATGCCACAGGCCGCAGAGGAACATCGCCGTCATCAGATTCACGGCGCGGTGGTTGCGATTTCCGCCGAGTGGGATGTAGACGTAGTCGCGAATCCACGAGCTGAGGCTCATGTGCCAGCGGCGCCAGAAGTCCTGCAGGCTGGTCGAGAAATAGGGACGATCGAAATTCTCCGGAATCGTCAAGTTCAACATTTGCGCCAGGCCGATGGCCATGTCGGAATAGCCGGCGAAGTCGTAGTAGATCCGAAATCCCTGAAGCACGGCCAATGAGATCACGATTGGAAAAGTGTATTCGGGGACGTCTTCGAAGACGATGATGAATTCCACCAGCAGATCGGCGATGCAGACCTTCTTGAACATGCCGCGAAGGACGCGTCGGGCCCCCGCCATCGCCTTGTCGACGCTCGGATTCTCGAGTCGCTCCAACTGGGGAACGAAATCGGGGAAGCGCTTGATCGGTCCCGATGCGAGGGACGGGAAGAAGATCGCGAAGACGCCAAAATGGAACGGGTTTCGGATCGGCTCGCGACCGTGAACTCGAACCTCGTAGAGATAGTGCACGAACTCGAAGGTGAAAAAAGAGATCGCCAGGGGTGCAATCGGCGCCTGCCAGGCCGCAAGCCCATCGGGCAGCGAGCCGAATCCAAACATCGATGCCATCAGGCCGAAGGAAGCGATCATGAAGTTCGAATATTTGTAGAAGAGCAACGAACCCACGACCAGCACACAAGTCGCGATGAAGAGTCTGCGCTCCCGGCCACCAGCAATGGCGATTCCAGTGATATAGGTGACCAATGCGAGCAGCAGGATCGGGGCCATTCCCGCCGGTCCGGCGAAATGAAAATGGAAGATTCCACTCGCGGCGAGCAGCCAATAGAGTTTCGCGGGTTTTGGGCAGAGCCAGAATCCCGGCACGGCAATCACTGCAAAGATCCAGAACCAATTATCGAGGAAGATCATGCGAGGTCGCTTCGATGAAGGTGTCTCGAGGATTCGACCATCACTGGCTGCCCCGATCGAGAAGAGAGCGGATCCTCGGCGCCAATTTGGCGGCGGTCTTTCTCTGGCCGCTGAGGGTCGGATGAACGGAGTCGAGGAAATCTCGTCGAGTGAGATGATCGTGGAGATCCATGTATTCCAATCCGAGTTCGCTGGCCTCGTTCTCCAGCCAGTCGACGTAATCCAGAAAGTCATCGGTCGGATAGCGAACGTTGTAACAGTCGCCGCGCGGCTCGTGAACAACCGGCCAGTTGACGACGAGGACTTCGACTCCTGTCTCGGCGCGAAGCTGCGCCAGGTACCGAAGCATGTTCCAGTCCTTCCAATTCACATATTTGCCCTCGAAGGATCGCAGGGTCTTTCGGCAGCTATAGCGAGATCCCGTCCGATGCGTCCTGGGTATCTTTTCCTCGAACTCGGGGAACATCTTCTGGCGAAGTAGCTTGGCGGTCTGTTCCACAGCCAGGCGGACGAACGTTCCCACCTCTCGAAATTCAATCCACGAAGCCCACGGTCTGACGCTCGCAGCCTGTGCATCGCGATAAAGGCGAAAGGGTTCTTCGAAAGTCGGCGGCGGGTCCGCTGCGAGTTGGGTGACCAACCGGCTATTCGAATCGAAGAAAGTGGCCAAGGGTGGATAGGGGTAGGGGGCGAGATGCGCGAAATCATCGAAGGTCACCCCATAGACGATGAAGTCGGGTCGATAGGCCAGAGACTCGGACAGGATCATCGCCTCTTTCGTCTGGTAGGTGAAGACGAATCCAAGATTGAAGAGATGAGCGGGAACTCGCTGGCTCTCGAATTTCTGATTGACGAAGCCGACCGCGCTCCGCTCGTATGGCCAGGGGAAGCCAAAGATGGAGCTGTTGCCGATCACGAAGATTCGCTTCTCGTCCGGAACACGAGGTTCCCGCCAGCAAACTTCGTGCTGGCGGAATAGAAGGTTCAGCCACAAAACGCCGGTCTTGTCCACATTTTGAAGTCGAGGCCGAGAGCCGGACAGCGGAGGGAGACAGACCTCGGACCAGGCGCTCGAGGCATCTCCCGCAAAAACGAGAGCGACGAGAAGGAACTGTAGAAGTCGCAGCCGCAAGCGTCGAAGCCGCAGTGTTTTCCCGTATGAAGCGATGGCACTAGAAGGCGACATAGATGAACTGCGGAGCGTCATTGTTCCAGAGAGCGAGAATCGCAATCAACATGGCGGTATAGAGAACAACTGTGGCGACTGACTTCAGGACTCGGAACAAGGGAAGGACCCTCCGCGGCGATGCTAGATGCCTGGCTTTGGAAAATTGGAAAACGGATAGGCGAATCAGAGACTACAAGACCGCCTAGGGCTTATCAAAATCGAGCGTACGACTTGCCTGCATACGTCTTGCCCTGCGAGCGGGAACACGGGCGCTTCATACAACTGGGCCGAAAACCGCTATCGTCGCACGCGGCGTAGGGAGGGGGAATCGGGCCTGCGCACACTGTCGTGCCCTGGCCATTCACCTCATCGAGATTGATCCATCATGCGTTCGAATGTACTGCTCAACCTGATCGTGGTCGCATCGCTGTCGACCGGGTTGGCCTGTGATGCGCCGACTCCGTTCGGTCGGCTCGTCGATCCCTCGGATCGCGAAGGCGCAGTTTCGCTTCCGGATAGTCTGCTTGTGCTCGCCCCCGATTCCCCTGCGAAGCGCCTCAGGGGCGCCTCGACTCTCCCGACCGCAACGATTGATCACGACACACGACCTGTCCTGGCGACGCATGCCCGTCAAACGCTAGCGACGCGAATCGGTGTCGCGATGACGGAGCCCGACGTGGCTCATTACCGGCGGTCGGTGGCCGGGCTCTTTCCAGAAGCGGAGAATCTTCTGGTCAACCTGCGGGTTTTCATTTTTGGTACAAGGGACTGGCAGACTCTTCCACCCGTACTCCGTCCGATCGAAGAGCTGGGCGACGACCGGATGCTCGATCTCGAGCTCGATCTCGAAGGCGTTGCCGAAGGCACGACCGTTCATCTCTGGGCAGACGCCTATCAAGCGCCACCGATCGGGGGGACAAGCTACCAATCTGTCCCACATCTGATTCCGCAGGGATCGAGGATCGAATTCGCTTTTGGAGTCCTGGAAGCGGCTCTCCTTCAAGGCCCCGTTCGGTTCGATCTCTCCGCCTGCGAAGAAGACGGTTGTGTGCCGATCTTTTCCGAGGTTTACGATCCCGAGCTGAAAGATCGATCTGGATGGCAGGACCGAAGCGTTTCGCTATCCGCTGTCTGGGGCGAGGTTCGGTCCTTGAAATTCGACGCGACCCCCATCCGGCCAGAGGCGATGAGTCTCCCGGTCTGGGCGAACCCAAGCGTCGTGACCGTGCCCGAGGCAATGGGGCGACCGAATGTGATCTTGCTCTCGATCGACACGCTTCGGCGCGATTCACTGAGCGCATATGGCTACGAACGAGAGACCAGTCCATTCATCGATCAGCATCTTGCGGCCAACGGCGCCGTATTCGAGAACTTCATATCGGAAGCCGCGACGACCGAAGTCTCTCACATGAGTTTGTTTACATCGCTGCCGGCGCTCGTTCACGGTGTCACGGACTTCGACAGGAAACTCGCCGTTCCCGTGATGCCTCTGGCCGAGGCATTTCGAGAGAGTGGCTATGACACGGCAGCGTTTACCGAGGGTGGCCCCATGATTCAGCGCCTCGGATTCAATATTGGCTTCGATCGCTGGAGGGAGAACCCGAATATCCACTTTCTCTTTCCAGGGGGTCAGGTCGAGCGAGTTTTCGGTCAGGGCTGGGATTGGCTCTCGCGGCGTCGCGATCGTCCCTTCTTTCTCTTCCTTCACACGTTTCAAGTTCATCATCCGCTCTCACCTCCGCTCGAGTACTTGGAGTATTTCATCGACGACGATGTGGAACTGTCAGAGGAGGCGCTGGACAAGGCCAGGTACGATCAGGAAATTCGCTACGTCGATGATCAGCTGGCCAAGCTGTGGACGCAGCTCGAGAATCGAGGATTGGCGAAGAATACGATTCTCGTCCTGCTTTCGGATCATGGGGATGAGTTCTGGGAGCATGGTGAGCGGGGACATGGAAATCTGCCCTACGAAGAAGTGCTGAGTGTTCCTCTCATCATGATCGGACCGACGATCGCGAAGGGGTTGCGCAGCCAGCGACCCCTCCACCACATCGACTTGATGCCGACGCTGCTCGACCTGGCTGGAATTCCGATTCCCGAACACGCTCTCGGGACGAATTTCGGGGACGTGGCTCGCGGGCTCAATGTCGAGGTGGATTCCACTGCGGGGCCGCGCATACGGACCAGTGCGGCCTGGGCGATTCCCGACGAATTCCAGCCGCCTGCCTTCGCGATCCGACGCGAGAACTTCAAGGTGATCCGCTACGAAAAGGGGAGGGCGACGCTGTTCAAGTGTTTCGAGCTCGAGCAGGATCCGGCCGAGGAAAAGAATCTCTGCCGAATGGGCCCGAACGAAGAGGCGTTGGAATTGTCGTTGAGTCTCGATGCATATCAATCGGCGATGGAAGCGCTTCGAACCTCGCTCGCAGGTGAGATCCCCGACGACGCCGAGATCGAGAAAGTGCCGCTCCCTCCGGAGGTCGAGGCTCAGCTTCGCGCCCTGGGATATATCCAATAGCGTGGCTCAACCTTCATGATGCATTCGGCAAGTTGCCTGCCGCCGATCTTGATTGCGCAACTGCACGGCAGTACTGCGGCTAGTCGCCCGCGACAGGGTCGCTCCCGAGCGATTCGAATCCTTCACACGTTGGCACCGCTGCGATAGAGTCGTGCCCGCCGAAGCGACCGAACCATGACCGAATCGAGGACCGTAAACTCATGAGCCCTTCCCGAAGGCATTACGCCGCGATTTTTCTGGTCAGCCTGGCCTTGTTGGTCCTGGAAATCTCGGTCGCTCGGATTCTGTCGGTCGCCCTGTATAGCCATTACGCATTCGTCGCGATTTCACTCGCGATGTTTGGCCTCGGCGTGAGTAGTCTGGTCGTCTATCTGCTGCCGAACCATTTTTCGCCCGAGCGAGTCGACGAACAGGTCGTGACGTATACGCGACTCTTTTCGGTAACGGCGGCGATCAGTGTCGCGATCTTCTTGCAGATCCCGATCGTGCAAGAGCTCTCCGCGAGCGGCTTCATCTCGCTGAGCGCCGCGTACACGGTTCTGGCCATCCCCTTCTTTTTTGGCGGTATTTGTATCGCCTTGCTGATGACCCATTTCTCGGCCCACATCGGTAGCATCTACTGGGCGGATCTATTCGGTGCGAGCGCTGGCTGCCTGATTGTCGTCGTGGTGATGCAGGTCCTGCCGGCGCCACAGGTTGCGCTGGTTGCGGCCGCTCTCGCGACGGTGGTGTCGTTCGCGATCGCACGCGCCTCGGGCGCATCGGTCGGCCGCGCGGATTGGCTCACGGTGACGGCCGTGGCCGGTCTCGTGCTCGCCGGAGCAACGACCGAGATGTTGACCATGCGTCATGTCAAGAACTGGGACTTTGCCTACGCGGATTACGAAGCTTGGAACGCCTTTTCGCGGATCAGCGCCTTCGATGTCGATCAGAACGCGGCGCAGGTCTTGCCCCTGAAGAATCCCAGCGACACGTACAGTGACGAGGACTATCCCGCTACGATGATGCTCGACATCGACGGCGCCGCCTGGACGCCGATGATGAACTACAACGGCGACATCGAATCGATTCAATTTCTACGTGAAAGCGTGCTCTACGCCGCTCATCATCTCAATCCGAATTCCAACGTCCTGATCATCGGCACCGGCGGCGGGCGGGACATCCTCGCCGCACTCGCCTTCGAACAGCGTTCGGTCCTCGGTATCGAGCTCAATCCCCTGATGCGACACATGGTCGAAGAACATTATGCCGACTACTCGGGGCAACCCTATACCCAGCCGAAGGTCAGAGTCATCCTGGATGAGGCGAGAAGCCGGCTTCATCAGATCAATCGAAAATTCGGGATCATTCAACTCAGTCTGATCGACACGTTCTCCCTGAACGCGGCCGGGGGCTTCGTCTTCAGCGAGAACAATCTCTACACGCGCCAGGCGTTCCAGCAATATTATCGTCATCTCACGAACGACGGCATTCTGAGCATCACTCGTTATTTCGTTCCCGACTATCCGGTCGAGATCCTGCGCACGCTGAACCTGATGCGATCCGCCTGGGAAGCCGAAGGTGTGGATTCGATCCTCGATCGGGTGCTCGTCCTCAAGGTCGGGATGAGCTGTACCGTGCTGATCAAGAAGACGAAATATACGGAGACGGAACTCGCCGTCGTAGACCGGCTGATCGAAGACTACGGCGTCAGCGTTCTGTACGGGCCCGGGAGATGGGTCGGGCACCCCGATGTCGTCGACGTCCTACGAGCCGAGGATCCAGTGGCGTTTTCGGCGGCGTATCCCTATCGGATCGACACGCCGACCGACGATCGGCCCTTCTTCTTCAGCTTCCTGCGAGGTCGCCTGGAGAAAGTTCCCACGCTACAGGAGGATCCCTTCCAATTCTTGCGCTTGTGGAATGACGCGATCAATCTCGTCTACATGCTGATTACGGTCGTAGCCACCCTGGCCACGGTCTTCTTCTTCGGACCGCTGATCTTGTTGGCTCGACGCGGTTTCGATGGAGTTCCGGCGACGACCACGATGGCCTACCTGCTTTACTTTGCGATGCTCGGCTACGGATTCATGATGATCGAAATTCCGCTGCTTCAGCAATTCATCCTCTTCCTGGGCTACCCGGTCTATGCGTTGGCGGTGGTGTTATTCGCGCTCTTGTTGTTCTCGGGGACGGGTAGTCTATTGACGACCCGATTCACAGGCGATCCACGGGCCAATCTCAGCAAGACCCTGGTCGCGATCGTCGGGACGTCGCTCGTCTACGCCTACGCGCTTCCCATGGTCATCGACCAATTTCTCGGCGTTTCGATCGCGATGAAAATTCCGATCGCCGTCTTCCTGCTGATGCCCGTAGGCCTTCTTCTGGGTATGGCCTATCCGCTCGGGATCAGCCTCTTACGCTCGGAGAGCGAGAGTCTGGTTCCCTGGGCGTGGGGCATGAACGGCGCGATGTCGGTGGTGGCCTCTGTACTGGCGACCTTCATCGGTAGCCGCCTGGGCTTTACGGTCGCCTTGCTGACGGGAATCTCGGCCTATGGACTTGGTCTCGCGTGCATCGCGTTTGCAGGACGCGCGAGAGCTTGAAGAGCCGCCCCTTCCATCTCTGCTCCTAATCCTCGAGTGGTAGCGCTCGATTGTGGTTCATCAGCGCGCCGAGCGGTCCGCGATCGATGTAGAGCGTGCGCCGACGACCCTCGCGAAGAATCTCCATTCTCACGGAGCTCCCCGCTTCGCCGCGCGACGAGGCGACCAGGAGATCGCCGGGCCCGAAGATCCTTACATCGTCGTAGCGCAGGATGACGTCACCCTTGCGAAGCCCAGCGTAGTTCGCCGACCCACCAGCCAAAACTTCCCCCGCCTCGAGGCTATTGGGCCGGCCCGAAGCGTATAGGTATCGATCGTAGTCGGATTCCTCGAGATCCTTTCGCAGGGCAAGCTCCAGACCGATGTTCTCGGCTCGATGGCGCTGTTGTTGATACCAACCTTCTCGGAGCGCCTGATGGGAGAGGGCCGCCACTTCGAGCTGCTGTTCGACCCAGCGCTCACGCAAGCGATCCACATCGCGAGGATCGGCGCCCAACGACAAGAGCGCCTCGTCATCGAATTTCGAGACCCGATCGATGGATTGAGAATCGAGTGCTTCCGCTTCGTCCCCACCGCCTTCGGAATCCGAATCTTCCAGCTCGGCGGCCGCGGACGATGAAGAATGGCCGCCTCCACCGTCGAATTCGAAGCCGGCGAGCATCATCATGGCTTCGAGATCGGCAATTCGCTGTGCGAGTTCTTCGCGCGCCCCGGTTTCCATGACCAGTCGCTTCTCGAGCTGCTCGAGGATCTGGGTTTCGCTTCTCGCGTCGGGCTTCGACGAAGCAGTCCCTTGCTCGAATGGACTCCCGGGCGCTTGTGAATCGTCCCGCAACAGGACGACCGCGCTGGCGATGACTACGGCGAATGCAC
>CAWLAJ010000018.1:0-30181 GCA_963854795.1 Deltaproteobacteria bacterium UBA4427 | reverse complement strand
TTCGCATCGGCGTCCGCTGTGGCTCTCGCCGAGACACCGTCGGAAGATTTACAGACGCCTTCGGCGGACGACGGCGACTCGGTCGCGGGCGAAGGCGCTGCGCCAGCGCCGTCCGATGAGGCCGTCGGCGAACTCGCCTGGGACCCGTTCGACGATCCCGAATTCGACCCGTCGACGAGCCCTGCACCGGACCCTGCGTCGGCCGCCCTCGCGGATGCCTCGTCGAGCGAATCCGTCGTTGCGGCTCCTGAGGCCAGCGAAGTCGCGAGCCCGTCGGGCATTCAGTTGACCGGTGAGGCCGAGTTCGGAATTTCCGAGGGAACGATTCTCGGCCCGGTCGGCGTGGATGACTTCGGGCGAACCGGTCGTCTGCATACGGTCGCATCCGGTGACACGCTCTGGGACCTGGCCGCCGCCTATCTCGGCACGCCCTGGGTCTGGCCCTCCGTATGGATCGACAATGACGACATCGAAAATCCCCATCGGATCAATCCAGGTGACAAGATCTGGATTACCGCGAATGAAATGCGCGTCGTGAGTGATGCGCAGGCCGAGTCGTTTCTCGATCCGACATCCGCATCCCCATCGGAGGGGACCGCGGCCACTGCGGGAGCGATTGACGCCGGGGACGAGATCTTCACCCAGGTCGAAGACGCGACCATCGTCTTCGACGATTTCGCCGCCTCGGCCGAGGCCTTTCCCGTCTCCGTGGTCGGCCAGGAGCCTGGATCGATCGTCTCGGGTCGACAGATCACCATCAGCCAGCGCGACGCGATGGGCTTCGTCAGTTCAGAAGATCTGGCCGGAGCCTCGAGCATCGTGGACAGCCCGATCGAACGAACCTACCTGGCGGCCGGCGATCCGGTCGTGATCGGGATGGGTGAGGGTGATGTCGAAGTCGGGGATCAGTTCACGATCTTCCAGGTCGTCGAGCAAGTTCGCGACGTCGAGACCAATCGGATTCTCGGGCACCACGTCGACGTTCTCGGCTGGGCGGAGATCCGGACGCTGACCGGGGATACCTCGATCGCGGAAATCCGGACCAGTTACGCGGAGATGCGCCGCGGCGTACGTGTGATGCCCCGGAAGCGGGTCGAGCGGCACGTGACGGCGCAGACCACGCCGGACGCGATCGAAGGGAAGGTCACCTTCCTGCCCGGCGAGCGAACGGTGATGGCCGACGGGGATTATGTCTACCTGAATCGCGGCGAGTTCCATGGAGTCGAAGTCGGCAGCGAACTCGAGGTCTATGAGCCCGGACTGGTCATCAACGACCGCCCTCGTCGTGTCGATGTTCGGACACCCGACCACTTCGTCGCTCGGCTGATCGTGGTTTCGGTCAGCTCCGATAGCTCGGTGGCCTTCGTGCTGACGTCGACTCGCGAACTGGTAGTCGGCGATGACGTTCGTCCCGTCGTGACGAGGCTGGCTCAGCGCTAGGCGTGCCGGAAGACGGCTTCTTGCCATTCGATGTTCGGGCCCGTGCGATCAACGCGCGGGCCCGCTTCGTTTGGCCACGCGCCAAGCCAATCCACGCGCCAGCGTGGCCCGACGTGAACGCGACGTCGCGTCGGGCGATCGCCGTGAAGCTGAGGTTCAATCGCATCTCCCCGGTTCGAGTCCCGCCAAGATGATTGACGACGATGCAGAACCACGAACCCGGCGATTCGCCGGTGGATGCGCCTGCCGCTGGCCTCGCTCCGTCCGAGGCCGGTGACTGGCTCGAACTCCAACAAGCACTTGCCTGGCAGCCCGAGCGGGTGGGCCCCCGGCTGCGGGCTGGGGCTGCGCCGCAGACGATTCTCCAGGAACTGCGCGCGCAGTTGGCTTTGCTGCCGCGAGAGGCTCGCGAAGCGAGGGCCGCGCGGCCGGGCGACGGGTCGCAGGCGAGCCGGACCCGGAAGCTCGAAGAACTCGGGCTTCGGGTCGTTCCCCTCACCGATCCCGCCTACCCAGAACCCCTGGCCGCTCTCGAGGATGCGCCGGCGGTCCTTCTCGTTCGGGGAAACGTGTCGGCTCTGCCAAGGCCCGCGATCGCGATCGTGGGAGCGCGCGCGGCGACTCGAGCCGCTCGCGACACGGCTCGGTGTCTGGGTCGGGAACTCGCGTTCGCCGGGTTGACGATCGTGTCGGGGTTGGCGCGCGGGATCGACGGGGAAGCGCATCGCGGTGCGCTCGAAGCGAAGGGTCGAACGATCGGGGTCCTTGCCTGCGGTCCCGATCAGATCTATCCGCCTGAACATCGATCGCTGGCGGAAGAGATGGAGCAATCCGGTGCCATCATCTCCGAGATGCCTCTCGGAGTCCCGCCGCGTCGCGCGCTCTTTCCGCTGCGCAATCGGATCATCAGTGGCCTCTGCCTCGGCGTAATCGTCGTGGAGGCGCGTCGACGGAGCGGATCGCTGATCACGGTGCGCCATGCCCTCGCGCAGGGCAGGGAAGTCTTCGTCGTTCCCGGATCGGTCGATGGACCCTTCGCAGAGGGGACGAACCAGCTCTTGCGCGAGGGCGCGCGTCCAATCTGCTGCGCCCGGGATGTCCTGGACGACCTCGCTTTCGACGGGCAACTCGATCGCGAGGGTCGGCGGGTCGAATTTCCAGTGGATTCAAGCAGCGCTGTGACCTCTCTCGAAAGGTTGATCCTGGCGGCGCTCGAAGAGGGGCCAATGACTCGCGACGAGCTGCTGTCCCAGGTCGGACGTGGCGCCGCGCAATCAGCGGCAGCGCTTCTCGAACTCGAACTCAGCGGTCGGGTCGTCCTGGAACGCGACGGCCGAATTCACGTAAAATGGCGCTAGTGGGGGTCAGAGGCCGCGATTCGTGAGCTCCTGGGGTATCTTTTCCCGGTCGCACCTCGCGAGGATCGACTCCCCCCGGACTTCGAATGTTCTCCAATCGGAATCGGCTCTTTGCGAGCCCGGTTGCGAGTGGGGCTGCGGGTCCAGTGACGGATTTGGAGAGAACCAGGGTGGAGACTCGAAGCGATCGCGTCGTGGTTGTCGGAGCCGGTCTAGCCGGCAGCGAGGCGGCGTGGCAGCTCGCCGAACGTGGCGTCGACGTCACGCTGTACGAGATGAAGCCCAAGCGCCGATCGCCAGCCCACAATTCGAACGATTTCGCTGAACTCGTTTGCAGCAATTCTCTTCGAGCCAATACGCTCGGAAATGCGGTCGGCCTGTTGAAGGAGGAAATGCGGCTGCTGGGCTCGCTCGTGATGCAAGCAGCGGATCGGACCGCGGTTCCAGCGGGCAAGGCGTTGGCTGTGGACCGTCTGCGCTTTTCGGCGGAGATCACGGCGGCGATCGAAGCCCATCCGCGAATCGAAATCAGGTACGAACGCGTATCCAGAATTCCAGACGCGCGGTTTGTGATCCTGGCGACCGGACCGCTTACGGATCCGGAACTCGCGGAAGATCTCGCCAAGGCGTTAGGCGAGGAGTATCTCTATTTTTACGACGCGATCTCCCCAACGATCTACGCGGATTCAATCGACGAGTCGATCGTGTTCCGAGCATCGCGATATGACGAAGGCGTGGGCGACTACTTGAATGTGCCGCTCAGCCGCGACGAGTACGAGAGCTTCGTCGCCGAACTGCTCGGCGCCGAGACGGTCCCTCTGCACGATTTCGAGAAGGCGATGTACTTCGAGGGTTGTCTGCCGATCGAGGAAATGGCACGTCGTGGCCGGGATACTCTTGCGTTCGGTCCGCTCAAACCGGTGGGCCTACTGGATCCGCGCACAGGAAGGCGTCCCCACGCCGTCGTGCAGCTTCGTCAGGAAGATCAGCACGGAACGCTCTGGAATCTCGTCGGATGCCAGACCAAGATGCGCGTTGGCGAGCAGAAACGGATCCTTCGCGCCTTGCCCGGTCTGGCCGATGCGGTCTTTGCACGTTTCGGATCCATTCATCGAAACACGTACGTGAACGCACCGATTCAACTCGACGAGATCCTGCAGCTGAAGCAACGCCCCGGCGTCTTCCTTGCGGGACAGATGGCGGGTGTGGAGGGCTATGTCGAGTCCGCTGCTCTCGGCTATCTCGCGGGCGCATGTGTCGCTCGCCTGGCGAGTGGGTTGGCGCCGGAATCGCCGCCGCCGGAAACGGCTCATGGTGCGCTGCTCGGTCATCTTCAGAACGCCGACGCAAAACACTTTCAACCGATGAACGTCAATTACGGACTCTTTCCTCCGCTGGATCGCGAGACCATCGAGCGTGCATTGGAAGTGTCGCCCGACGAAGGGACCGCGGCGTCGGCGAACAAACCCGGTCGTCGCGGTCGACGCAGGAAATTGCCGAAGCGTGAGAAGAATGAGCTGCTTGCGGCGCGCGCGTTGGCGGCCCTCGGATCCTATCGCGCACGCGTGCGGCCGGAGAAATCGGGGGTGGTATGAACTGGACACAGGCCACGCAAGCCTTCGGCGAATACCTCGGCGTCGAGCGCGCCCTGTCGCCTCATACGCGTCGCGCCTACGAGTCCGATGTGCGCCAACTCACCGTTCATACCGGTGCCGACATCGCACCATCGCAGATCGATGCCGATCACATTCGAGCTTGGCTGGCGAGTCTTCATCGTCGCCGCAGTCCGGCCACCCTGGGTCGCAAGCTCGCCTCCGCGCGCTGTTTCTTTCGCTGGCTGGTCCGCGAGGGTGTGATCTCGGCAGATCCAACCGATGGGCTGCCCATGCCGAAACTGGAAAAACGGCTACCGCGTCCACTTTCGGTCGATGACTGTGAGCAGTTGATCACTCGAGACCCGAGGGTGTCGAGTCGATCCGCGCCGGAGGGAGGGGACCGGGAGCGCCGGTCGCACTGGATGGCGTTGCGTGACCGTGCCCTCGTCGAACTTCTCTACGGGTCCGGAATTCGGATCGGCGAGTTGACGGCTCTCGATGTGCGCGATCTCGAGTTGCGAGCGCGAGAAATCCGGGTGATGGGGAAAGGCGGCAAGGAGCGCGTGGTCCCGATTCCTTCGGCAGCTCGCGAGGCACTCGCGGAGTGGCTCGAGGTTCGACGACATGCCGGCGTCCTCGGTGAGCCGCTCTTCATCTCCCTGCGCGCTCGTCGCGAGCAGAAGCCGCGCCGGCTGGCCGCGCGCGAGGCCCGCCGGATTCTGCGCGAGCGCGGGATCGGTGCCGACCTCGACCAGCACGTTCATCCCCATCGGCTGCGTCATAGCTACGCGACTCATCTACTCGATATGGGCGCGGACCTGCGCGAAATTCAAGAACTGCTCGGCCACGCAAGTCTCTCGACGACCCAGAAATACACGGCCGTGTCGATCGAACATCTCCGAGAGGCCTATGATCGGGCCCATCCTCGGGCTCATCCTCGGGCAGCGACTCGAGCGGTAGCAAAGAAGAGCACAGCGACCTGATCCCGAATCCGACCGATGGACTCGAGACGGGCGAGCGAGAAATTGAGCGAATGGAAGAAGACATGAACGATTCCTTTGAGGCCTCTTCGACGACGAATCGGCAGCGTGTTCGATCAACGACCGTGATCGCCGTGCTGCGCGACGGCCAGATCGCGATTGCCGCAGACGGCCAGGTCACGCTCGGTGAGACGGTGATGAAGCAGAGCGCTGAAAAAGTCCGTCGAATCGGGAAGGGTCGAGCCCTGGTCGGATTCGCCGGCGGTGTCGCCGACGCGCTCACGCTGATGGAACGCCTGGAAACGAAGCTCGAGACCCATCCCGGCAACATCCGTCGCGCCGCCGTCGAACTGGCCCGCGACTGGCGAACAGACCGCGTCCTGCGCAGGTTGGAAGCAATGATTCTATTAGGCGACGCCGAGACGCTGCTGATGGTTTCGGGCAACGGCGACGTGATCGAGCCGGATGATGGCGTGGCCGCGATCGGATCGGGCGGCGGCTATGCTCTGGCCGCGGCGCGGGCGCTCGCCGCAAACACGAAGCTCGACGCAGCCGAAATCGCCGAATCGGCGATTCGTGTTGCGGCGGGGATCTGCATTTATACGAACGACACCATTTCGATGGAAACCCTGCCTTGACCAAAACGCAGACGCAAGCCTTTACGCCGCGGGAAATCGTATCTGAGCTCGACCTCTATGTGATCGGTCAAAGGGAGGCCAAGCGGGCGGTCGCCATCGCCCTGCGAAATCGCTGGCGTCGGCAGCAGGTTCCCGAGGCACTCCGCGACGAAATCGCGCCGAAGAACATCATCATGATCGGGGCGACCGGCGTCGGAAAGACCGAGATCGCGCGCCGGTTGGCGAAACTTTCTCAGGCACCCTTCATCAAGGTCGAGGCATCGAAATTCACGGAGGTCGGTTACGTCGGGCGAGACGTCGAATCGATCGTTCGCGATCTGACGGAGTTGGCCATCGCGATGGTCTCCGAGGAAGAGCAGAAATCGGTTCGCACGAAGGCTGAAACGCGTGCTGAAGAACGATTGCTCGATGCGCTTCTGCCGGAATCGTCCGCCCCGGCCGTGAACAGGATTACGGAACCCGAGGCGCAGGGAAGCGCGACTCGCGAGAAGCTTCGCAAGTTACTTCGGCTCGGCGAGCTCGAAGAACGCGAGATCGAGGTCGAATTGAACGACGATTCGGGCGGCCCCTCACTTTCGATCATGACCCCCGGCGGTGTCGAGGAGATGGGCCTGCAATTCAAGGACATGCTCTCGGGAATGTTGCCCAAGCAGACTCGTCGGCGAAAAATGAAGGTCGCGGACGCGCGTGAAGCGCTGATTGCCCAGGAGGCGCTTGGTCTCGTCGACTCGGACAAAGTTCGCGAGCTCGCCGTGGCTCGAGTCGAAGATTCAGGAATCGTGTTCATCGACGAGATCGATAAAGTCGCGGCCGGTGGGGGCGGAAGGCAAGGTGCCGATGTGTCTCGAGAGGGGGTGCAGCGAGATCTGTTGCCGATCGTCGAAGGATCGACCGTGCAGACCAAACACGGTCCCGTGTCCACTGACCACATCCTGTTCATCGCCGCGGGCGCGTTTCACGTCGCAAAACCCTCCGACCTGATTCCCGAGTTGCAGGGCCGGTTTCCGATTCGCGTCGAACTCGCGAGTCTGGGACGAGAGGATCTCGTGCGCATCCTGACGGAGCCGACGAATTCGCTGGTTCGCCAATATTCGGCGCTGCTGGCAACGGAAGAAATCGACCTCGTCTTCGAAGAATCCGGAATCGAGGCGATCGCCGACATCGCGGCCACCGTGAATGAAAGAATGGCCGACATCGGCGCGCGCCGTCTGCACACGGTCATGGAACGGCTGCTCGAAGAGATATCCTTCGACGCGCCGGACCTCGGCCACGAGCGGGTGGTAATCGATGAGTCGCTGGTTCGAAAGAAATTGGGTGATCTGGTGGACGATCAAGATCTGAGCCATTTCATTCTCTAGATCGCGAGAGTCTGCGAACGGATCGGGGGAAGCATGACGGAATCGCTTGCTGGACCACATGACAGGTCACACGGTCGTGTGCTGATCGTCGATGACGAGCTCTTCTTTCGCGAAGCTATCGATGAAATTCTGCGCGGCGCGGACTTCGAAACGATCTTGGCTGAAGATGGCGAGGGTGCGCTGACCGCCATTGTCGACCCCTCGATCGGAGTCGTCGTTCTCGATGTGAGACTTCCGGACATGGACGGGATCCAGGTCTTGGCTTCAATTCGAGAGATGAGACCCGACCTGTCCATCATCATGCTTTCGGCGTCGACCGATCAGGAGATCGTGCTCGAGGCATTGCGGCTCGGAGCGTGTGATTATCTTGCCAAGCCGCTTCACGATGAAGAGCTGACGCTCTCCGTCGGTCGCGCCGTCGACGGATTCGAGGCCAATTCCGGAAGGCGCCGACTGCGCGAGAGGATCGAGCGTCTCGTATCAGGAATGGATCGACTCTCGCAACTCGTCAGGCTCGCTGCCTCCGAGGACCGGGTTTCGGTTCTTCGACAGGGCATCGTCGACGCCGCAAGCGTCGTGTTCCGAACCTCGCGCGTGTCGTTGATGCTGGCCGACGAGCATTGCGAATGGTTGTCCGTTGTCGCGACCCGCGGTGTGGACGTCCATCTCGAAACCCTGAGCGCCCGCAAGATCGGAGAAGGGCCCGCCGGCCAATGCTTCGAGCAAGGCCAGGTTCTCTGTGTGTCGGATGCTTCGAGCGATCCCCGGTTTTCCGGTCGGGCGGCCGGAAACTACGAAGGCGAGACCTTCGCGATCGTGCCACTGATCTGTCAGGGCACGTCGGTCGGCGTTCTATGCCTGACGGAGAGCGAAGATTCCGAAGGGTTGTCGGAGAGCGAGAGCAATGTGTTGCGTTTGCTCGGGATGCAGATTTCGGAGTTTCTGACCGGGGATCCAGAGGTCGATCGTCTGCTCAAAGCCTCCAGCGCGCTGGACGCCGAAGGGGTCGTTCCCGTCGACGCGAGTTCGATCGATGGCGACGCGGAACTCGCTCGCGTCGTTTGCGAAGCCGTTGCCGCCGAAGTCGAGCCGGATCGCGTGCTTCGGCTCGCGACGACGGCGGTCGCCACGCAGCTTGGCGCTGCGCCGGTTTCGGTCTTCTTGCTCGACTCGGGGCGAACCCGGCTCGAGGTTCTGGCGGAGGCCGATGGCGGAATCGTGGGCGACCATGAGACCCTTCCCGTCGATCGGGGATTGGTGGGCGTTGTACTCGCGACGGGCCAGTTGGTCGCGGTCGAAGACGCGGCAAGCGATGCGCGATTTGAATCCGCAGTGGACACGCCGAGCGACGGCGTTGCCCGGCCCTATCTCTGCATGCCGATCCGATTGCGTGGCAAGGTCGTCGGTGTGCTACGAGTCTTCCCCAATGAGGGCCAGCCCGCTTCGCCGCGAACGGCTGAAGTCCTCGCCGCCGCGTTTTCCGCGGTCGTGCGAAATGTTCTCCTCTACCGAAGTCTGCTGCAGAGCATCGAAGAGGTCGCCAACGCGCGGCGCCAAGCGCGGGGCTGAGACGGGATCGATGAAGGAATTGGTCGACAAAGCCACGGAGAAGGCGAGGATCTTGATGGAGGCGCTGCCCTATATGCAGCGGCTCTACGGCAAGACGATCGTGATCAAATACGGCGGGCATGCGATGACCGACGAGTCGCTGCGCGCGTCCTTTGCCGCCGATGTGGTGATGCTCAAGCATATCGGGGTCCGGCCGGTCATCGTCCATGGCGGAGGTCCGCAGATCGCCGCGACTCTCGAGCGCCTCGGCCGCCAATCGCGATTCATCGACGGCCGTCGGGTGACCGACGACGAGACGATGGAAGTCGTCGAGATGGTGCTCGGCGGCAAGATCAATCGCGAGATCGTCGAGTTGGTCCAGCAGGTCGGCGGAAAGGCCGTCGGGTATACGGGCAGCGACGGCGGACTGCTGCGGGTGCGAAAGAAGCTGATCGACGGCCAGGATCTGGGCAGAGTCGGTGAGGTCACGGCCGTGGATCCAAGTGTCGTCGTCGCGGCGATGGATGCTGGATTCATTCCCGTCGTCGCGCCGATCGGCGTGGACGACCAGGGGCTCAGCCATAACGTGAACGCCGACGAAGCCGCCGGAGCGCTGGCCGCTGCGCTGACCGCGGAAAAGCTGATGCTGCTCACCGATATCGAGGGCGTTCTCGACGCCAAGAATCGCGTGATCAGCGAGCTCTCGGTCGACGAATGCACTCAATTGATCGCCGATGGGACGATCAAGGGTGGCATGATTCCGAAGATGGAATGCTGTATCCAGGCGTTGTCCGGGAACGTGGCCTGTACCCATATCGTCGATGGGCGGGTGGTTCACGCGGTCCTGCTCGAGATCTTCAGCGATGACGCGGGGATTGGGACTCTGTTGGTTCCGTCTACCCGAGGGACATGAGATGCCAAAGGATTTCGTAAGCGTCGCGGATTGGAGCGCGGATGAACTCTGGGCGATGGTCGAGCGCGCGCTCGAGCTGCGGCGCAACCACAAGACGGGGAAACGCTCGCGCACGCTCGAAGGGCGCACGCTCGCGATGTATTTCGAGAAGCCATCGCTGCGAACCCACGTCAGCTTCGAGGCCGGGATCACTCAACTCGGCGGGCACGCCATCCTGCTGAAACCGGAACAGATCGGCATTGGAACGCGAGAAAGTCCCGAGGACGTGGCGCGAGCCCTGTCTCGATGGGTCGATTGCTTGATGGCGCGAACGTTCAGCCATGAACTCGTCGAGCAGCTCGCTCGCGATGCGACGATCCCGGTCGTGAATGGTTTGACCGATCTACTTCATCCCTGCCAGGCGATGGCGGATCTCGTGACGATTGCCGGGGTGACCAAGCCGACCGATGCGACCTTGGCGTACGTGGGGGATGGGAACAACGTCGCGAATTCGCTGATCCTGCTGGCGGCCGTCATGGGCTTGCGAGTCAATGTCGCCACGCCTGCTTCTCATCCGCCAGCGGCCCGCATTCTCGCGAAAGCCCGAAAGATGGCCTTGGTCAGTGGTGCTGAAATCGTCGTTGGCGACGATCCGGTCGCGGCCGTGAAAGGTGTTGATTTCGTGTACACGGACACCTGGACCAGCATGGGGCAGGAGGAAGAAGCGGAGCAGCGACGGAAGCTCTTCCGCCCCTACCAGGTCAACGCCGATCTGCTCAGCCATACGGCGAACGCCTACGTTCTCCATTGCCTTCCCGCTCATCGGGGGGAGGAAGTGACGGCCGAGGTTCTCGACGGCCCTCGCAGCCTGGTCTTCGACCAGGCCGAGAATCGGCTCCACGCTCAAAATGCGATTCTCGAGCGCTTGCTCGCGACCTGAGACGCCCCCAGTCGACGGAATTCTCTCGGAACCCACGACACCGCCTCGTCTGTGCCACGGCTACTTCCTGGATCGGGTCGAGAACCACGTCGACGGGGGCCCCAGGATTCACTTGAGAGAACTGGGGTGATTCCCTCGGGATCTTCGCCGACAAGGCCGAGCAGATTGCCTCTCAAACTCCCCGCCCCTACGTATGATCTCTCAGACTTAGGCCCGCGCTAGCCGATGAGTTTCGAGTGGGGGCTCGCCTTGTGCGTCGCCCTTTCTCGGGAGGTCGATGCAGACCGTGAACCAGGATTCGGATCCAATGGGGCAGATCTTTGCCCTCGCGTCGGGATGTGATGCGACGCAGCTCAATTTGACTGCGACGGAGGGCTATCTGCTTTCGCGATTCGATGGCTCGACTCCCTGGCGTGTCTTGCGAGAAATGGCGGGGATTCCAGCCGCGGACGCGGACTCTTGTCTCGACCGCTGGATCGACGAAGGTCTTCTCGAAGCAATTCGCAACAGCTCTGACTCGAATTCATCGAGTTCCGCCTCATCGTCTTCCGCCCAGACTGATTCGGATGGCGAAGAGTCCGCGCCGGTCGATGCGGCGGAAGCGCCCAGCGAAACACCACCCGCGCCGCAAATCGATGAGAGCAAATTCGACGAGGGTCTCGATCTCGATCTCTCGGTTCAGCGTCGAATCCTGGAATTCGAGGCTTCTCTGGACCAACCCTATCACCGACTCCTGGACGTGGAAAAGGGGTCCTCCGACCCGAAGGTCATCAAGCGAGCCTACTTCAAGCTCTCAAAGGAATTTCATCCCGATCGCTATTTCCGCCGGAACATCGGACCTTATGCGCTGCCCCTCGAACGGATCTTCAAGAAAGTGCTCGAAGCGCACGAAATGCTGTCCGACCCCGATTTGTGTCAGGTCGAGAATCAGAGTTCAACGCCGTCCGCGGTGGAGACGGTCGTCGCCCTGCCTGCGACGGAAGCCTCGCCCGAACCGAGCGCGGAGAAGCCGAAGCCACTGACGAAGCTGGAACGCCTTCGCCAGCGCATGCCCTTCAAGATCGACCAGGCCGCCATCGAAGCCCGCCGAGCCAAGGCGCAGGAGATCTTTCGCGCGGCGGAGGCCTCCCAGAAGGCCGGACGTCTGCAGGAAGCGGAAGCCAATATTCGCATCGCGATCAGCTTCGACCCCGCCTGTAGCGAATTCAAGGAAGCGCTCGGCGGCCTCCGAATCCAGGCGGCCGGCGCCCGCGCGACCAAACTTCTCGCGACCCCGAGTGAACGCATGAGCGAGGGTGAGTTGCGTGATGCCTGGAAACTACTCGAGGACGTATTGCTGTACCGCCCACATGATCCAGAGCTGAACGAACGTGCGGCGCGGGTCTGTTTGCAGTTGGGCAAGCTGGACGTCGCGGAAGAATATGCGCAGACGTATATGGAAGGGTCGCCGGAAGTGGCCGGCTCCCACACGCTGCTTGGGCGAATTCACCGGGAACGCGGTGACAGGGACGCGGCTGTTCGCGCCTTCGAGAGGGCACTCAAGCTGGACGAAGAAGATTTGGACGCGCGACGGGCGTTGGCCTCCGTGCGACTAGGGGCGCGCAACGAAGCGCAAGGGGGGACGGCATGAGCCGAGTGATCGGAATTGATCTGGGAACGACGAATTCGTGTGTGGCCGTGATGGAGAACGGTCAGCCGACGGTGATCCCCAACTCGGGGGGATACAAGACGACACCCTCGATGTTCGGAATTACCCAGGACGGGAAGCGACTCGTCGGCCATCTGGCCAAGCGCCAGGCGATTACGAACGCGCGCAATACCGTCGCCGCCGCGAAGCGTTTGATCGGACGTCGATTCGACGATCCCGAAGTCCAGAAGTCGATCGATCTCTCGCCCTACGAAATCGTGCGCGGGCCGAACGGGGACCCTCGAATCAAGGCCGGTGGCAAGACCTTCACGTGCCCCGAGATTTCTGGGATCATTCTTCGTGAGATGAAGCGCGTCGCCGAGGAGTATCTCAGCGAGACGGTGCAGGAAGCCGTCATTACGGTGCCCGCCTATTTCAATGACTCCCAGCGTCAATGTACGAAGGATGCCGGAAAGATCGCGGGCCTCGAGGTGCTGCGCATCATCAATGAGCCGACCGCGGCGGCGCTCGCCTATGGAATGAATCGGCCCGGCGAAGAGAAGATCGCCGTCTACGATCTCGGTGGTGGCACCTTCGATATTTCGATCCTCGACATGTCCGATGGTGTGGTCGAAGTGCTGGCGACCTCGGGCAATACCTTCCTGGGCGGCGAAGATTTCGATCGTCGCATCGTCCAACATCTCGTGGAATGGTTCGAAGAGAGCGAGGGCATGGATCTTCGCTCCGACACGATGGCGCTTCAACGACTGAAGGACGCGGCGGAGAAGGCGAAATGTGATCTCTCGATGCGCGATGTCGTCGAAATCAATCTGCCCTTCATTGCGAGTGATTCAGAGGGACCGCGTCATCTCAAATTCGAGTTGACGCGGGAGAACCTCGAGAGCCTCGTGCATGACGTCGTCGAAGGGACGTTGAAGAGCGTAGAGCAATGCTGCGTCGATGCTGGTGTGCAGGCTTCGGACATCGACCAGGTCGTTCTCGTCGGTGGCCAATCGCGTATGCCACTCGTCCAGCGTCGGGTGACGGAATATTTCGGAAAGCGACCGCACAGGGGTGTCAACCCGGATGAAGTCGTGGGACTCGGTGCCGCTGTGCAAGCCGCAGCGTTGCTCGATTCGAAAAACGACATGCTGCTGCTCGACGTGACGCCGCTCTCACTCGGGATCGGCACCTATGGCGGACACTTCGCACGGCTGATCGAGCGCAACACGACGGTTCCTGTCAGCAAGGGTCATGTCTTCACGACGACTCGCGACGATCAGTCGGCGGTGAAGATTTGCGTGTTGCAAGGCGAGAGCGACCTGGCGGCGGAGAACGATCTCTTGGGCGAGTTCGTGCTCTCCGGGATTCGTCCCGCGCCGAAGGGAGAACCCGAGGTCGAGGTGAGCTTCGATATCGATGCCAACGGAATCGTGAGCGTGTCGGCCCGGGATCTCGCGACCGACAAGGAACAATCCATCACTGTGAGCTCGACGGGAACACTCTCCGATGTCGAAATCGACGAAATCATCGAAGAGCACGATCTCTACGAGGTTCAGCTCCGAGACTGAGGTCGAAAGAATGTTGGACGGTTCGAATTCGAAGGAAAAGAAGGTCTCCACCCTGCTTCAACAGGGTCTCGAGCTCTATGGAACGGGCGATGTGGCTCGCGCATTTCTGCTCTGGTCGGAGGCACTCGAGATCGATCCCGGCAACGAAGAGGCGCTCGACTACATGCGCGACGCCGACCGTCGGACCAAGCCTCGTGGCGGATCGCCCGAGGCTGGAACGCCGTCGATCGTCGACGATGCCAGACGCCTGCTTCGTTCGGAAAACGGCGAAGCAGCGCTCGAGTTGCTGACCAACGCGCCAGCCGAAGCGACCCTCGAATGTGAGGCCATGATCGAATTGCTTCGGGCCAATCTTTTTCAGCGCTACCGCTTGGAGTTGGGCGATCTCTCGCAGGTTGCCCGTCTCGTGGACGGGGCTGCAAGTGATCTTCACAGTCGGAACCTGCCGCCGAGCGCCGGCTTCCTGCTCTCGATGATTGACGGGATGACGGCCCTCGGTGATCTCGTTTCGGTGTCCGGTATGGATCGCTTCGAGGCGCTTCGCTCGCTGTCGCGAATGCATCAGGCGGGCATCATCAGTTGGGGAGACGCATGAGCGCTGCCGAAGACATCTCGCTGCTGGCTCATCTTCAGACGCCGATTCTCGTGGGAGACCCGGATGGGTGCATCGTCTACGCGAACCCAGCCTTTCGGGGTCGATTCTGTCAGATCGGCGACGATCCGATGGGGCAACCACTGGCCATGGTCTTCGGTGGTGGGGCGCGAGAAGTCGTACTGGGCGCGACCGCCGAGGTGCTGCAGCGCGGTCAATCAGCCCGATTGCAGATCCGCGAGGGCGATTTCGCCTATGTCGGATTGGCTTCGCCGATCGAGGCGGAAGACGATCGCGTGGGCGTCGTCATGGTTCTGCTCGAAGAGCAATCCAACGAAGAATACGTGACAGGTCTCGCCGATGAAATTTCGGAGCCCATCGCCGATGTCGTGCAGGTGATCCAGATGCTCTCCCTCTCTTTCGAGAATCAGCTGCGCGACGATCAGAAGGTGTTGCTCGATCGCGGTCTACGCTCGGCGGAGAGCGCGCAGAAATGGCTTCGTGAATTGCAGGTCGCCACGCGCGGCGGCAAGCCGAAGCAGGGACGCTTTGACGTCGGCAACTCGATTCATCGGGTCGTCGATCGTCTCTCGAACGACATGGAATGTCAGATCGATTTCGAAGTCCTGATGCCGCCGAATCTACCGAGGGTATCCGGGACGAGTGCCGTCTTCGAAAGGTTGTTGACCCAACTCGTGCGCCATCGTGTCGATGAGGCAAAGCCCGGCGAGCCGCTCACGATTCTCGCGAGAACGCTCGGCGGCGATCAACCGCGCGCCGTGGTCGTGTCGTTGGTCGATCTGCCCGATTCGAATCGTCGGAGCGCCACGGGATTCCCACCGGATATCGTTCAGCAGGGGATGGCGTCGATGGGCGGTGAGGTCATCTGCGTCGAAGATTCGACGGCGGGTCGAGTGACCCTGATGCGACTTCCGGTTGCCAGGCCCTGAACACACGGGTCTCCTTCGGGTGGCCCCCAGCGTGCTCTCTGAGGACAAGAACCGCTCCCCATCGTTGTCGCTCTACGCCGCGATGATGCTCGCGGCATTCCTGCTGGCGTGTTCCAGTCAGGACGACCGTCGCGAAGCTCGTCCGCGAGAGCTCTGGCGCGAAACCGACCTGATCGCAATCGCCATGACCGGGGAGGATCGCGCGATCATCGTGAGTCGAACGGGTCCGATCCATCGAACCATGGACGGCGGGGCGTCATGGACGCGCGCACACGTTCCCGTGGTCTCGGCTCTGCGCGCGATTTCGATGGCGGACGCGGAGCGCGGCTGGGTCGTCGGCGACGGCGTGATTCTTCGCACCGACGACGGCGGCAAACGTTGGAGACGTCAGCGACTCCCCGGGCCATCGGACTCGATGCGATTATCCGGAATCAGCGCGATCGACTCGGCGCATGCCGTTGCTCTTGGTGAGAACGGAATCGTCCTGCAGACGCGCGATCATGGCGCGAGCTGGGAGCTGGTTCGTGCCGCGGCTCCCGTCGATCGAGCGCAGGGTTCCACGTTCGAAGATGTCTTCTGCGCTCGCAACGTCGAGCGTCGGTGTTGGCTCGCGGGAACTGACCTCGAAACGCGCGAGAGCTTCGAGGAGAGTTGGGACCTTCAGATTCCGATGGACTTTTCTCTCTTCTCGCCGATGGCCTTCGGTACCGGTCGGGTCGAGCTGAGCGACGTGAATCGAGAGCGCCTCGAGCGGTTCGTTTCCGAGAATCGACACCGTGAATATCTGAAATGGACCCTCGAGCCAAGAATTGGTCCCGAGGAATTGGAATCGATCGGAAGGTATCGCGACCCGACGGAGCTCTTCGATCTGGTCGCGAGTCGCATCCAGGAAGTACGAACCGTGCTCGAGGATAATCGGGTCCCACCGGAGAACATCATCGTGCTGGGCGCGCCACCCTGGGACTACGAAGACTATCTCGACGATGACGGACGCTTCCTCGAAACCTATTGGGAAGAGAGGGGGGCGCCGGAATCGAGTCTTCGACTTCAGCTTCGAGACGAGACGCGCTTGCGTTCAGTGCAGGTTGACGAATCGGGCCTGGGTCTGGCGGTCGGGGAGGCCGGCGCCGTACTTCGCAGCGAAGACGGAGGCGAGCATTGGCAAACCATCGCGCGGCCGACCCCCTTCGATCTGCACGCCCTGGCCATCGGGCCGCGGAGCGTCGCCGCCGTCGGCGCCCAGGGCGGATTGTGGATCTCGCGGGACGGCGGACGACATTGGGAATCCCTGGATGGAGAATGGCTGACCCCTCATTTCGACCCGTTGCGCGCCATTGCATTTTCGCCCAGCGGAGAGACCGGGATCGTGGTCGGGGACAAAGGTCGGATCCTGCGAAGCCGCGATGGGGGTCTCAGCTGGCTGAATCCCACACCGAGACCGCTGCTCGCTCAGCGAGAACCGTGAGCGTGATGGACGTCGTACCGGCCCGCGTGGCATCGACACGCAGGCTCAAGGCCGTCACTCTCTATTCCGATATCGAGAGTATTCCCATCGGGATGGATTTCCGATTTGCGCACCCTTCGGGGAGGAGTCTGTGATGTCGCCGGCAGATCCGTCGATCCCGATTCCCGCGTTGGTCGTTGGCGACGGCTCGGCGGGAATCGTGGCGAAACTCGTGCAGGGTCTGGCCGCGTGTGGACAGGGCGCTCGGTTTTCCTGCGCGTTTTTTGATTCGGCCGCCGCTGCGGCGGACTCTTCGGTTGGCGCCCCCCACCTGGTCTTGATCGCTCTGGGCTCGGAGGCCGACGCCATCCTGCAAGACCCGGTGTGGTCACAATGGGATCGGCCCGGGGCGGCGATCGCCCGCATCGCCCTGTCGGACGCCATCGCCTCCGCCGATAGCCGGACGCTGGCCGCGACTTCCGAAGTCGTGGATCTCGCAATCTACCGGCTGCCGATGGCGCAGGCCGAAGCACTTCCGATGGCGACGCAGATCGTCGCTCAGCTGCTCGAAGCCGAACGAGAGGAATCGAAGCTGCGCGCACAGCTCAAGACCGAGCGCGCCTGTGAACCGCTCGCCTCGTGCCTCGACCCCGGCAAGCTCTACCCGATGGCTCTGGAGCTACTGCTCGATCGATTGTCGTGTCTTCGAGGCATCGCGTTCTTTTCTCCGAGCCCGGCGCCCCGAAGCGCGGCGGTGGCCGCTCGGGGATTTTCGGAACTCGTGCGCGACGATCTGATTCGGGTTCTCCTGGATGAGAAATCGCTCGAATCGACGATGGGCCGAGGCGATGTCAGCGTCGTGCCGTGGGGTCCTCTGCATCACGCCCTGGGTCGCGTGGGCCTGGAGTCCCCGGGCGCGCTCTTGTCTGTGCCGCTACGGGGCGATGAACGCGAGGTCGGGCACGCCTGGATTCTCTCGGAAGGTCGGCGATTCGACGAATCCGACCTCGAAGCGGCACGCACGATCGCCCGCCGGACCTGCGCCGCGCTGGCCACCGCGGAGCGCTACCACAACGCCAAGGAAAGGGCGTTCATCGATGATGTGACTGGCGTCTACAATGCCCGCTACCTGCTGGCGACGGCGGACAACGAAATTCAGCGGGCCGCACGCTATGGCAATCCGCTCTCGGTCCTGTTTCTCGATCTGGATCGCTTCAAGAAGGTCAACGATGTTCACGGACATTTGATCGGTTCGAGCACACTGCGGGTCCTTTCCCAGTTGCTCGGGGAATGCGTTCGTCAGGTTGATACGCTGGCACGTTATGGCGGCGATGAATTCACGATCTTGCTCGTCGACACGGAACACGGTGTCGCGATGCGGATTGCCGAGCGCATCCGAAAACGGGTGGAGGCGCATCTTTTCGAAGCGGGACACGAAGGAACGTTGCGGCTCAAGATCTCGATCGGGGTGGCGACTTGTCCCCTGCATGGGGAAGACCGCGAGACGCTCCTCGATGCCGCCGACAAGGCGATGTACCGCGCAAAGAGTGAGGGGAGAAATCGCGTCACTTCAGCCGAGGAGCTAGCGGATTCGAACGGTCCGACCGGCGAGTCGACCGCTTGACGGGCTTCTGGAGCGCAACTCTTAATTGACAGTCGCCTGAGCCGTTGCTATCCAACCGGCCGATTTCAAAACGTTTTTCTTGATTCGGACACTTCGCGAAGGTGCGGCGGCGACTTCACCGGCGAAGACCGAGTCGGCTGGTTTCGGAGGACCGGGTTGCCCCGACCGAGTCGGCATTCGCAGGAGCCCCGATGAGCACGCAGAGCGCCCCGCTCGATGGAATGGGAAGCATGCGTCGCAGCCATAGCTGCGGCGACGTGATGAGCGCGGCGGTTGGAGACGAGGTCATTCTGGCCGGCTGGGTCGGCCGTCGACGCGACCACGGCGGCGTCATCTTCGTCGATCTTCGCGACCGCACGGGAATCGTTCAAGTCGTCTTCCGCCCCGAGTCCGCCCCAGAAGCCCACACTCGCGCCCATTTGCTTCGATCCGAATGGGTCTTGATGGTTCGAGGCGAGATCGAGAGCCGAAGCGACGAAACGATCAATCCAAACATGCCGACCGGAACGATCGAGGTCAATGTGCGCGAGCTGCGCATCTTGAACTCGGCCACCGTTCCGCCCTTTGCGATCGAAGAGGAAATCGAGGTCGACGAGCAGATTCGGCTGCGGTATCGCTTGCACGACTTGCGACGGCCGCCACTCCAACGCGCTCTCCAGATTCGACATGACCTCAGTCGAGCCGTTCGCGAATCGCTTTCGGAACAGGGCTTTCTCGAGATCGAGACACCGATGCTGACGCGGGCGACCCCGGAAGGCGCGCGCGATTTCCTGGTGCCCAGCCGCCTTCAGCCCGGCGACTTCTATGCGCTGCCGCAGTCACCGCAGATCATGAAGCAGCTCTTCATGATCGGCGGCTGTGAACGCTACTACCAGATTGCTCGTTGCTTTCGGGATGAAGATCTGCGTGCCGATCGCCAGCTCGAATTCACCCAAATCGATCTCGAACTCTCCTTCGTGGGCGTCGAAGAGATCCTGACCGTGCTCGAACGCGTGATGGTCGAGGGTTGCCGCGCGTGTGGCGTCGAACTCGAGGCGCCCTTCAAGCGCATGACCTACGCCGAGGCGATGAGTCGCTTCGGTTGCGACCGCCCGGATACGCGGATCCTGCTCGAACTCGTCGATCTGACCGATGTCTTCATGAACAGCGAGTTCAAGGCTTTTCGGGGTGTCGCGGAGTCCGGGGGAATCGTGAAGGCGCTGCCGATCGCGAATGCCAAGGAATTGTCGCGGGGCGAGATCGACCGACTCGAGAAGCTCGTTCGAAAGGAACTTGGCGCGCGCGGACTCGGCTGGATTCGCGTCGAGGAAGACGGCTCGTGGAAGTCTCCCATCACGAAGTTCCTGGGCGATGTGGAGAAGGATGCGATTCGCGAGCGCTGTGAGGCCGAGCCGGGCATGGTGATCTTTTTCCAGGCCGACGTCGCGGATCGCGCGAACACGATTCTCTCCCGTCTGCGCGAGGATCTCGGCCGTCGCCTCGGTCGGGTCGACGGACGGGAATGGGATCCACTGCTGATCGTCGATTTTCCGTTGCTCGAAGACGATGGCGATGGAGGCCTGACGCATGTGCATCAGCCCTTCGTCGCACCGATCGAAGAAGATCTCGAGCTCTTGGACAGCGAGCCTGCGAAGGTGCGTGGGACTCATTATGACGTGGTGCTGAACGGCGTCGAACTCGGTTCGGGCAGTCTCCGTAACCACCGAAGCGACATCCAGCGCAAGATCCTGGCGATCATGGGCTATGACGACGACGAAATGGACAAGAGCTTCGGCTTTCTGCTGAACGCCCTCGATGTCGGAGCCCCTCCGCATGGTGGATTCGCCTTCGGTTTCGACCGTTGGGTCATGACACTCGCGGGTGTCGACAATCTTCGTGAAGTCATCGCATTCCCAAAGACCCAGCGTGGTCAGGATCTCTTGATGGAAGCGCCGTCTTCGGTGGACGCGCAACAGCTCGACGAGCTGTCGCTTCGCATCCGACCGCAGCCGACGCGAGAATGAAATTCAAATGAATTCGGAGGGATTCCCATGTCTGGAGCAAACAGGACCAGGCCGAAGATCGCATTGATCGGCGGCGGAAATATCGGGGGCGTGCTCGCAGAGCAGGCCGCCTACCGCGAGTTGGGCGACGTCGTCATCTTCGATGTCGTCGAAGGATTGCCGCAGGGCAAAGCGCTCGACATGGCCGAGGCATCGCCCTTGATGAGGAGTGACGCCAAGATCGAAGGCACAAACGATTACGCCGGCATCGCGGGCGCCGATGTCGTGATCATTACGGCCGGTCTGGCTCGCAAGCCTGGCATGAGCCGAGACGACCTGCTCGAAACGAATCTCTCGATCATGAAACAAGTCGCCGTCGGCGTTCGAGACAACGCGCCGGACGCTTTCGTCATCGTGATCTCCAATCCTCTCGATGCGATGGTCTACACCTTCAAGGAAGTTTCGGGGTTTCCGAAGAACCGCGTCGTCGGTATGGCCGGCGTGCTCGATTCGACACGGTTCCGAAGCTTCGTGGCCTGGGAGCTCGATGTTTCGGTCCGAGACGTGACTGCGCTCGTTCTCGGGGGTCATGGCGACACGATGGTGCCACTGGTTCGCTATTGCACCGTGGCCGGAATTCCGATTGAGAAGCTGATTTCGAAAGAGCGGATCGAAGCGATCGTGGAACGGACCAAGAAGGCGGGTGGCGAGGTCGTGGGTCTCTTGAAAACCGGGTCCGCCTTCGTCTCACCCGCGGTCTCGGCGCTCGAGATGGCGGAGTCTTTTCTCCGAGATCAGAAGCGCGTGCTGGCCTGTGCCTGTCTGTGTGAGGGGGAATTCGGAGTCGATGGTCTCTATGTCGGTGTGCCTTGTGTGATCGGCGGGAGTGGGCTCGAACGCATCATCGAAGTCGAACTCAATGAAGAAGAACGCACCAGCTTCGACGCCTCCGTCGAGCATGTGCGGACGCTCGTATCGCAACTCGAACTCTAGAAGCGAAGAAAGTGCCAGGCGGATCGGCATGCGTTGCGGCTCTCGCAGTGCATTCCCCTCCGATCTGTTGAGGAGATGGAGCGAAGATGAACGTTCATGAGTATCAGGCCAAAGCGCTCTTTCGGGAGTTCGGCGTCGCCGTTCCCGATGGCGAACTCGCGACGACTCCCGAAGAGGCGGAGCGCGCAGCCCGACAGCTGGGCACGCCCATCGTCGTCGTGAAGGCGCAGGTCCATGCGGGCGGGCGAGGAAAGGGCGGCGGCGTCAAGATCGCGAAGTCTCCGGCGGAAGCGAAGACCGCGGCGAGTGAGATTCTCGGCATGACGCTGCACACGCCGCAGACCCCGCCCGAGGGCAAGCTCGTTCGAAAGGTCTATGTCGAAGCCGGTTCGAATATCGAGAGCGAACTCTATTTCGCGATCCTTTTCGACCGTGCGGCCGAGAAATTTGCACTGGTGGCTTCGACCGAAGGCGGCATGGAAATCGAAGTCGTCGCCGAAGCGACGCCCGACAAGATCCTGACGGCGCTCGTCGATCCGAATGTGGGTCTGCGTGACTATCAGATCCGCGATCTTGGCTATCAGCTCGGTTTCGCCGCGGAACAAGTCAAGAAATTCGTGCCCTTCGTGCGCGGACTCTTCGACCTCTATCTGGCGAAGGACTGCTCCCAGGTCGAAATCAATCCCCTCGTCTTGACCACCGAGGGCGATCTCTTTGCGCTCGACGGAAAGCTCAATTTCGACGACAACGCGCTCTATCGACATCCGGAAATCGCAGCTCTGCGTGATCCAGATGAAGAAGACGCCCGCGAGCGTGCGGCAAACGAAATCGATCTCGCCTACGTCGGGCTCGACGGAAACATCGGCTGCATGGTGAACGGCGCCGGGCTGGCGATGGCGACGCTCGACATGATTCACTATTGCGGCGGGCAACCCGCCAACTTCCTCGATGCGGGCGGTGGGGCCGACAAAGAGAAGGTGAAGGAAGCATTCAAGCTGATTCTCGGAGACGAGAACGTCGAGGCGATCCTGGTCAACATCTTCGGCGGTATCGTACGCTGTGATCTGATCGCCGAGGGGGTCGTGGCGGCCGCGGCCGATCTCGGTGTGGGCGTGCCGCTCGTGGTCCGACTCCAGGGAACGATGGCGGCGGAAGGTCGAGCCATTCTCGCCGCGTCCGATCTGAACATTACTTCAGCCGAGACGCTCAAGGAGGCCGGCGAGCTTGCCGTCGCCGCCGTGAAGGGAGCAGCCTGAGATGGCGATTCTGTGTGACAAGAATACGAGGCTGCTGATCCAGGGGATGGGTCGGATGGGCACCTTTCACGCCGGACTCTCTCGAGAATACGGGACACAAGTCGTCGGCGGAGTTCATCCGGGCAGGGGGGGCCAGGAAATCGAAGGCATTCCCGTCTTCAATACGGTCGCTGAGGCTGTCGCCGAAACCGGCGCGAACGCTTCGGTGATTTTCGTGCCACCGCCGGGCGCCGCCGATGCAATCCTCGAAGCGGCCGAGAACGAGTTGGACCTCACGGTCTGTATCACGGAGGGGATTCCGGTTCTCGACATGGCGCGGGCCAAAGCCGCTCTTCGGGAGAGTCGAACCCGACTCCTCGGCCCGAATTGTCCCGGCGTCGTGACGCCCGAACAATGTCGAATCGGCATCATGCCCGCGCAGATCACGAAGCCGGGCCCTGTCGGCGTCATCTCTCGCTCGGGGACGCTCACCTATGAAGCCGTAGACCAGCTCTCCCGCCTCGGAATCGGTCAGTCGACGTGTGTGGGCATCGGCGGCGATCCGGTCATCGGAACGAACTTCATCGATGCGCTGGCGCTCTTCCAGGCGGATCCCGACACAAAAGCCGTTGTCCTGATCGGTGAAATCGGCGGTTCCGCCGAGGAAGAAGCGGCTGAGTTCGTGAAGTCGAACATGAACAAACCCGTCGCAGCCTTCATCGCCGGACAGAACGCTCCGCCCGGAAAGCGCATGGGACACGCAGGCGCGATCATTGCCGGTGGTAAGGGCAAGGCCTCCGACAAGATCGCCGCGCTCGAAGCGAACGGGGTCGCGGTTTCGCCTTCGCCGGCAGAAATTGGTGAGACGCTCGCGCAGGCCGCACCGGGTTTGGAGGGCTAGGACTTCCCGCGCAGAGCGACTCGACCGCGCTCAACTACCATGGGTGGACGCGGACGGGTAGTTTTTCGAAGCCCTTCACGAACGCGGAGCGGACACGAATGGGTTCGCCAACCACTTCGACCTTGCGGTGTCGCTCCATCACCTCTTCCCAGAGGATGCGCAGCTGCATCTCGGCGAGACGGCTGCCAACACAGAAATGCACGCCCCATCCGAAGGACAGATGCTGGCGTGCGCTCTTGCGGTCGATGAGGAATTCGTTCGCGCGGTCGATGACCGTGTCGTCCCGATTGCCCGAGACGTACCACATGACGACCTTGTCGCCCTTCTTGATCTGCTTGCCGGCGAGTTCCGTATCGCGCGTCGCCGTTCGTCGCATGTGAGCGAGCGGCGTCTGCCAGCGAATCATCTCGCTGACCATATTTGGAATCAGCTCGCGGTTGTCCCGTAGTTTTTGATATTCCGCTGGATTCTCGTTCAGGGCCAGGACGCCGCCACTGATCGAGTTTCGCGTCGTGTCGTTGCCTCCGACGATCAGCAGCACGAGCGTGCCGAGGTATTCCATCGGATTCATGTTCTCGGTCGCCGCGCCGTTGGCCAGCGCCGTCACCAGGTCGAGACGGTCGCTCTCGGGAGCGTTCTCGCGCGTCGTCCAAAGGCCCATGAAGGTCTCGAGACACTCGAGTAGCACGGCTCTTCCATCTTCTTCGGTTAGCCCCATGGCGGCCAGCTGTTCCGGGCCTGCTGTCGCGACGTCCGACCAATGGGTGAGCTTGCGTCGCTGGTCGTAGGGGAAGTCGAAGAGTGTCGCGAGCATGCCGGTCGTCAGCTCGATGGACACGCGATCGACCCAATCGAAAGTCTCGCCTAACGGCAGGTCATCGAGGATCTCGATCACCCGCTCCCGAATCAGCGGCTCGAGCACCTTGAGATTGCGCGGAGACAACACCGGTTGGGCCACGTTGCGCTGGGCGAGGTGGTTAGGACCCCGTCCATTGATATGAAGCCGGTTTCGAGCGGAAATTCCGGATCCGGGTCGGGGAGTACGATGCTCTTGGCCGAAGAAAACGTTTTTGGATCCTTCTCGACCGTGACGATGTCGTTGAAGCGCGTGACCGACCAGTAGGGTCCAAATTCGCTTTTCGCACAATAGTGGACGGGATCTTCCTTGCGCAGACGCTCGAAATAGCCCCAGAGTGTGTCGGTCGCGAAGAGCTCGGAATCCGAAACGTCGATCTTTTCCAGCGGAATCGAATAGGGATCGGCCTGGGCCTGCCCCACAGAGCGAGTCGGATTTTCGTCGATGGCTTCGCTCATGGAATCTCCAGGAATCCACTGGCGCGGATTCAAGCAAGGGCGCGTGTCGGGGACGACCGGTCGGGTCGTCGTGCAGCGCTCGCGCGCTAGATCTGCCAGGTATCTCCGGAATGAAGCAACTTCCGAAGGTCTCCGGCGCCGAGCTGAGACACCGCCGAGTCGACCTGGTCCTGCAGCATCGCTTCGTACGTCGGCTTCTCGACGGCGCGAAACACGCCGACCGGCAGCGGGAATTCAGGTCGGCGCAGAGTCGCCAGTACGCCCGCGTAAGAAGACGCTTGCGGTCGCTCGTCGTGAACCACCACGCCCCGCTCGATCGGGTCATCGCCTTCGGCGAGATCGATGACGCTCGGGATGCCGTCCTTGAAAACGATTCCCTTCTGATTGTCCAGCGTCCCGAATACCAGGGGCTTGCCGTGCTCCAGGACGAGGGCCGCCTGGGCTCTGGATTTCCGGTCCTGCACGTCATCCCAGATGCCGTCGTTGAAGACCGGACAATTCTGCAGGATTTCGATGAAAGCCGTGCCCTTGTGTTCGTGCGCACGCTTCAAGATGACCTGCATGTGCTTGGCGTCGACGTCGATCGTTCGCGCGATGAAGGTCGCTCCACAACCCAACGCAAAGGCGATCGGATCGACGGGGTGATCGATCGATCCCTGCGGCGTCGACTTGGTTTTGATGCCGACCTCTGAAGTCGGGGAGTACTGACCTTTCGTCAGGCCGTAGATTCGATTGTTGAAGAGCAGGATCTGAGTGTCGATATTTCGGCGGATCGAGTGAAGGAGATGGTTGCCGCCGATCGACAGGCCGTCGCCGTCTCCGGTGACGATCCAGACCGAGAGTTCGGGGCGGCTGGCCTTGATCCCCGTGGCGAAGGCGGGCGCCCGTCCATGGATCGTGTGGAAGCCATACGTATTCATGTAGTACGGGAAGCGGCTCGAACAGCCGATCCCGGAGACGAACACGACGTTTTCCCTGGGAACCCCGAGGTCGGGCATGACGCGCTGCACATTGGCGAGAACGGAATAGTCGCCGCAGCCCGGGCACCAGCGGACGTCTTGATCGGAAACGAATTCCTTGCGTGTGAGCTTGACTACCGGTTCGGCTGCCATTGCATGTCTCCTCTTTTTCGGACGCTGAGTCGTGGCCCTTTGGGATGCTAGGCCGATGCTGTATGCAACTCGCGGATCGCTTCCGTGAGTTCTGAGATCTTGAACGGTAGGCCCTCGATCTTCGGGAGAGATTTGACGTCGATCAGGTACTTCGCCCGCAAGAGCATCGCGAGATGCCCGTCCGAGAGTTCCGGTAGCAAGACGTTCTCGAAGCGCCGAAGAACGTCGCCCAGATCGCTCGGAAACGGGTTCAGATGTCGCAGGTGAATCCTCGAAACGGAAAGACCTTCCTCGCGAAGGGATTCGACAGCGGCAGTAATCGGTCCGAGCGTCCCGCCCCAGCCGATGACGAGAATTTCACCTTCGGCTGGACCATCGACTTCGATGGGCGGTAGATCTTTCGCGATGCCCGCGATTTTTTCTTTGCGCAGTCGGTTCATCTTTCCGTGGTTGTCGGCGTCATAGACGACGTTCCCGGTGATGTCTTCTTTGGTCAGTCCACCGATGCGATGCTCGAGACCCTTGGTTCCCGGAATGGCCCAGGGGCGTGCGAGCGTTTCGGGGTGGCGGGAGTAGGGTTGGAATTCGCCGACCTCGGGCACCGTCGCATGCGTGACCGGAAAGCGTTCGAGCGCATCGACATCCGGGATCAGCCAGGGCTCGGAACTGTTGGCCAGAAAGCTGTCGCTGAGCACGATGACGGGTGTCATGTACTTCACGGCCATGCGAAACGCTTCGAGCATCGTGTGAAAGCAGTCTCCGGGGGTAGAGGGCGCGATCACGGGGATCGGGCTCTCTGAATGCCGGCCATAGAGAACCGCTAGTAAGTCGCCCTGTTCCGTCTTGGTCGGAGAGCCCGTCGAAGGGCCGGCTCGCTGGACGTCGATCGCGACGAGCGGGAGTTCGACCATTACGGCCAGGCCGAGGGCTTCTTGTTTCAGGATGAATCCCGGGCCGCTCGAGACGGTGACGGCGAGTTGGCCAGCGAAGGAGGCACCGATCGTCGAAGAAATGGCGGCGATCTCGTCTTCGGCCTGGAAGGTCTTCACACCAAAATGCCGGTAGCGGGCCACCTCGTGGAGAACGTCACTGGCCGGCGTGATCGGATAGGCGCCGAGGAAGACGTTGCGTTCCATCTGGACGCCGGCGGCCACGATGCCCCAGGCCAGCGCCTGGTTTCCGGTGATGTTTCGATAGGTTCCGGATTCGATCTTCGCCGCGGGGACCACGAAGGAGACGGGGAAGAGTTCGGTCGTCTCGCCGAATGCGTGACCGGCGCGAAGCGTTCGGACGTTGCCCTCGAGCACGTCACCCTTGAACTTCCCGCCAAGCCATCGCTCGGTCGCTTCCATCGGCCGCCCGTAGAGCCAGCAGAGTACGCCCAGCGCGAAGAAATTCTTGCAGCGATCGATTTCGCGCTGGCTCAGGTCGAGACCTTGGAGAGCTTCGCGGTTGAGCGTCGTGAACGGGACTTCGACCAGCTGGAAACGGTCGCGAAGATCGGGCAATGGATCTTCGAGGTAGCCGGCGCGTGAGCGGGCCTTCTGGTTGAACGAATCGATGTTGACGATCACCATTCCGTTCGGCTTGACGTCGTCCACGTTTGCTCGAAGAGCGGCGGGATTGAACGCGATCAGCACGTCCGGTTGATCCGCCGGTGTGTGGATATCGATGCTCGAGAAATGGATCTGGAAACCCGAGACGCCGGCCATCGTTCCGGCGGGAGCGCGGATTTCGGCGGGGAAATCGGGAAAGGTCGAAAGGTCATTTCCGGCGAGCGCGGTTTCGTCGGTGAATTTTGTTCCCGTCAGCTGCATGCCATCGCCCGAATCACCGGCGAACCGGATCGCAACGCCCTCGATCCTTTCGGAGGATTTGAGCGGGGAATCGTTCTTGGGCGCCGATTTTTTTTCGCGATCGTTGGGCGTCACGCGGATTGATCTCTCGACGGGCTGGAGTTTTCTCGGGAGGCTCGAATCGCTAAAGAACCCGACTGGCACATAGATCTGGGCATTGTGGTCTTGAGTGGTCCTAAGTGGTTCTAAGTGGTTCTAAGTGGTCCTGTGTGATCCTACACGGAGTCGACGGACTGCCGACGCGTGTCTCGGTGGGGCGCTGCATGTGAGAGGGTCCAACCTACCCCAATCGGTCGTCGCCTTGGGGGATTGTATCCCTCTCGCGGCCGTGCGAAAGGTCTCGGCCCCGGCTGGCATCGTGCGTCTGAGCGATCCCAAAATGGCGAGACAAGCCAGCGCCTTCCGGTTCGGGCTGCCGGCTCGCGAGGCTCAAGATTCTGCCGGCGAGGCCGATGCAGGATCCATGTTTCGACGTCTGTCTGAACCCTTGCCGCTTTCGGAGGCGAGTCTTCTCGCGCTCTGCCCGGCGATGAACGCGCCGGTCCTGAACGTCACGTTTCTGCCCGTTGGGCCCGCTCGTGCCGCAATCGTCGTTTTCGCGGAGGAGTATGGCGGCATCGGGTTGGCAATCGGGATTCGTTCGAACGAGGGTGGCCAGGTCGTCGTGTTCAAGAACCAGGAACCACTCGACGCCAGTGTTCCGGTGGCGGACGCTCTCGAATCCGGTCTGGCAAGTGCAGAGCGCCTGGGTTTTCTCTTCGACGAAGACATGGTCGACGCTGTTCCCGGCGGTCAGGGTCGATCCCAGGCGATGGCGCTCTGGGGACGATTGATGGGCGACCTCGACATGCCGACGCTGCCTCGAGTCGTGCCGTCCCAACCCGCCACCGGTAAGTCGATTCTCGACCCCGCCAACAGTTCATCCCGAGTGGAGCCCCCCGGTGAAGAACCGTCGTTGCCAGAGATTCCTGAACTGGTGCTCGACGACGTTGCAGTCGCCAGTGAAGGAGAGATCCCCGAAATGTCGCTCGATCTCGAGGCGGCGGCGATTGCAGACGAAGCCTCGAGCGAGGAAGTCAGCCCGAAAGCGGAGCCGGTCATGCCCGACGCGCTCCGCGTCGAGCCACCCGCTGCACCGGCTGCCCCGGAAGCCGCCGAGGTTCCAGCCCAGACTCAGCTCTCGAAATTTCGAAACCGGGCTCCAGGCGCGTCCAGCGAAGACAGCGGCGAGCAGACCGGGTCCACGACGGGTGGGGGCTCCGAGCTGGGTCGCATCCCACTGGTTCGAATTCGCCGCGAAGGACCCAAACGCGTTCCTTTTCTCGCACGACTGCTGTCGAGTTTCTGAAGCTTGCGCTTGCTGAACTCGCTGGAGGATAGATGGCCATGAAAAATCAATCGGAACACAATTCAAGTCGGGGACGTGCTTTGATCGGGGTCTTCCTGGTCGCGATCCTTTTCGCGGCCACAGGATGCGTGACGACGACACGGAGCGGTTCGTCCTTCGAGACATCGTCTCGGGTGAAGCAGAGTGTCGCCAAGCGCGATCTCGGCATCGACTATCTCTCCTCGCGTCGAACCGCGATGGCGATTCGGGAGCTTCGCGCCTCGATGAAGATCGATCCGAGCGACCCGGTCACACATTTGTGGCTTGGCGAGGCCTATCGTCGGAAGGGCAGGACCGCCGAGGCCGAGGCCTTTTTCCTCGACGCGATCGAGCTCTCTGATTCGGAGGAAAGCTCCATAACGACACAGTCCGCCCGACTGAATCTCTCTGGCTTGTTTTTGCAATTGGGTCGCTACGAGGAGTCCCTCCCGCACTGCGAAGCGCTGGCCGAGGATCCCACCTTTTCGAGGCCCTGGCAGCCGCTGACCAATTGTGGCTGGGCGCTCCTTCAGTTGGGTCGGTTTGCCGAAGCATCGGCTTATTTCGAGGAAGCCCTCGACTTCTTTCCGCGCTTCGGACCCGCACTGCTCAATCTGGGCATTCTGAGAGCCAAACAAGGAAAGACCCTCGCCGCGATCAAGATCCTCGACCGCGCTCTCGAGTCCGGTCGTCTCAGTGCGTCGGGGTTGAGCGCGGCCCATTTCCGACTCGGAGAGGTCTACGTCGGGCTCGGTCGTCGGGATCGGGCGGTCGTTCATTTTCGACAGGCGACCGACAAGGCACCCTATGGGGAATGGGGATCGCAGTCGCAGGCCTATCTGGATCTGCTTCACTAGCCGTCCAC
>CAWLAJ010000017.1:0-32153 GCA_963854795.1 Deltaproteobacteria bacterium UBA4427 | reverse complement strand
GCGGCGGCGGCGGCGGCGGCGGTGGCGGCGGTGGCGGCGATGGCGGTGCCGGCGGCCGCTGGTAGATTGCTTCTCTAGATTTTTGAGCCCCGGTCTGTTTCAGGCGGGGGCTTTCTTGTTTCCGGCCACCCTCCGCGCAGCGCGGATCGAGCAAGAGCCCGACTCACGATGATCGCGGTCGTTCGCCACGGCCTGTAGCAATCGGTCTTCTCGAAACCCGGGCGAGGACTTGCCTCGGCGTACAGCGTCACCCACCAATTTGAGTCAGCGGATTCAAGATCTGAATTCAGGCTTGCGCGGTCGGCTTCGTGCGGCTCGACGAAGCCGACGACGACGGCTTGGAGTCCAGGTTATCCATCAGGCGATCGAGGACGGCGAGCTCTCGCTTCGAGAGGCCATAGAATTCCACGCCGTAGCCGGGCTCTTCGATCTGTTCGCACGCCGCCGGTCGGAGCTCGCGACGCGTCCAGACGACTCGGGCACTCAGCTGAAGTTCCTCGGATTTCGGAAGGTCGAGGGTGACGATGACGCAGCGACCGGCCTCCAGAGGTTCCCACGATCGCAGGTACGCGCCGCCTTGTGAAAAGTTGGCCGTCGTCTCTTCAGTGCTGCGAAAGAATGTCTTGCCCGTTGTGGGATCGGTCTCGGGATCGACGGTTGAGATTCGAACGGGGACCGTGGTCGCGACTCTCTGGTAGCGCTGCACGCCCGTGTTGGCCTGTCTCCATTGTCCCATCCGACTCTCCCCACCTGTCGATCGCATCGGCGGTCGAGCCGGCGGCTTGAGCGAACGATTTCTCGGCAGGGTGGTTTGGCTACGGAGTGGCTCTTTGGTTGTCCCGCGAGCGGTCTAGAGGCCCAGGCCCAGAAACGGGAATCGGATCGCTTCGCCCTGAAATTCGCTCTCATTGGGGACGACGTCAAAGAGGGCTCGTTCTGCGTAGGTCGGAACCGAGCGTGATTCCTTAGCAGCCTTCTTCTTCGCCGCCTTGCGATGCTGAGTGAGCGATTCAGCGCTTCGACTCAGATCATTCGGAACGAACGGGGTGACCTCGGCTTGCTTCCCACGTCGTTCACAGAGTTCTTTGAGCAGCGCGATCGTCAGCCGCTTGCCTTCGATCTTGCCAGCACGACCAAGCGTACACAACAGCGGGCCATCCCCATTGCCCCGGTAGTCCAGCCAGTCTTCGAGGCCAATCAATTCGTCATTGCTCAACTCGACACGTCGCGCGCCCTTGCTGCCGCTCTGGGACACGATGCTGCAGACGCCGGTTTTACTGCTGAAGCGAACACTGTCGATGGTCAAGCCGGTGATCTCCGCAATCTTGAGGCCGCAGTTGACGAGCGCGAAGAAAGCGGCATCTCGACTCCCTTCGGCATTGCTGAAGGCAGAGCAAGCCGCGCTCAAGGCACGTAGCTCGCCGTCGCCGAGCAGTCGGCCGGCCGCGGTTCGGTTTTTCTTGGCGGCTGCCTTGGTGTTCGAGGCGTGGGTTTCGGTAGGGCTCTCTTCCGCGTTGGAGACGAAGCCGAGCTCGGAGCATTCGGCGATGACCTTGGTGAGGGTCGATCGAATTTTTTGCCTCTGGCCGGCCGGATAGCTCTCGGGAACGACTCGATAGCTACGCGTGGAATCTCGCCGGCAGCGAAGCGCTTCGATTTTCGCCGGGGCACCCCGTTCCTTCAGGATCGTCAGTGCCGCGGCGCCATGAAACGGGCGGACTTGTTGCCAGGGAAACTCGAGACTGTCGCAATGTCCGCCGCTGATCACCGTAGCGAGCGTTTCGAGCGCCTCTTCGGCGAACCGGCGACTCTCGTCGCTTCGGCAGGTGCTGAGGTAATTTTCCGCGGCCTTTCGCCCCCTGGCCACTTCCATCGGATGAAGCAGGAAATCCATGTCATCTTGTGGAGACAGTTGGAGAGCCGGGTCTAGTGCTGCCGGCGCCATGGCTAGAGCTGCCGAACCCTCCATCGAAAGGGGATGTTGGGGTTCGCTGATTGCTGTAGCTGTCATTGAATCTTGCGCAGTGGGGCCGGTGGGTACCGTGGAATGGCTCGGATTCGAGGTCGAGGTCATTGGAGGGCTGGTCGTGGGTGCGGTGGCGGCGGCTTCGGCGTTGGATCCAAGGGGATTGGGAGAGCTGAGGGGGGCGACTTGCGCGGCCACGATGATTCCTCCAGGTAGGCGGTTTGCTGACGCGGAGTGGTTTATCGTCGAAAGTCGAAGCCGATGTCAACTTTTGGCCTCGACCGATTTTGAAAAACGGGAGTTTCTGAAGTGAAATCAAGTACTTCGATGGACCCTCAACAATTTCCCAAAGGGATGTTAATTGTTCATTCACACCTGGGTTCCCTTCGGGATGGGTGGCTGACTCGTGGCTGAGCGGCGTTCTGAGCGGGCTTCAGGCGGCGCCGCGACCCTGTCCGAGTTGGAGTTTTTCCCCGGCATGGTCTGGCCGGTGCCGCTTTCGTTTGCGGGTGCGATTTCGGGAATGCGCTTCGAGCAGGGCGATGTTCTCTACCGCGAAGCAAGCGCCTACGAGGCACTCGATGGGAAGATTCCAAAAGGGCTTCGTGCCATCCAGGTGCTGCTGCCACAGCGCAGTACGCGTGGAATCGCGGGCGACTCCTCGACCGGCGATCGGCGGCTGTCGAACTGGCAGAGCGACGTCACGATCGAGTTGATCGATCTGGAGAGGAGCCAATCCAAAGTCCGCACCATCAGTCAGGGCAAGCTGGCGATGGCGCTCTTTTCGGGCGAGGAAAAATGGCTCGATCCAGAACACGACGAGCCGCCTGTCCCCGGGACGGCCCGCGACCTTCAACAGCGATTGGACCAATCGATCGGGTATTTCGATTCGAAGCGGAAGTCCAGAGGCGGCAGTCGCTTCCTCTTCGTCGTCGATCTCGCCAGCGACTCGTCGCGCACGAAGGCGAGCGGAGTCGAAGACGCGCTGCGCGCTGGAGGAGCCGTGGATCGAATCGACCTCTCTCCCTTCGAGGCTGGAATCGAGGACGCATCGCGATTTCATCCGACCCTCGTGGTGCGTGGTCTCGTCCTGCCGGGTCGATCCAGCGATGAGGTTCTACCGCTCTTGCGAGATCGTCTCTACGGCGGCGGCGGAGCCGGTGAGCCGGCGGTGGGCGAGACGACATCCGATCGCTTCTCGATCGGACGGCACGGGATCTTTCAGAGTTTCGACTAATGCTGTGGTCGTAATCCTCGCGGTCGCGGGGCGGCCACGGTACTCGTGTATCGATGGGCGTCCGCGAGAGCCCGCGCGTCTGGGTACTACTCGATCAAAATCGTGGCCTTCTTGATCACGATCGGTTCGATGGGACTCGAGTTTCGCTGACCCCGACCTCTGGCCAGGCTTTCCATCTGTTTGATCGTCGCCAGGCTCTCTTCGGATTCCGCCTTTCCGAAGAGCGTATGTTTGTTGTTGAGATGCGGGGTTGCTCGGAAGGTGATGAAGAATTGGCTTCCGTCGGTTCCGGGTCCCGAATTCGCCATGGACAGCATGCCGGCTGCATCATGGACGACCGTCTCGCTGAACTCGCCGCCGAACCGGTAGCCGGGTCCCCCGGTGCCTCGTCCGAGGGGATCCCCGCCCTGAGCCATGAAGCCCTTGATCACGCGGTGGAATTTCAACGTGTCGTAGAAACCCAGGCGAGTGAGGTAGAACGTGCTGCTGACATGCATCGGCGCGACGCCTGGCAACATGCGAAACCGGATCTCGCCCTGATTGGTGTCTAGCTTCCACGTGTAGGTCTTGGATTCATCGAAATCGAACACAGGCGGCTTCTTGAGCCGACTTCGCCACTTGCCCCGGGTCTTGTCGGGCGTGTGTTCTGCGATGAAGGCATCGATCGCGGCGATCACGGGATCGATCTTGTCCTTCGCCATTGCCGCTTCTTCCGCGTGGGCGTCGGGTGCGCGGGCGGCAAGGACGGTCCAGAAGAGCAATCCGATCAGGGCGATCCGCGCAATTTTCGTAAGCGGGCGCGCTGGGCATTTCCGCGATCGGATTCTTGGAGAGGCATGGACTCGAGACATGACGGGTGCGGCTCCTTCTTCAAGTGCGATGGGCGACGAGAATAACCTCTGCGAACCGATTGGGTAGACAATCGTGGTCGGCGGCCGGTTCGCTTCAGACGTGCTCAGGTCTTGCATGGGTCGCACAGACCAATCTGACGAAGATCGTTGCGCGCTTCGCCGGCCCAATCGCGATTGGCCTTGGGGCTCGCCGGGCTCGGATGAAGAATCCGGCCGAATCGCAGATCGCAGCCGGCAAGAACGTCACGTGCGCGCTGCTCGGCGAAGGCGCCGATGCCCACCACCCATCGGGGTTCGAGGATCTCGATCAGCCGGTGCAGATGGTCGTTGCAGGCGTCATAGAGGGCGTCGCGTTCGCGCGCCGGCAATTTGTCGGGGGTGCGATTTCGGCCGGATTCTTCCATGAAGACCAGCGGGCAATAATTCGCGACGAAATGATGGCGAAAAAACGCTTCCGGCTCCTTCCAGTGCTCGGCGATCGCGCCCCAGAGTCGAGCTCCGCTCACCTCGCTGCGTGTACACGCGAAGCCGTCGACGCGCCGCTTGGGATGTTCGTTGGACGGGCGATCGACGCGTTCCTCGATGCCCATCCAATCGCGAACGCGCCCGATCTCTCCGAAGGGCACGCCCGTCTGGGTCATTCCATAGGGCCCTGGATTCATACCGAGGAAGACGACGCGCTTGCGGCTGTTTCCAAATCGGCGGACGTAGCGCCGGTATCCACGCCCCGCGTGGCGAAGCGGGTTGTAGACATGGGTCACGGGGTTGCCGAATCGAATCGGGTCGAGACGCTTCGAAAGCTGATTGGACGCTCGAATCAGCCGGTCTGCATGCCCCACGCTCGATTTGCTCCTCACCGGCCCGCGGACCGTCGTGTCCGGAACCTCGGCCGGCCTGCGATCGCCCGCATCGGGGGCTGGCGACGCGGAGGGAGTGTAGACTGGACGACGACCGATCTCATGGAGGGGGAGCACGAAATTGGTTGCGGAGGATCGATCATGCTGAGTGGTGACGGCTGGATGTTGATCGGCGGTGTTTTGATCGCGGGGTTCCTGGTGCTGGTTCAGTTGTGGCGAAGAGCCGACGCGCGTGCCGCCACGTGGGAAGCGAAGGCCACCACTCGTGAAGCGAAAGCGAAGCGGCTCGGCACTGAACTATCCCGGGAATCACAGGCGCGAAAACGCCAGGCGGAAGAATTGACGGCCCTTCGAAAGCGCGCCGACAAATCCAAGCGACGCAAGATGAAGGGCTTCGATCAACCCCTCGGAACGTCAGCGCGGATTCGCGATCACGAGACCGAGGTTGAGCGCCTTCGACTCGAACGCGACCGGGCGCTATCGGAAAAACAGGCCCTCACGGATTCCCTTTCCGAGCTCGAAAGCGAACTTGCGAGATCCCGCCGAGCGCTCGAAGAGGCAACGGCGCCACGTTCGATCCCCGAGCCTTCGACCCTGGAAGCCGCTCTCGAAGAATCACGCTCCGAATTGGCCTCTAGTCTCGAGAAAGCCACCAAGCTCGAGGATGGTCTCGAGTTGGCTCGTGAGACGGAGGTGCGAATGCGCAAGCGAATGCGCAACCAGGAAATACTCTACGCGTCGCTTCGCGCCGAGCTCGACGTGAAAAAGGATCGGCTGCGGACGCAGGAGGAACAACTCCAGAGGCTGCAAGCTCTGAAGGTCGCCGTTCTGGATTGAGAGTCGTCGTCGATCATCGTCGAGGTCGCCGCGTGGACCGCACGCGGCTGCATCGTTCGAGCGTCGAATCGACGTTCTTGTTAGACCTTCGACTTCACTTCGTTCCACGCCCAGTCGAGCCAGGGTAGGAGTGCTTCGAGATCGGCGGTCTCGACCGTCGCACCGCCCCACAGCCGTAGGCCGGGGGGCGCGTCGCGATACGATCCGATGTCGAAAGCGATGCCCTCGGCGTCGAGAAGCTTGGCGGCGGCCTTGACGGTCGCGGCGATCTGATCCTGCTGTCGGCCTTCGGTCCATTCATCGACGATGCGCAGGCAGATGGATGTCGAAGACCGGGTCTCCGGATCTTCAGCGAGAAAGTCGACCCAGGAGGAGTCCTTCACCCATCGCTCGACGGTCGCCAGATTCGCTTTCGTTCGCGTCATCAGACCCTCGAGTCCGCCGACGGACTCGGCCCACGCCAGGCCGTCGAGCGCGTCCTCGACGCAGAGCATGGACGGCGTGTTGATGGTCGAGCCTTCGAAGATGCTTCGATTGAGCTTGCCATTCTTCGTGAGACGAAAAACCTTGGGCATGGGCCATTGCGGCGTATGGGTTTCCAGTCGCTCGACCGCGCGCGGCGAGAGCGCCAGCATGCCGTGGGCGGCTTCTCCGCCGAGCGCCTTCTGCCAGGACCAGGTCACCGCATCGAGTTTGTCCCAAGCGAGGTCCATCGCGAAGGCGGCGGACGTCGCATCGCAGATCGTCAGCCCCTCTCGATCGCTCGGGATCCAGTCGCCATTCGGAACGCGTACGCCCGACGTTGTGCCATTCCAGGTGAAGACGACGTCGCGACGGAAGTCGACGCTCGCGAGGTCTGGCAAACGGCCATAGTCCGCCTCGAGGACGCGGTGATCCTCGATCTGGAGTTGTTTTGCGACGTCGGTGATCCAACCGGAGCCGAAGCTCTCCCAGGCCAACATGTCGACGCCTCGAGCGCCCAGCACGGACCACAGGATCATCTCGACCGCGCCGGTATCGGACGCGGGTACCAGCCCCAGACACCAATCGTCGGGAATGCCCAGGATGGCCCGGCTGCGAGTCGATACTTCCTGAATGCGCGCTTTGGCCGGAGCGGCTCGATGGGAGCGACCGACCAGCGCGCCGGCGAGCTGCCCGGTTTCCCAGCCGGGTCGTTTTGCGCACGGGCCGGAAGAAAAGTGGGGACGGGCGGGTCGCTGGGCTGGACGGCTGGTCACGATGATCCTCGGGTGAGTGATTTCCGCAGAGAAGAGCCAGGGTCGAGAGTGGCCTTCCTGCGAGCGGTCTCAGAGCACTTCGAATCGGTCACGCGCGTACGACCCATCGAACGCCTCCCGAATCAGGGGCATCAAAGTCTGCAGAGGCGGCGCAGTCTATCGAGGCACGCGAGGATGAGCCACGTCCGGTGCCGGAGGGCTCGATCTGGTATTTTTCGCACCCGGTCTCGGGCACCTCCCACGTCGTCACACTCCTGAACCGCAACCAAGCAGAGGGTCGCAACCATGGCCGAGGCGCCGTCCGAAATCCCCGACCGAGAGGCCGTCCGCGAATTCCTGATCACGCTCCAGGACCGGATCTGTCAGACCCTCGAGGATCTCGATGGCGAAGTCCGCTTCCGTGAGGAGGAGATCCCGAGGCCGGGCGGCGGCGTGTCGAGACCTCGGGTCGCCGAGAATGGACCGTTGATCGAAAAGGCGGCGGTGAATTTTACCCATACCGAGGGCCGGGAATTGTCCGCTGCGGCGACCCAGCGGCGACCCGAGCTCGCCGGGCAAGCCTATGAAGCGATCTCGATTTCTCTGATCGTGCATCCACGCAATCCCTATGTCCCAACCTGCCACGCGAATTTTCGATTCTTTCTGGCACCGCGATCGGGGGGTGCCGAAGCCGTCTGGTGGTTCGGAGGAGGCTTCGACTGCACGCCCTATTACGGATTCGAAGAGGACGCCATCTTTTGGCATCAGACGGCGCGCGCGGCGTGTGAAGTTCATTCTCCTGAACTCTATTGGCGCTTCAAGAAGCAGTGCGACGAGTACTTCCATCTTCCCCATCGAAACGAGCAGCGTGGAATCGGGGGCATCTTCTTCGACGATTTCGACGAGGGCGGGTTCGAGAAGGCCTTCCTGCTCTGGCGAAGTACGGCGGATGCTTTCCTGCAGGCTTACGTACCGATCGTGGAACGCCGTCGAGACATCGAGTGGGGCGAGCGAGAGCGGGAGTTCCAGCTCTACCGCCGAGGGCGCTACGTCGAGTTCAACCTGCTGCAGGATCGTGGCACTCGATTCGGGCTCCAGACGGGCGCGCGGACGGAGTCGGTGCTCGCTTCGATGCCACCGCAGGTCAGCTGGCGCTACGACTGGTCGCCCGAGCCCGGAACGCCCGAGGCGGCTCTCTACAGCGACTTCCTTCCGCCGCGCGATTGGCTGAACGAACCGGGATAGCGCTGGATCGCGGACAAAGAATTTCGCTTCGTGGGGGATCTGGTAGAGTCCCGACCGCTTTGAATTGGGCTGCGCGTTCGCGTCGGGTCCGGGGCGCGAACGAAGCAGAAGTCGAAAAAGAAGTCGTCGCAACGAGAGTATCGAGGAGACCTAGACCAGATGACATCCCTGGATGGGCCCTACCACCCCCTTCGCGTGGCAGAGGTCATCGACGAAACCATCGATTCGAAATCGTTCGTACTCGACATTCCGCAAGAGCTGGGAGAGCGGTTCAGCTACCGGTCTGGGCAGTTCCTGACTTTTCGCGTCGAAGTCGATGGCCATCGGATCGTTCGTTGTTATTCGCTCGCCAGCGCGCCCGACATCGATTCAGAAATCAAGGTGACGGTCAAGCGGGTCGTCGACGGACGTGCATCGAATTGGATGAACGACGAAGTCGTCGTGGGTTCGACCCTCGAGGTCATGCGGCCGACGGGGAATTTCTGCCTGGAGCCGCGTGAAACCCCGATCGTGTTATTCGGGGGTGGGTCGGGCATTACGCCGATCATCTCGATCATCAAGACCGCGTTGCGGACGACGTCGCGGTCCGTGAAACTCCTGTATGCGAACCGGAATGATCAATCGATCATCTTCAAGGAAGAGTTGGCCGCGATCTTCTCGGATTTCCAAGACCGATTCGAACTCGTTCATCGCCTCGATGACGTCCACGGATTCGTCGACGCAGCCCTCGTCGTGCAAGAGATCGGTCCTCGAACGGACGCCGATTTCTATATCTGCGGCCCCGGTCCTTTCATGGATGTGGTCGAGAGCGGTCTTTCCAATTTCGAGATCGATTCGCAACAGGTCTTCATCGAGCGCTTCGAATCGCCGGAATCGCCAGCCAGCACGGATCCGAATGCAGCGCCCGTCGATACCAGTGGCGGTGCCGTCGTGCAGATCAAGCTCGATGGAACCGAAACCGATGTCGAGCTCGGCGAAGGCGAGACGATCCTCGCGGCCGCGCGACGCGCCGGACTCGAACCGCCCTTTGCCTGTGAAGAAGCCTATTGTGGCTGCTGTATGGCCAAGGTCGTCGAGGGCGAAGTCGATATGTTGATGAACGATGGTGGCATCGATCAGCGGCAGGTCGACGACGGCTGGGTACTCACCTGCCAAGGCATCGTGAAGGGTCGCGCGCGAGTCGAATACCCCGACTGATCCAGGTCAAGGCTCTTGCGCGAGGCGGATTCCGACGAGTTGAGAGAGCTCGGCCAGAGCGGTCTCGGGGTCGTCGACCTTGATGGTGGCCATCCCCATGGCTTGGGCCGGCTTCAGATTGCCGCCGATGTCGTCGAGGAAGATCACCTCGGTCGCCTCGACTTCGAGCCGACTGCAGGCCAGCTGATAGATTTTCGGATCGGGCTTCCGAAGTCCCTCGATGCTCGATTCGATGAAGACATCGAATCGAGCTCGTAGCGCGCGCGTTCCATCGTCTCGTTCGGCGTCTTCCGCGTGCGCCCAATTATTGGTAAGTGCGCCGACTCGAAAGCCGGCGGCACGAAGCTCGGCAATCGCATCGAGCATGGCGGGTCGGGGTGCAGTCGCTTCGGACATCTTTTCCATCATGACCCGAGCGTCCATCGTCAGTCCGGCCGCCGCGCAATCAGACTCGAAGGCCGCGTAGAAGGCCTCCATCTCGATTTCGCCTCGCTCGAGTCGAGACCATGCCCCGGAAGGCGCGGTGTTGGCCGCGACGAGATTGATTGCGTTGCGTTCGAAGCCGAGTTCCCGTTCATAGTCGCGAATCGCATGGAGCGGAGATCCGAGTACGACGCCTCCGAGGTCGAAGAGTACGGCCCTTCGCGTCATCGCCGCTCCCTGCTCACCATCGGGGTTCGAAGTCGAACTCACATTCTTCGCATCGTCGTGGGCCATGGCCGAGACCCTAGCAGCCGAAAATGTCACGATGGGCTTGACGCAGCGGATTCCGGTCGCGTGCGAAGACGAGGACCGGTCGAACGTCGTGGGCAAGAGAGCCGGAGTCCAATCGGATCGCGATCGCATCTTCGCCGCTTGCCTGAAGCAACGCCTCGAGTCGATGCTTGGTGCCTGTTTCGACGAAAGTCAGAAGAAATCCGTGCCGTTCGCCGGGCGACAATCCCTGCGACTCGCGAATCTCGGGAAGCGCACGCCGGACCAGGCCGATCGTGACGAGGCCCATGGTCATTCGCGCGTTGAATTCGACGAGACTTCGCAGCCGTTCGCGACCGTCGCCGTCGACGTAGATGAAGGCGTCGACCCCGCAAGGTCCGGAGAATTCAGCTTGTCTCGCGCGATTCGCCACAGCGGCTGCATCGGCGCGCAACGTCTCGTCTTCGGCGTGCCCCGAGAAGACGCGACCCCGCGAATCGATCTCGCCGCAATGTCCGCGGTAGACCCCGCCCGCGGTGTTGAGCATCTCCAGGGATCCGAGAAGAATGGTGGCCGCGTCTTTTTCCTCGGGTGTCGGCACGAGCAGCGCCACCGAGAGATCCCGTCGTCGTTCGAGCCAGGGTTCGAAGATGGCGCCGCCCCGCGCGGCCAGGCGCGGGAAGGCCCCGCGAACCGAATCGCGGTTCAGGGTTTCGTCTCCGCCGACCCGTCCTCGTCCACTGCTCCCGAATCGGGGTTTGAGCGTGAACTTCCGATGCATCCAATCGGGCCACTCGCGCAGCACACGGTCGAGTTCTTCGATCAGCGCATCCGGCGATTGGAGCGACTCCGCATCGATCACCCGCAGGCATCGCTCGAGCCCGCCCCGGTCGAGTTCGAGTTCGCGCGCCGTTTCGATGGCGAACGCCTTGTCGTGGACCTGGTTCACGACGGAGGCCGACGGGCCGGCGAGAGCTTGTCGCCCGAGCGCGAGGTTTTCGCGTTCGAGGGTTGCGGTGTTGAGCCAGGCGAGCGGCGCGCGCGTCTTCGCGAGCCAATCGAAAACCGCTCGCTCGGGGACGGCCCCCAGACCAACCGGCCAGAGATCCCGACAGGAATTCTTCCGGCTCTCGCCATCCGATTTTCCGGGGATGCACAAACAAGCATCGGCGGCGAAGAGCAAGCACCACAATCGGGCGGCCAGGTCGACTCGGGGTTCGGTCTGGATCGCGTGCCAATCCTCGCCTTCCTCGGCGCCCAGATTGGGAAGCAGCAGGGTTTCGTTCGGCACGGCCTGCTGCTGTGAGGATCGTGCGACCCGAACGTGCTCGATCAGTTTCTCACTGAGCCCCGCGCGGCGGCGTGCGCCGACTTCGAATCGACGACCCTTTGCGCGCGCCGGACCGAGAGGGAAGGGGACGGCTGCGAGATAGCCGTCGAGGTCGCTGGTGTCTCGATCCGGTTCGCCGCCGTTTCGCTGGCCCAGGCGCTTGATCCAATGGGCCGCGAGCGCGACGTGGGCGATCTCTTCATCGTGAACAGTCTGGCAGACGCGCGCGCTCTCGTGGTCACCGGCTTCGGCAAAGGCATCACGGTAGGTCAGTGTGAAATCGAGGTTGGCCTGTTCGAGCGTGAGCCCCATGGCGGCGAGAAAAGCGCTCGCCCCGGAGTCGGACGCGGCGATCGTCGGGCTCTGCCGCCAGAAGTAATCCGAATGGTCATCCGTGTCGAAGCGACCGCCATGCGCCTCGAGTCTCGCCAGATAGAGACGGCAATGTCGCTGTTCGTCGATCAGTGCCGAGAGCCAGCCGCGGCGCAGCCCCTCCGGTACTTCCGGCCAGCGCAGCAAGGCCCAGGCGAAGAGTTCGACGGCCATCAATTCATGGTGAGCGAATCGGGAGAGGCAGCGTATTCGGTGGGTCGGATCTCCGAGTTCACCGGGTCGCGGGAGACTGTCGCTGCCCCCGGTCATGCGCAGACCCGCCGCGCGCGCGGGCCGCTCGATCTCGAACGGCCGGCCGCGACGAGAATCCGGCAACCGGGTGCCGTGGCGGTCGACGGGCGGTGCGAGTTTCGCAGAGAGGTCTCCCTGCTCGAGCACAGAGAGACAGAATTCCCGAATGGTCTCGGGCGATCTCGGGGGATCCGTGCGTACTCCGTCGCGGGCGCTGTCCATCGGGAGCGGCAGGGTAGGTCATCCCCGGCCTACGTTGGCTTCGCGCCCGCGACGGCTCCTTCATGGCGAGTCGGGTGCGATGTGCAGAAGTGAAACGTGTTTCATTCTGGGGTGAAACGTGTTTCAATACGGCGATGGTTGCAGAGCTTGCGGAGCCGAGGCTCGAGGAACGGGCGCGCCGAATCATCGAGTCGACGATCGAGTTGGCGGAGGACGGCGGGTTCGAAGCCGTTCGCCTGCGCGACGTGGCGGCCCGCGCCGAAGTCGCGATGGGAACGCTCTACCGGCGCTTTCGCAGCAAGGAAGACCTGCTCGTCGCCGCACTCGAGCTCGAGACCCGGGTTCTGCAAGGTCGCGTTCGCCAGCGGCCGCCCAAAGGCGCAGACGCCAGCGAGCGCGCCGTACAGTTCTTTGCGATCACCACGCGCGGAATGCTTCGCCGACCGAATCTTTCGCGCGCGATGTTGAAGGCCGCGGCCGGCGGCGAGCCGGCTCTGGCCCGAAACGTTGGAGTCTTTCACGACATGATGCTGCGCATGATCGTCGGCGCGCTGCGCGGCGAGTTCGTGTCCGCCGACGACGAGACGATCTCGGATCGCGAGAGATTGGTCGGAGACGTATTGAATCAGATCTGGTTCGCCGTGATGGTGGGATGGTCGGGCGGTCTTCAGACCCAGACCACGATCAACGAGAGAATGCGCGCGTCAGTCGGTCTGGTCCTGGGTGAGTCGCAGACTTCGTCCTGAGATCGCGGGATTGATCGTGCGTTCGCCGCACACGTGAATAAGAAGAGGAAAGGAATAGATCCATGAGAGAAGCAGTCATCGTCGACGCCGTCCGAACTCCGATCGCCCGGGGCAAGATGATCAAGGGCGAGTTGTCCGGAATTCATGCGGCCCATCTCTTGCGTCGGGTTCAGACAGCGGTCTATGAGCGGAGCGGGCTCGCACCCTCGGACGTCGAACAGATTATTGGTGGCTGTGTAACGCAGGCCGGTGAACAGTCGAATAACATCGTTCGTCACGCATGGCTGTCTGCGGGAGACGACTATACCTGCGGCGCAACGACGATCGATACGCAATGCGGTTCGGGTCAGCAGGCAAACCATCTGATCAACGCGCTCGTCAAGGGCGATTCGATCGACATCGGCATTGCCTGTGGCGTCGAGGTCATGAGCCATGTGAGTCTCGGTGCGAACGTGATCAATGGCCCCGGCTACCATCAGCCACCGAATTGGCCCTGGGATACCGCTCCGGATCAATTCACGATGGCCGAGCGAATCGCCAAGAACCGAGGCATTTCGCGCGAAGACGTGGACGCATTCGCGCTCGATTCACAACGAAAGGCGAAAATTGCTCGCGACGAAGGTCGCTTCAAGCGCGAGATCCTGCCGATCGACTCTCCGGTTCTCGGCGACGATGGCCAGCCAACCGGTGATTCCATCCTGGTCGAACAGGATCAGGGGATTCGGGAGTCGACGGTCGAAGGATTGGCGGCGCTCAAGCCGATTCTCGATAATGGCATTCACACCGCCGGAAATTCATCACAGATCTCCGATGGTGCGGCGGCGGTTCTCTATATGTCGAGAGAGAAAGCCGAATCCCTCGGGCTCAAACCGCGTGCGCGCGTGCTCTTCGACGTGCTGGTCGGGAGCGATCCCTACTACCTGCTCGACGGACCGGTCGACGCGACGAAGCGAATAGAGAAGAAGAGCGGGATGAGCATCCGTAACGACATCGATCTCTACGAGGTGAACGAGGCCTTCGCGGCGGTTGTGCTTTCCTGGGCGGGCGTCAACGACATCGACATGTCGAAGGTGAACGTCAATGGCGGCGCGATTGCGCTTGGCCACCCGGTTGGCGCAACGGGCTCCCGCCTGGTCGTGACGGCACTTCATGAACTCGAGCGACAAGGACTGGGTACGGCCTTCATCAGCATGTGCTGCGGCGCGGCCGTTGGAACCGGCACGATCATTGAACGGATCTGAAAGCCACGCCGGTCGGGCCATTCCGAACGGAGTGGATCTACAAAGGAAGAGTGAGAAGTATGAATGAGTTGGACGGAAAAGTAGCGATCGTTACCGGCGCGGGACGCGGACTCGGGCGAGTCGAAGCCCTCGATCTCGCTAGCCATGGCGCACGCGTCGTCGTGAGCGATCTGGGAGTTTCGGCCGAGGGCGCGGGTCGTGATGAATCCGCGGGTCAATCGGTCGTCGAAGAGATTCAGGCGATGGGCGGCGAAGCGGTCGCGCATTTTGGAGACGTCGCGGATTGGCAGGATTCGAAGGCGATGATCCAGACCGCGCTCGACACTTTCGGTGACCTGAACATCCTGGTCTGCAACGCCGGGTTCTGTCGGGACCGGATGGTCTTTACGATGAGCGAGGAGGAGTTCGATTCCGTCATTCGAGTTCATTTGAAGGGACATTTCTGCGGAATGAGACATGCCTCGGAGTATTGGCGGACCAAGGGCAAGTCGGAGGGCGAGGTCTACGGACGCATCGTGAGTACAGCGTCCGAAGCCGCGATCTTCGCGTCGCCCGGGCAGCCCAATTATGCATCGGCCAAGGCGGGCATCATTGCGCTGACGAACTCCGCTGCACAAGGGCTCGCCAAATACGGCGTGACGGGCAATACGATCATGCCCCGGGCTCGAACAGCGATGACCATGACCGGTCGGACCGCTGCAATGTTCGAGAAGCCGGAAGAGGGTTTTGATCAATTTGCCCCCGAGCACGTGACGCCGCTGGTCAGCTTTCTGGCTTCGCCGGCGTCCAGCAACATTTCGGGCAACGTCTTCGTCGTCTGGGGAAAGGAGATCGCAGTTCTCGGTCACCCGAAGCGGGATGCGGAGCTTCGCGTCGATGAGGTCTGGAGCTTCGAAGGAGTGGCCAAGCAGGTCGGCGGCTACTTCGAGGGGAAACGGCCCATCGTCGATAGCTTCATCGTGCCCGGCGTTTGAGCGAGCCACGATCCACACCGTCAGAAGCGACTCCCAAACGGATTTGGTAGATTCGAGCGGCTTCTTTCAGGTCGCTGCGTGCTGGCGGGGGAAGAGTTCTGATCCGCGGCTTCGAAGCAAACGAAAACAGAACAGGAGAGAGACCCATGAAAGTGGTTGTGGACTACGACCTCTGTGAAGCGAACGCGCTGTGCATGGAGGCCTGTCCCAAGGTTTTTCGTGTCGAAGAAGACGATACGCTCACTGTTTTGATGGATGAGATTCCTGAAGAATTGCGTTCGCAGCTCCAGGAAGCCGAGCGACTCTGTCCGCGTCAGGCGATTCGCGCCGAAGGCTAGATCCCGGGCGAGCGAAAGCGGGACCGGATTCATCGACGAGGGTGTGTGATCGAGAGACTGCGCGCCCTCGCGGCGTTTGGCGGTCTATCGCTAGCCGGAAATCGTTTCGATTTGGACGCGATCGGCGTAGAAGGCGAGATGGTCCCGAATGACCGCCATCTGATCGAAGGGTGTCTCGTAGCTCCAGGCGACTTCCGGTGTCGTTCCCTCGACATCACGACAGGCGAAATAGCAGGCGTCGCCCTTGAACGGGCAGTGTGTCGACTCCTCGGTGCGCTGTAGGCGATCCATCGATACGTCTTCGCGCGGGATGTAGACGACGACAGGATATTTCCCCTCATGCAGATTCAGGGCACGGGTCGATTCGGCCAGGAGTTTTCCCATGTGGGTGACACGCACCTGAACGCGTTCTTCATCGACTTCGATTCGGTGTTGCGGAAATTTCTCGTAGGCTTTCGACATGACCATGGGGATCTCCTGTCGGGATTCGCAGGGCGCGCGGCGTGTTGAGGCCGGGAGAGAATATCAGGCCTGGAGAAAATCGGCGGAACTTTGCTTCTCGACAAAGACGCGAAGAGGGCGCGAGGAGAGATTGAAACACGTTCTATTTTCTGCTTGACTACATCCTCCGTCGCAGAGAGGCGATCAATCGAGGAATCAGAGAGTGGGGAATCGCGGTATGAGCGCGTCAGACGAAGCAGCACTGAGCGCCCCTCACTCACTGGAATACACCTATAAACGATCTCTGGGACCCATCCTCTCGCAGTTTTTTACGGCGCTGCGCGATCGACGGATATTAGGCGTGCGACGAGCAGATCGTTCCGTTTTGGTGCCACCGAAAGAGTACGACCCCGACACGGGCCAGAGTCTCGACGAGATGGTCGAGGTCGAGTCGATTGGCGTCGTGCGAAGCTGGTCCTGGGTCGGCGCTCCCCGCCGTCAACAGCCGATCGATCATCCCTTTGCCTATGCACTGATCCAACTCGATGGCGCCGACACGGCATTCATCCATGTCGTCGACGACGTCGTGGAAGGGGATATGGAGAGCGGGATGAGGGTGAAGGTGCGCTGGGCTGAGGAGACGACGGGCTCGATGTTGGATTTCGTGTTCGTTCCGGCGTGAAGTGCTGACAGCCGGTCGTGGGTCATTTCAAAAGGTAGGCGAGGTCGAATCGATTGAGTTCCGAACAGACAGATCAAGCGAAGCAAACGGGTGGCAACTCGGCCGAGAACGTCGACGAGCCTGTGACGTTGATTCGAATACCGATCTCCCTCGATTACGACTACAGCGCCGGGCAGTCTGCGTCTCGATTCCTTCGGGCCATACAAGAAGGCCGATTGCTCGGGCAACGCTGTCCCGTCGATGGACGGGTCTACTTTCCCAGTCGCGGTTCTTGCCCACAACATGCCGTGACATTTGGTGACGAGAGTGTCGAGCTGTCGGACAAGGGGACGGTTGTCACGTTCTCGATCGTCCGCGTGCCGTCGGCGAATATTCCGCTCGAGCTTCCCTACATCACGGTGAATGTGCTCCTCGATGGAGCCGATACGATCCTGATGCACGTACTCGATGCGGAACTCGAAAATGTTCATATGGGGATGCGCGTCCAGGCGGTCTGGAAGCCGCGCGAAGAATGGACGACTTCGACCGCGAATATTCTCTATTTCCGGCCGATCGACGAACCCGACGCCGAATACGACCGGTACAAGGAGCACATCTGATGAGAGATGTCGCGGTCGTCGGTTTCACACAGAGCGCTTCCGTTCGTCGGGAACAGAATCGAAACGAAGTCGAGATCCTCGTTCCCGTGCTTCAGTCCTTGCGAGACCAGACCGGACTCGCGGGCGCGCAATGCGATTTCATTTGTTCGGGTTCGAGCGACTACCTGGCTGGGCTTTCCTTCGCCTTCGTGTCGGGGCTCGACGCCGTTGGCGCCTGGCCACCGGTCAGCGAAAGCCATGTCGAGATGGACGGGGCCTGGGCGCTCTACGAAGCCTGGGTGAAGATCCAGATGGGGCAAGCGGACACCGCCCTCGTTTATGGCTTCGGAAAGCCGTCGATGGGGGATCTTCCGCTCACGATGGCGCTTCAGCTCGATCCCTATTGTGTGATGCCGCTCTGGCCCGATGCGATCTCGATTGCCGGCTTGCAAGCGCGCGTTTGTCTCGATTCGGGTTTGCTCACGGATCGAGACATGGCCGCCGTCGCGGTTCGCGATCGAATGCACGCGAAGACCAATCCCAACGCACAGGTAGCCGGCGACTATTCAGTCGACGAGATTCTGGCCGAACCCTTCTTCGTCAATCCACTTCGCAAATCCGACTGCCCGCCGATCTCGGACGGCGCCTCGGCGATCCTTCTGGCGGCCGGCGATCGCGCGACCGAACTCTGCGAGCGTCCAGCCTGGATCCGCGGCATCGAGCATATCTGCGAGCCCATGGATCTCGGCGTGCGCGATCTCGAGCGCTCGCGCTCGACTGAAATCGCCGCGGAGAAGGCGGGCGTCGCGACCGGGAAGATCGATATCGCCGAATTGTCGGCGCCCTTCACGCATCAATCGATCCTGGTGGAGCGCGCGCTGGGGCTCACGTCCGAAACGATCATCAATCCCTCCGGCGGCGCACTGGCCGGCAACCCACTCATGGCGGTCGGGCTTTCACGAATTGGTGAGTGTGCTTCTCGGATCCTCGCCGGCGAGGCGGATCGCGCGGTCGCACATGCGACCTCCGGCCCGTGTCTGCAGCAGAATCTCGTTTGTGTCCTGGAGGGTGAGTAACGGTGGCAGAGCTGACGGCGGTCGTTGGAATCGGCCAGACCAATTACGAAGCCAAGCGGCTCGACTTGTCGATGCCGGGACTCGTTCGCGATGCCGCCGAAAAGGCGCTGGCGGATGCCGATTGCAGCTGGGCGGACATCGATGCCGTGATTATCGGCAAGGCGCCCGATCTCTTCGAGGGCGTGATGATGCCCGAGCTCTTCTTGGCGGACGCGTTGGGCGGCGCCTACAAGCCGATGCTCCGTGTGCATACGGCTGGAAGCGTCGGCGGGTCGACGGGCGTGGTGGCGGCGAGCATGATCCAATCGGGCGTTCACGATCGCGTGTTATGCGTGGCCTACGAAAAGCAGAGCGAATCGAATGCGATCTGGGCGCTCACGATCTCGGCGCCGTTTTCCCTGGCGACCGTGGCCGGGGCCGGCGGCTACTTCGCGCCTCTCGTGCGCGGATATATTCGACGCTCGGGCGCCCCCGACGACACCGGGATTCGGGTCGCGGTGAAGGATCGGCAAAACGCCCTCCGAAACCCTCTCGCTCATTTGCGACTCGAGGATATTTCCTTCGATATGGTCGCGAACTCACCGATGCTCTGGGATCCGATCCGATATCTCGAGACCTGTCCGAGTTCGGACGGTGCCTGTGCACTCGTGATGGAGAAGGAATCGCTTGCGAGCAAGCGCTCCAACAAGGTCGCCTGGATACATGCAACCGAGATGCGCAGCGAGCCGACGATGTTCTCGGGTCGCGACCAGGTCATGCCCCAGGCGACGCTCGACAATGCCAAGAATCTCTACAAGAAGGCCGGAATCTCGAATCCGCGAAAAGAGCTCGATTGTGCCGAGATCTACGTTCCCTTTTCCTGGTTCGAGCCGATGTGGATGGAGGGGATGCTGATTACCGAGCGGAATCAGGGTTGGAAGATGACCTATGAAGGTGCAACGGCCATGGACGGAGATTTCCCTGTGAATATGTCCGGCGGCGTGCTCTCGTCGAATCCGATTGGCGCATCGGGATTGATCCGTTTCGCCGAAGCCGCGCGTCAGGTTCGCGGCCTCGCCGAGGACCATCAAATCGACGGCGCGCGCAAGGCGTTAGGCCATGCCTATGGCGGCGGGTCCCAGTACTTCTCGACCTGGATCGTTGGATCCGAAAAACCCTGAGCGGTTCGATTCACATCGCCGAATAGATCTTCCAAGAAGGGCTCGGGAACGGCGGGGAGTCGAATTCGACCGCCTTGGATTTCGGTGCGTGATAAACCCCGGGCTCAGTAATCGACCGGCCCCTGTGACCGCTCGTCTTGCACGCATCCGTCGGCAATCCACCCGCAACCAGTCAAGGTAGGCCCCTGATTTACCGAAGAAACTGAGAGGCTCGACATGTTTGAAGAGAGGGGACGACCTTGCGTGGAACGAGACGAACCGCCTGGATCCTGATGGCAACGATGGCTGTCTTTGCGAGTGGCTGCGGCGAGGGCGGATCGGGGGCCGTTCTGATCGTTGATGCAGAGTTCGATCCGGCAACGGCCTCGGACACTTCTCAGCCCGTTCACGAAGCCAATCTCGCCGTTGCACAGACTTTCACTGTCTTGGCGACCGGCAAGTTCGAGGAGTTCTGGATCATTTTGACCGATGGCGAATCGGTCGATGACGGCATCATCCGAATTACCGTCCGCCCGCTCAATGGCATGGGCGAGCCGGATGAGGATCCCGCGACCTCGATCATTGATCCGATCGATGTCGACACATCCACTCTTCCCGCCGCACTCGTCGAAACGTTCACCGTGTTCGACGTCGGCGATGAACCCGGTCGTGAAGTCGTGGCCGGAGAGACGTATGCCATCGTCGTCGATTTCGTCAGTCGCACGACCAGCACCGACGTGAATGCGATCGCGCGTGTACTCGGCCAGACCGATGCCGGCGGTGATCCCTACGCAGGGGGCACGGGTTGGACGGGTGAATCCGGCGTAGGTTTCACCAACAACACGGACGACTATATCTTTCGCACATTCGTGCTTGATCTAATCAGGGACGTACGAGTCGTCATCCCTCTTGACTAGATTCTTGTTCCCCAATTCCATCCATGGTTGATGCCTTTGCGCTTATACGATGTTGGACTTCCAGAATTACCGGCGGATAGGCAATTCAAGCGGCGTTTTCCATACCACCGCTAACGCCGGTTCTTTTAAGTAGCCCCCAGACGAGACACATCAGCCCCGTCCCGGGATCGTTCGGGGGGATGGCCACCTCGAGCTTAGAGAATTCAGTCGACGTATCGGCTGCGGCCTCAACGACACCGAGAAACATTGCATGGGTCTGTCACGGCATAGAAGTCGAGTGGCTACTTCAACTGGATGTCGAAACCAGCGGGATGCTTGATCGCCTCCCCCTTGGCGAATCGATACGCATCGTGGGGGGACGCCAGGGTTCCAATCGCGTAGGCATCGAAGGAGTATTTCGTATGAACGTGGAGGTCACCAAAGAAAGCCGATCGATCTAAATTCAGTGCCCGCTGGCGAAAGGTGAGGATCTCATCATCCAGCGGAAAGACCGCGACGGTTCGATCGCCTCCCCCCTGCTCCATCCCCGGCCCTTCTTCTAGAATCGAATTATTGAATTCATCGGAGCAGCCCGAGCACAGCACCAAAGCGATCACTGCAGCGAACGCCATTCGTGCAGAATCTTTCAATTGATCTCCTTCCCATTGTTCCGGCCCGCGACCGAAGATGGCGGTTCGAAATGTCTATCCGCCCCGATTCGTTCCGTTCAGAGACGATAGAGCCGGGCGGCCGTCGCTCCAATCATGGCGCGGGCCTCTTCCGACGGCACGTCTGCAAAATGCGTTTCGAGGACTTGCTGAGAGTTGGGCCACGTCGAGTCAGGATGCGGGTAATCCGTCGCCCACATCAGGTTGTCGATTCCAAGTCGATGGCGCTGGGAAACGCCGTAAGTGTCCTCTTCGAACGTGGCGAGCATGTTCTGCCGCCAATAGTGACTCGGTAGCTCTCGGAGCATTTCGTAGTGGTCCCAGCCGTGTCGTGTTTTCATGGTATCAAGGCGCTCTAGGAAGTACGGAATCCAGCCAAGTCCTGCTTCCACTAATACGACCTTGAGTTTTGGGTGTCGCTCAAAGACGCCGCCCACGATCCAGTTCGCTAATACCTCCGCCATAAAGATGGGGGGTAGCGACTGGAATATCCCCTTCGCCGGGGTCGTATCGTATTGGAGGATGTGCCAGAGCGCTTCGTTCGCGCCGACGTGCTGGCTAATCGGGATTCCCGTCTCTTCAATCGCCGACCACAGCGGCTCGTAGCTCGAGTCAAAATAGGGCGGGAGGTCCAGATCGGTAGGGTAGAGGGGGAGCATGAAGGCGCGGGCGCCTTCTCGTGCGAGTCGCTGGACTTCGCCGACGGCCTCGTTCATGTCGACGATGGGAACCAAGTAGACGACGAGGAGTCGCTTTGGGTCAGCGGACGAGAACGCCAGGGCGGCATCGTTGAAAGCGCGGAATGCGGCCAGCCGTCCCCCGTCTGTCATCGTATTGAAACAAACACCGGCCTCTACATCGGAGTAGAGGACTTCCGCCTCGACACCGTCGGTGTCCATGTCCTTGAGGCGTTCGGTTGGGTCATATTCTCCGGGCCGTCCGGCTGCCTCCCAGGGCTTGTCGCCGGCTCCAATGAGAAGCTCATCGGAGCCCTTGCGTTTGGCTCGGGCCATCATCCGCTGGATGTATTCCATCCGCGACTGCTTGTAGCCTTCGTGGTATTTTGTCGAGAGATGTTCGAGAACCGCGTCATCACGGATGGCGACATGTGAATCTGCGGAGATGATGCGCTCGTTTGCCATTGGGTCCCTCATTCAATTCAAACCGATTCGATCACACGCGTAGAACGCGCAGCGGTGTCGTTGGCCGAATGAGCTGCACTCGAATCTCGACTGAGCGCCGCGGTCGGGCCGGCGAGGCCTGGAATGAGTGCTCGCTCTCGCACCCAAAACGACAATGCACGGCCGCGCCGTTCGATGGTATATTGAATATCGAAGGTTTGTCATTAAAAAAACCTCGAACGCGAAAGCCCTCCAATTGCGCGTGGGTTTCGGAGATTCAGCGAGGAGCGGATGCCGAAGATTGTCGACACCGACGCGCAGCGCGAGGCAATCCTGAAGGCGACCTGGCGAACCATCGCTAAACATGGCGTGGTGGGCGCAACCGTTCGCCGGATTGCCCGCGAGGCAGGCGTCTCGACCGGCTTCATCAGTCACTACTTCCGCGATAAAAAAGAGGTTTTTGCCACCGCACTCACGCTGAGCAATGAGCAGACCCAAAGGCGTCTCTCGATGCAGGCCGAGGGGCGCCGCGGACTCGTGGCGCTGCGTGCGGTGGTTGAAGCGGTGTTGCCCCTGGACGAGGAGCGCAGTCTGAATTGGCTGATCTGGGTAACCTCCTGGGCGAGCGCCGCCTCCAGTCCCGCCCTGGCGAGCGAATGGCGCCGCGGCCGGGACGGTTGGCGGGGCGCGCTAGTTCGCTTGCTTCAGGAGGCGAAGGCCGATGGCGAGATCCGTCGGGAGATCGATCAGAGCATGAAGCGGACCGCTTGGTCATCCTCATTGTTGGAATCGGTCTCCATGGGCGTTTGGGCTAATTTCACGGGCGTACCATGATCTTCGTAGACGAGCATCTGCAAACCCTGATCAAACAGCCAGAATAGGATTCGGTTGACCGGTCCTGAGGAAGGACAAAACGAATGGCGAGTGAGAACCCGGAATCGGATGTAGCGCCTGTTGGCATGCTCGATCCAAGCATGGCCTCGTGTCCTCACGCAGGGTATGGACAGCTGCGTGAGTTCAAGCAGGGCGTTAGTCGTATGCCGCTCGTGAATGTTCCGATGATTACTCGATACGAGGATGTGATGTGGGCGCTGCGTCACACCGAAATCTTCTCCTCCGAGATGTCGGAGGAACTCGCGTTGGGCAACGAGCGCCCCATGATTCCCCAGCAGATTGATCCCCCGGCGCAGGCTCGCTACCGCAGGCTTCTCGATCCCCTATTTTCTCGGCGGCGCTCGCTCCAACTGGAGCCTGACGTTCGACGCCAGGCGAATGTTCTCATCGATAAGTTCATCGACAACGGCGAATGTGAGTTCAATCGTTCCTTTGCCATTCCGCTGCCTGGTTCCGTTTTCCTCAACCTTTTTGGACTTCCGTTTGAGGATCTTGAACTATTTCTCGAGATGAAGGATGGCATCATTCGCCCGCACGCCAAGACCCAAGACCACGAGGAAATGGTGAAGGTCCGCAAGCATGCGGGTCAGAGCCTGATTGAGTATTTCGAGAAGGAACTCGATTCGCGCGAAGGCAAGACGCCGAGCGACGATCTACTGGACGCGTTTCGGTCTTTTGAAATCGATGGAGAGAAGCTCAGCCGCAACGACATCCTGGATATCTGCTACCTCATTTTGATCGCGGGTCTGGATACTGTGACCGCGACTCTCGGTTGCGATATCGCCTTCCTGGCTGCGAACCCGGCCCATCGAAATCGCATCGTCGAGGATCCAGAGCTGATTCCCGCTGCCATCGAGGAGCTCTTTCGTTGGGAGACTCCCGTCGCCGTGGTTCCGAGAAAGCTCAAGCAGGACGTCACTGTCGGCGGCGTCGAAATGAAGAAAGGCGAGATGGTGACTTTGCTGTTGGGCGCCGCCAACCTGGATGATCGACAGTTCTCGCATGCGGACGAGGTGGACTTCGGACGCGAGCGGAATCGCCACATCGCATTCGGAGGGGGACCTCACCGCTGCCTTGGCTCACACCTGGCCCGGATGGAGATGCGTGTGGCGATGGAGGAATGGCATCGGCGCATCCCGAATTATCAGATCAAGGAAGGCGAGACACCGACCTACAGCACCGGTATTCGCGAAGTGCAATATCTACCCCTGGTATGGAGTGGAACGCGATGAGTCTGAAAATCGGTGTCGAGATTGACCACGATCTCTGTACCGGACACGGTCGCTGTTACGACTTGGCGCCGAGTGTATTCACGGATGACGAACGGGGATATGGGCAGGTACTCATTTCGATTGTTGGCCCCGAGCTCACGGGCGAGGCGCGTACCGCAGCTGGGGCGTGCCCGGAACGAGCGATTCTTTTAAAACGGCTCGCCGCCGACGAATCATAGAGCGTTCGTTTCCTCTTTAGGCGCTCGGCGGCGGCGGCGGCGCGATCTCACCCGTAAAAAGCGCGCCAGTATATCCCGCGTCGACGAAGATGTTCACACCGCTAATGAAGCTTGCGGCGTCGCTATTGAGGAATGCCAAGGGCCAAGCTTGTTCTTCCGCCTTGGCGTATCGGCCAAGAAATCCGCGGAAATTGGCGTCCATCCAATCCTTGCCAACCTGATCGTAAAAGGCCGGAAGCATCGGCGTTTCCGTGATCCCCGGGCTGATGGTATTGATGCGGATTCCGCGCTCCGCCAGTCGCCTCGCTTGCATCAGCGAGTAGACGATGATGCACTCCTTCGAGAATGGGTAGCCGTTTGCGATCTCAGGATTCGCCTCGCACCACGTACGTGCGGATTCGAAGTCTTCCGTCTCAAGCAGTTGCTTCACATTCGCCATATTCATCAGGTATCCCATGCCGGCAACGGACGCGACGCTCGCGATCGCGCTACCCGGTTCCATCTGCGGCAACAGAGATTCCGTCAAGAGTCGCGCCCCGATAAAGTTGACTAATATCGTGTCGAGGTTTGAAAATGGAGCGCCAGGTAGGCCCGCACAATGAAAAATTGCATGGACGGGTCCTTCGATTTCAGCCGCCGCCACCTGTACTGTGGCCGGATCACGCAGGTCGATACGCAAGAAGGCTTTCGCCGGCGCCGTCACATCATTTACGTCGAGCGCCCAGACCTCCGCGCCGAGTTCGCAGAGCAGACGGGTGGTAGCATCACCCATTCCAGAGGCGGCGCCGGTAACCACGACGCGACGTCCGCTGTAATTGAATCGATCCATCATTTGCGTTCTCCATTCATAGTCGGGCAGGGCACTTCGAGTTCTACCCTTGTTTCGAGTTCCGAAGGCGGTTGGACTTGCTGGCTCAACCGATCACCTTTTCCTCTTTCAGCCGTTTGATCTCGTCCCAGTTTCGACCGAGATCGAGCAGGATCGCCTCGGTATCTTGGCCGAGCTCGGGTGCGCCAGATCGGAATTCGACGGGCTCTCCGTTGTACTGTACGGGGCTTGCCGAGAGTCGAGCACGCGGATGACTGGGATGGCGTGGGAGGTAGTCGTTCTCGACGGTCTGGGGATCGTTCACGACCTCGAGCGGCGTCTGCATTGGCGCAAAGACGCAGTCTTCGCGGTCCAGCCGCTCCTTCCACTCTTCGAGGGGAGCCGACGCGAAGGCCTCGCGGATAATGTCAACGAGTTCCTGGCCATTCTGAGCGCGCGACCGCATCCCGTCGAATCGAGGGTCCTCGATCAAGTCCTCGCGTGCGAGTGCGCGACAGAAGCCGGGCCAGTAGCGGTCGGCCTGGAGCATCATCAGCGTGACATAACGGTCATCGGCCGTTCGATGCATGCCGATCAAAGGATTGGCGATCATCGGTGCGCCCTGACCGGCCTTTGGCGGGTTCTGTCCGGCCAGGAAACTGGAGACGAGGTCGGGCGCCAAGATCCAGGTGGCCGAATTGAGAAGTGACACGTCCACCAGCCCACCCTTGCCGCTGATGCTGCGTCGAACCAGGGCCGCTGCGATTCCACCGGCGAGAAACATGCCCGTGATGACATCGCCAAACGCAGGACGGCCAGCGACAGACGGAGTGTCGCCCGGCGACAACAAATGGGTCACGCCCCCGCGAGCCCACCAGGTGTGTCCGTCGAAGCCCGGTTTGTCGGCGTCAGGCCCACGCGCTCCCTGTCCGTGACCTCGCGCGTAGACGAGTCGGGGATTTATCTTCGACAGATCTTCATAGGTCACGGCGAGTCGCTTGCGGGCTGGTTCGCGAAGGCTGGTCACGAAGACATCCGCTTCGACGATCAAATCGAGCAGGACCTGGCGCCCGTCCGGGCGAGCGACATCGAGTCCGATACTTCGTTTACCCCGATTCATCTGCTCCATCATGTGATGGAAGTCGTCGGCACCCCCAGGCAGCATCAGTCCGCGTAGCGCGTCTCCGCGCGTCGGATGTTCGACCTTGATGACGTCGGCTCCCCAGTCTGCCAACACGGCACCCGCCGAGGGGACGAATGCCCACTCGGCGAGCTCAATCACCTTGAGACCTTCCAGCATCGGCTCCATGTCACTCCTCTCGCCAGCGCAGGCTGCCCAATCGCCGATCCCAGCTCTTTTTCGGACAACAGTCGTTTGATAATTTTACACGGTCGAGCACGCGCAAAGCAAGGTGGAGGCCGAGTCTGGCAATCACTTGCTTCTTTTTATGGTCGAGATCGAAACTGGCGAGCTGAGGCTTGCTGCGAGCCTCACTCGGGCGCAAAGACCGGGACGAAGACCTCGCCCTGCTCTTCGAAGGAGACGCGCACGCTCATGCCAACGGACATGTCCTCCGGTCGACATCCAATGATGTTTGCGACGATGCGGAGGTCCGCCTGCTCGGCGAGTTCGACGATCGCCACGATATAGGGAACCGGTACGCTCGGGTGAAAGGGGTGCCGGTTCACCGTGTAGGTCCAGATCAGCCCCCGTCCGCTTGCCTGTGTCGGCACGAGCGCCTCGTGGCCCTTCGGACAAGTTGATGTCGTGGGGTGCACCCAGATTTCGCATGTCTGGCAGCGAAGGATCATCAGCCGGCCTTCCGAACCGCCGGTCCAGAAGGCACGATTGTCGTCGTTGAGGGCTGGAAGCATGCGAGGCGGAAGGGTCTCAAAACCGGTCTCTTTACTCATCGCGCATGGGCTCGGAAGCGCGCTAAGGTGAATTCGTCATGCGCCCACTCGAGCAGCGGTCGATTATTTCTGGAATCGGGATCTCGCGAATTGGTCGCCGGCTCGGGTTCCCTGGCCTCGACTTGACCGAGGAATCTTCGCGAGCTGCGATCGAGGACGCCGGGATCGCGCCGGTGGATATCGACGGAATCGCGACGCTCGGCGAGACCCCTGCCGCCGAATTGAAAGCCGCACTCGGCATCGCCGCGCCCGAGATCAGGACGGGCATCGATCATGGCGGACTTTTGTCGCCATTGATGTCTGCTTGCGTCGCCGTTTCCGAAGGGCGCGCGCGACATGTTCTGGTCTATCGAACGGTGCAGATGCTGGGAGGCGCGATGGTTCCGCCGTCCGAGCCGGTCGACCCCTCGCGTTCGACCCCTTTGGAGCCCATGCGAACGGTCGGCCCGATGGCGGGGGCCAGCGACCTTCTCGCCAATCACGCCTATTCCGCCGCCAATTGGCTGGCTCTTCACTGTCAGCGTCATATGCACCTCTACGGAACGACCAAGGAACAGCTTGGCGCGCTCGCGATTAACAGCCGCGCCAATGCTGCATTGAACCCTCTTGCCGCCTACCGCGAGCCAATCTCAATGAACGACTACCTTTCGGCTCGACCCGTGTCCGATCCCTTCGGTCTGCTCGATTGCGACGTACCAATCGACGGATCGATTGCCATGGTCGTGTCGACCGTCGACCACGAGGCAGGCTGTGATCATCCCGTTCGAGTTCAGGCGATGGGTGGGGCCACAGGTCGGGGCGGATGGTATCAGCGACCGGACTTTCCGAAAATGGCCTCGGTCGATGCCGCCCAGGAACTCTGGTCGCGGACGGATCTCAAGCCTGCCGATGTGGACTTTGCAGAGCTTTACGACGGATTTACTTTTCTTACGCTCGCGTGGCTCGAGGCACTGGGGTTCTGCGGCGAAGGCGAGTCCGGTCCATTCGTTGAAGACGCGACTCGCATAGCCCTTGACGGAGACCTGCCGCTCAACACCTATGGCGGGCAGCTATCCGCGGGACGGATGCATGGGTATTGGGTCGTGCATGAGGCCTGTCTGCAGTTGCGCGGCCAGGCTGGAGATCGCCAGGTCGTGCGACATCAGTTGGCTGCCGTTGCCGCCGGCGGGGGCCCGATCGCGGGGTGCTTGCTGCTTTCGCGCTGAGAGTAGAGGTCCGATCGATTCCGATCCTGACACGTCGATGCCGGAGCTCGACGGATTTTCATTCCGCCGCGGACCGCGACAAGTCATCCAGACAAGAAACATCGTCGAGAGTGGTCGCCCAAAGCGAGGACAGTCACGCTAAAAGGCCGATTGTCATCGGACGACTCGACGACGCGAGTTAGCCGGCCGGCGACCTGACGGTCAATCGCAGCATCGAAGTCTTCAAAGTTTGGCGCACTATACGGTCGGCGCGAAGCCTAGTCACGCGGCAATGGTTAGAGCAATTCGACCGAAGCCAGACGCCTAACAAGCCCGAAAAGTTTCCACGGCGTGCCACGGGCCTAAATCGCGAAAAAAACTCTTTTGAAAACGGATACTTGTGGTGGAGCCGGCGGGAATCGAACCCGCGACCTCTTGAATGCCATTCAAGCACTCTCCCAACTGAGCTACGGCCCCACGAGAGCGCGGATCCTACCGGCGCGAACCGGGCCTGTCAAAGTCGCCGTGCGCGCTGCAATTCCTCGGCAACCGGCAACACAGGGGTCCGTGTGCGGAGTGGCGTGGTATGCTGCCGCCCTTCGCCGGAGTGGTGGAACTGGTATACGCAGGGGACTCAAAATCCCCCGGTCGCAAGGCCGTGCGGGTTCAAATCCCGCCTCCGGCACCAACGATGTATTGGCGCGCACTCGCACACGATGGTTCGCGCGCTTCCGAGTTTGGCTTCGACGCCGCTGCAGTCCGCCGGGCACGGAGGTTCCATGGAATCCGATCGCACGCCATCGCCGCTTCGGCCGGATCAATTCGATCGCTACCGGCGTCATTTGACGCTGCCCGAATTCGGCCTCGAGGGTCAGCAGAAACTTCTCGGAAGCTCCGTTTTGCTGATCGGTGCAGGGGGCCTCGGCTGTCCGGCAGCCCAATATCTCGCCGCGGCCGGCGTCGGGCGAATCGGCATCATCGATGATGACGTCGTTTCGGCTTCGAATCTTCAACGTCAGATTCTTTATGCCACGACCGATGTAGGCCGGCCCAAAGTCGAGGTCGCCCGCGAACGATTGTCGGGCCTCAATTCCGACGTCAAAATCGATACCCATCCGCTGCGACTGGATTCTTCCAACGCTCTCGAGCTGTTGGCCGACTACGACGTCATCGTCGACGGAACCGATAACTTTCCGACCCGCTATCTGACGAATGACGCTTGTGTCCTGCTGGGCAAGCCAAATGTTCATGGCTCGATCTTTCGCTTCGAAGGGCAGGCGAGCGTATTCGATGCTTCGAAGGGACCTTGTTACCGCTGTCTCTATCCCGAGCCGCCGCCGCCAGGCGCCGTTCCCTCTTGCGCGGAAGGCGGCGTGCTCGGAATCCTGCCGGGAACGATCGCTCTGGTGCAGGCGACCGAGACCTTGAAATTGCTGACCGGGTTGGGCGAGCCGCTCTACGGCCGTTTGCTGCACTACGACGCCCTCGAAATGAGCTGGCGTGAATTCAAGATGAAGAAGGACCCAGCGTGTCCGATCTGCGGCGAAGATCCGGAGATTCGGGAACTCATCGACTACGAAGGCTTCTGCGGAATGCCCGCGCGAGAAGGTGGCGCCCCAGGCGTAGTCAAGGAATGTTCAGCCGCGCGCTATGCGCAACGCCGCGACGCGGGCGAGACCATGACGCTCCTGGATGTACGGGAAGAGCATGAGGTCGCGCTGGCCCACATCGAGGGTTCGCATTGGATCCCGTTGGGCCAGCTCGAAGCGCGACGCGATGAACTCGAAGCATTTCGAGGTGAGCCGATCATCGTTTATTGTCATCTCGGGGGTCGCAGTGCGAAAGCGGTTCGTCTTCTGCAGGAGCTGGGCTTCGACATGATCGAAAACCTCGATGGGGGAATCGAAGCCTGGTCGCTGACCGTGGATCCGTCGGTGCCGCGATACGCCCCTGGGTCCTGACGGCGTTGGTGGACCGTGGCTCGCTTTTCGTGTGATTCGTCGACCCCGCGATAGCCACTACGATCTGTGCCACGAACGACCGAACCCATCGGTCAGGAGAATGAGCTTGGCCTCGATGAAATTGCCCGACCCGCTCTCGCGACGTCATCTACTCGAAGGAACGCTCGAGGCTTCGAAAGCCCTTGCGCTGGCGAAGGCCTATCTCGAAGAGGGCCGTGAAGTCGAGGCAGTCGATTTTCTCGCAGCCGCTCGCGCAGGCGCCGAAGGGGAAGCCGAGGTGAACGAAGAAGCGCGAAGCGCACTGCACGGTCTGCAGGAGACGGCCCTCGAACTTGGTGACGTCTTCTTGATGCGAATCGCGAGCGGAGCTTTGGGCGAGGAAACCCCGCAAAAGACCTGGCAGGCGCTGGCCGACGTCGCGAAGAATCTCGGGCGCGAGCGAGACGCCGAGACCGCGCTACGGCTCGCCACCGTCCAGGGATAGTCCTCGCTTCGAGGCGATTCTCGGACCCAGGATGGCGATCACAAGACGGCCACCCGGCGATGCGTGTGGGGTGACCGTCCGATTGCGGGACGATCCCTGGAGAACGGATACCCTTCGGCGGTGCAGCGCGAAATCCGGATCGAAAATGCCCGCTCGAACAATCTTCGCGGAGTGAATTGCGCGATTCCAATTGGCGCGCTTACCGTGATTACAGGGCCCTCCGGATCCGGAAAGTCGACGCTCGCTTTCGATACGCTCTATGCCGAGGGTCAGCGCCGTTATGTGAGTTCACTATCGGCCTATGCGCGCCAATTTCTCGAGCGCCTCGCGCGGCCCGAAGTCGATCACATTTCGAATCTTCCACCGGCGATCGCGATCGAACAGCACAACACGACGACGGGATCGCGCGCGACGGTGGGGAGCGCAAGCGAAGTCATCGACCAATTGCGACATCTCTTCGCGAGGCTCGGCCAGACGATCTGTCCCGACTGTGAGAAGATCGTTGACGCCGGCGGCATCACGGCAACAGCGGATCGGATCGCCGCCGACTACGCCGGTGAGTCCATTTCGTTCGTCGCGTCGATTCGAAGTGGCGAAGGTCGCGCTGCACAGGTTCGGGACGAACTCGTGCGCGACGGTCACTCCCGGCTGCTGTCCCCGGATGGCAGCGTCCTGGACCTTCTCGAGACGACGCCAAAGACGAAGCCCTCGAAGGCGAATCCGTGGTGGCTCTTGATCGATCGAATGACCCTGGTCGAGAATTCCAACGACGCCGCCGGCCAGCGAATTCGCATCATCGAGGCGGTCTCCCTCGCGTTCGCTCGCGGCGCGGGCGAGGTCAGCGTTTGCCCGAGAGGCACCGATCCGGCCAGGTCGCCGGTCTACCGCGAGGGCCGTGTCTGCGACGGCTGTGGCCGGCGTTTTCCGGAGCCCACTCCAGCGCTCTTTTCGTTCAACAATCCCATCGGCGCTTGTGCGTCTTGCGAGGGATTCGGCCGCATTCCCGAAATCGATTGGAACCGCGTCGTCCCGGATCCATCGCTCAGTCTCAACGAGGACGCGATCGCGCCGTTCGCCACGAGGACTTCGCGTCGACTGAAATATCGACTGCTCGAAGCCTGTGAAGTCGTCGGACTCGATCCCGATCGACCCTTCCTGGAATTGGACGATGCCGAGCGTCATTTCGTCTTCGAAGGGGATGGCGAGAATTGGAATGGCGTTCGTGCCTTCTTCGATTGGCTGGCCGGTCGGCGCTACAAGATTCAGGCGCGCGTGCTGATCG
>CAWLAJ010000016.1:0-32792 GCA_963854795.1 Deltaproteobacteria bacterium UBA4427 | reverse complement strand
AGTCGTGCACCGGCGAGGAGCCCGCCGAATCCACCACCGACGATCAGGACCTCGACCTCGTCGTTCAGGCTCTCGCGCGCGAAGCCCTGCCACGCATAGGGATCATCGAGGAAGTGTGCGAAGTCGTCCTTCACCTCGACGTACTGTTCGTTTCCGTCGTCGCGAAGCCGCCGGTCACGCTCTTCGCGATATTTGTCGCGCAAAGACTTGGGGTCGAAAGCGAGCTCGCTCGCCGTCGCGTCCGCGTTCGTCGTCTCCTGATGTGAATCTGCCAAAACGGGGGTCTCCTTCGGTTCTCCGGGCGAGGGAAAATATTGCACTCCTAGTGCAAATATGCAATCGCCGAGACCGGCGGGTCTTCGATGCCGACCGGCCAACTCGTTCCGGCGATCGATGTGCAATGCGACGGCAAATTCCGTTCTGATCGGAACGTTGCGTTCACGCGGACCCGAATCCGGGCATTCGACCGGGTTCCACTCGCGGATCGGCGCAGAGGAAGTGAAATGAGACGATTGCGCTGGACGAAGGGGACGCTCGCGTTCGCCGCATTGGTCCTTGCGGTGGGTTGCGGCGACCCATATGAACCGGTGCCCGCATCGGAGTGCGCCCAGGTGACTCGTCACGCGCGCAAATTACTGGGATCGCACGCAGATTCTCGGAGAGAGACGATGGCGCAATACGAAGCGGCGACGGATCAAGAACGCGGCTGCGCGGCGGTGGCGGACAGCGCCGCAGATCTGATGCGCTGTTCTCGATGTAGCGAGGGGATCCGGCCGGCTGTGATCACGGCCTATCCCCGCGGGGTTCAAGCGCCGACGAAAGGCGGATCGAAGCGGGATCGAAAGAAGCCGCAAACGGATTCCCTCTACGAGCGAATTCAACGCCGCGACCCATTGCCCTAGATCCCAGATCTGTGTTACCCGTAAGCCCTTCGAAATCGGGGCGTTGCCCCACCTAATCACCAACCTCGGTGCTCTCGAAGTGGTCCGCGGACACCCAACGCGGCCCCGCTTGCTTCCATCCCTCTCGTGCGATTGCGAGTCGATGCTGAGGCAAGTCGAATGGACGGCGGGAATCGGCAGGGACAGACGTCCCGCTGATTCGCCCGGCCAAGCAGCGCCCGGATGTTTTCAGACATCCGACCGGGAGGCATGCATTGCGGGAATACGAAACGACGTTCATCGTCCAGCCGGAAATTTCGGACGAGGGCGGCCAGACCATCTTGAGCAAGCTCGACGACGTTCTGGCCAGCGGCAGCGCCACACGCCTGATGTGTGAGGACCACGGGAAGCGCAAGCTTGCCTACGAGGTCCAGAAGTTCAACAAGGGTCACTACTACACATTGCAATTCCTCGACGAAGGCAAAGTCGTCGCGGACCTCGAGCGCGTACTTCGGCTCGAAGAGTCGGTCCTGCGCTTCTTGACGATTCTGGCCGAGGAAGATGTGGTCGACGTCGAAGCCCGGAAGACGGTGGCCGCCGAGGCGGAAGCCGAGCAGGCGAAGCGCGCGGAGGAACGCGCCGCACGCGAAGCGGAAGAAGCCTCCGCTCGCCGAGCGACCGAGGAAGCCGCGCGCGAAGCCTCTCTCAAAGCCGCAGAAGAGGCCAAGTCCGCCACAGCGAAGGCCGACGGCGACGGTGCTGTGGCAGTCGATCCGGATTCGGGTGAGACCGCGGTCGCAAAGGAGGTCGAATCGTCGGACGCTTCCGGAGGAGACGCCGCCAAGACAGACCCGGCCAGCGATCCAGGCGAAGAGCCTGAGGCCGCGGACGCCGGGGAGGAGAAGTCGTGAGCGAAGATACGAAAGACAACGCAGCCCAAACGCGCACTCCGCCGAGTGGTCCTGCCGCGGGTGGGGATGGGCCGCCCCGAGCGCCGCGCAGCGGTTCGGGCGGTCCACCTTCCTCGGCTTCGGCCGGTGATCGTGGCCCCAGTGGTGGTGGATATGGTGGCGGGGATCGCGGATCGCGTCCGTCGCGAGGAGACCGCGATGATCGGCCGCCGCGAGCGCCGCTGACCGTCAAGGGCCGACTGCGCGCGGCCGCCCGCAAAAAGGCCAGGAAGCAGGCCAAACGCAAAGGCATTTTCCAGCGCCGCAAGGTCTGCCGCTTCTGTGCGGACAAGAACCTCACGATGTCCTACAAGGACGTGAAGACCCTGCGACTCTTCATCACCGAAACGGGCAAGATGACGCCGCGCCGGATCTCCGGAACCTGCGCCAAGCACCAGCGACCGCTCGCGCAAGCAATCAAGCGCTCGCGCCAGTTGGCCATGCTTCCCTACGCCCCGAGCCACTTCTAAGGAGTCGATCATGGGACTGGTCCAAGTCATCTTGAGTGAAGACGTCCACGCGCTCGGTGACGCAGGAGAAATCGTCAGCGTCAAACCGGGTTTTGCCCGAAATTTCCTCGTGCCCCAAGGCAAGGCGGTTCTGGCGACCTCCGAACGCGTCTATCAGATCGAGCATCAGCAGCGCGTGATCATCGAAAAGCGAGCGAAGGACTCGTCGGATCTGGAAGCCGTCAAAGCCAAGCTCGACAAGATCGAGCTCGAGATCGAGGCCCAGGCAGGCGAAGAGGGCAAGCTCTTCGGTTCGGTGACGGCCCAGAATCTCGCCGACCTTCTCGCCGAAAAGGGGCTCGAAGTCGATCGCCGCAAGATCGTCCTGCAGGAACCGATCAAGAGCGTGGGCGAACACGCGATCGCGATCCGGCTGCGGAGTGATGTCGTCGCAGAGTTCAAGGTTACGGTCAAGGCAGCGCTCTAGAACACGCTACTCTCGACCCGCTCTCGAATAGGTCCGCGTGCGAATTGCCGCGGCCGGGAATCGATCATTCCGAGAGCTCTGCGAGGGAGAGAGCGTGAGCGAGCTGGACGAGATCGCGGGGCGGATTCCGCCTCATGACATCGAGGCCGAAAAGGCCGTCCTGTCCGCGATCCTGCTCGACAATGATGCGATCCATGCCGTCGTCACCGAAGTACGGGAAGAGGATTTCTATCATCCTTCCCATCAGATGCTCTACCGCTCGATGGTGCGTCTACGCGATGACAATCAACCCGTCGATCTAACCACCCTCGCCGCCTATCTGAAGGGTGAGAGTCTGCTCGATAGCGTCGGCGGGCCCGTCGCGCTTGCCGAGATCGCGGACTACGAGGCCACTCCCGCCAATATCATCTACTACGCCCAGATCGTGCGAGACCGGGCGATCAAGCGGAGCCTGATCTCCACCGCGAGCGAAATCGTCGCCCTTGGCTACGAACACGGCGAAACCGCGGACACGCTACTCGACGAAGCCGAGAGTCGGATTTTCGCGCTCTCGACCGAAAAGGCGAATACCAGTCTCTCGAGCATCTCGGTCGAGATGCACGATGCGGTCAATCACATCGATATGTTGATGAACCGCAGCGGCGAACTCACTGGCTTGTCTTGTGGTTACCAGGGCCTGGATGAAATTACCGGCGGGTTGCAACCCGGAGATCTCTTCATCCTCGCGGCGCGACCCGCGATGGGGAAGACGTCTCTTGCCCTCAATATCGCGCGCAATGCGGCCGTCGACCATGCCAAGAAGGTCGCGGTCTTTTCCCTCGAAATGACGACACGCTCGCTCGTGATGCGCATGCTCTCCTCGGAAGCGCAGGTCAATTTCTCGCTCTTTCGAAGTGGCTTGATTTCGACAGACGCGCATTCGAAATTGATGGCGGCAGCGGGTCGGCTCGCCGAGGCGAAACTATGGATCGATGACACGGCCGCGCCATCGGTTCTCGAGATGCGTGCGAAGTGTCGCCGTCTGCATTCGCAGTACGGTCTCGATCTCGTGATTGTCGACTACCTCCAGCTCGCGCGCGGCGATCGCAACACCCAGAACCGTGAGCAGGAAATCTCTGAGATCAGTCGAGGTTTGAAGGGATTGGCAAAGGAATTGGATATTCCGGTGATGGCTCTATCCCAGCTCAATCGTGGGCCCGAAACGCGCAAAGAAGACAAGCGTCCGATGTTGGCGGATCTGCGCGAGTCGGGAGCCATCGAGCAGGACGCGGACGTGATCGCCTTCATCTATCGCGATTGGGTCTACAACAAGGAAACCGAGTACGAAAACCTTGCCGAACTGATCATCGCCAAACAGCGAAACGGCCCGACGGGAACCATCAAACTCGAGTTCGAGGGTCGCTTCGCACAGTTCCGTGACTGGCCCCTCTCGGACAATCCCTATGACGGCTCAGCCAGCGCCGGCGACTACGCGCGACCGCCCCAAGATGATTTCGTTGGCGGGGACTTCGGGTCGGATACCGATCCGGGCCGACTCTGATGCCCAGTCTTCGGCGCGCCCGAGCCATTCGGCCCGGTGCCCGAATCGCGATCGCTGCGCCAGCCGGTCCCGTCGACCCCGAGGCGTTGGCGTCGGGCCGACAAGCACTCGAGCGGCTCGGCTTCGAAATCGTCGTGCGCGACGACCTGCTCGATCGCGACGGGTACCTGGCTGGAGCCGACGAGCGTCGCGCCGTGGAATTGATGGAATTCGTTCGCGATCCCGAGATCGATGCGATCGTTTGTGCGCGAGGCGGCTACGGCTGTCAGCGAATTCTCGATTCCCTGGACGCGGCGGCGTTTCGAAAGGCCGCCAAGCCGCTGGTCGGCTACAGCGATATCACGACGCTGCTGCTCTGGCAGCGGAAGTTTGCCGGACTCCTGGGAATTCATGGTCCGATGCTCGAAAAGAAGGATGGGCTCGAAGGGGAAGCCGGATCGGCATTGGTCCGGGCGCTCCAGGGGACGGGGCCTCTGCCTCGCTACGACGGGCAGACGCTCGCGGGTGGTTGGGCCGAAGGGCGACTGGTCGGTGGATCACTCACGATCTGTGTTGCCAGCCTTGGAACAGCTTGGGAAATTGATACGCGCGATTCGATCTTGATGCTCGAAGATGTGTCCGAGCCGCCCTACCGAATCGATCGGATGCTGCAGCAGCTTCGGGCCGCGGGAAAATTTGAGCAAGTGGCGGGCGTCGCCCTGGGTGGCTTTAGCGATTGTGAGGACGAGCGCTATCCGGAGTGGACGATGGCGCGAATTTTCGACGAGACCTTTGGCTCGCTTGGATTGCCGGTTGTGGCCGAATTGCCTTTTGGGCATGGAGCCCTGAACCGGCCCTGGCCGTTTGCCGGACGCGCGGCGCTGGACGGCGCACGCGGAGAGCTCGAGATATTGGAATCGGCGGTGACGACGCGGTAGGTTGCCAGCGTCGCAATCGGGAGTTGGCAGAGGATCGCTGTGATCGGGGGGTACGGGGCGGAATGAAGCGGAGTTTGATCGAGCGGAAGCTCGGCAAGGTCGACACGGCCCTCGACCGGGCCATCGAGAAACAAGAAATTCCGGGCGCAGTCGTGCTCGCGCGGATGCCGCGCCAAGGCGAGGTTCTCGACTATGCCTGGGTGCGTGGAATGGCAGCGGCCCGCCCCGAACGCCTGCCGATGCGACGCGACACGATTTTCGATCTCGCCTCGCTGACCAAACCGATGGCGACGACGACTGCGATCATGATACTCGTCAACGAGGGCGCGATCTGCCTCGACGACCCAGTGGCGAAATCGCTCCCGAACTTTGCAGATCGTGGAAAAGACGAAGTCACGATTCGACATCTTCTTTGTCATTCGGCCGGGCTGAAGCCCTGGCGCGGCTTCCATGAGTTGCTGATTCGCAGGGAGCGCAAGACCGGCGAGCGCTGGCTCGGAACGCCAGAGGGTCGCGAGTGGATTCTCGATCGCATCATTCGTTCGGCACTCGTGCATGAGCCGGGCGAAGCCGCCGTCTACGGCGATCTCGATTTCATCGTGTTGGGCGCACTCGTCGAAGAGGTTGCCCACCAGCCCTTCGATGAGTTTTGTGAGTCGCGGATCTTCAAACCCCTCGGTCTCGAAGATACGCATTTCTTCCCGATCCCCGTCGATGGTTCGCCGCCGGTTCCCGAGGCCATTCGCCGGAGGGTTGCCGCGACCGAGAACTGCCCATGGCGCGAACGCATTGTCTGGGGCGAGGTTCACGATCCCAACGCCGCATCGATGGGAGGCGTCGCCGGTCACGCGGGGCTTTTCTCGACGGCCGATGACGTCATGAAGTTTGCCCAGGTCTTCCTGGACGTGTGGCACGGACGAAGCGATTCGCTTCCCCGGGAGCGCGTGCGAGAATTCAGCGAAAGACAGAGTCTGCCTGAATCCTCGGATTGGGCGCTCGGCTGGGATACGCCCACTTCGGGTGTTTCTTCGTCGGGCAAGCACTTCACCATTCAGTCGGTGGGGCATCTCGGTTTTACGGGAACCTCACTCTGGATCGACCTCGAACGCGAATTGATCGTGGTCATGCTGACGAACCGGATCCATCAAGTGGCGAAGCGCAGTCGGTTCACACTTCGCGCGAAGGTTCACGACGCGATCGTCGAGGGTCTCACCGCCGAATGAGCGGCTCGCTTCCCGAGCGACTCGAACATGTCCATTTCGTCGCCATTGGCGGCACGGGGATGGGTTCGCTGGCCGGACTCCTGAAGGCGCGCGGTATTCGCGTGACCGGGTCGGACAAGTTGCTCTACCCACCGATGAGTACGGCTCTGGCGGATTGGGGAATCGATGTCGCAGAAGGTTTTGCGGCATCGAACGTTCTCGGCGATCCGCCCGACCTGGTCGTGATCGGGAACGCGGTTCGCAAGGACAATCCAGAGGCCGTTGCCATCCTCGACTCTGCGATTCCCTATCGGTCCTTTTCCGACGCCCTCTATGAGCTCGCGATCTCGAAGCGCCATTGCGTGACCGTGAGTGGAACGCACGGCAAGACGACCACCACGAATCTGATGGCGCAGATCCTGTTGGCGACGGGTCGAGATCCGTCTCTGCTCGTCGGTGGCATCTCGCTCGACTTCGAAGGTTCGTTTCGAGAGGGCGCGGGGGATCACTTCATCGTAGAGGGCGATGAATACGACACGGCGTTTTTTGACAAGACGCCGAAATTTCTTCACTACCACCCAGACACACTCATCTTGACCTCCGTCGAATTCGATCACGCGGATATCTATCGTGATCTCGACCATGTGAAGTCAGCTTTTCGCGACCTCGTTTCGTCGATGCCCGCGACCGGGCGAATCGTGGCCGCGGTCGGACACGCGGGTGTACGGGACGTGTTGGCGAATGCTTCCTGCGCGGTGGACGGCTATGCCGTCGAAAGCCGTGGACTTGATGGGAGACCCACAGAGCGACCGACCCGTGGGAATTGGTGGGGATACAACCTGCGGCCGGAGCCCGGCAGACTTCTCTTTTCGTTGGAGGATCGAAGCGGAGGGCGTTCCTTCGAAGTTTCGAGTCCGCTCTTCGGAGTGCATAACACTGAGAACGTCGTGGGCGTTCTGGCCACGCTCGATTCGCTGGGCGTTCCCGTCGAAGAGTCGATCGAGGCGTTGCAAAGTCATCTCGGCGTCAAGCGCCGCCAGGAGATTCGCGGCGTGGCCGCGGGAGTGACGGTCATCGATGATTTTGCCCATCATCCGACGGCTGTCGCCGGAACGATCGAGGCCATCGCCCAGCGTCATTCGAGCAGTCGAGTCGTCGCCCTGCTCGAACCGCGCACCAATACCAGTCGGCGCGCTCTCTTTCAGAATGACTACGTCGAAGCGCTCGCTCGCGCGGACCGGGTCGCGATTGCGGAAGTGGGCGATGAACCAATCTACAGCAACACGGGAGAAGTCACGGAGTGTCTTTCGTCGTCGGCGGTCGCACAAGCGCTACGCGATCGCGGCCTCGACGCGCAGGCATTCGGCGAAATCGACGAGATCGTTTCGTGGGTCGTTGCCGGCCGTCAGGAAGGCGATGTGGTTCTGGTGATGAGCAACGGTGCATTCGGTGGAATCTGGGAGAAGTTGCTGACGGCCCTCGAGAACGAGGGTTCTTCGGGCTGAGGTCAGGCGCGGTTGAACGGCGAACGTAGCGACGCCGTCGGCCCGCCGAGCCGCGCAGCCTCAATCGGAGTCCCGTTCGTCGGCTGGGTTGGCTCTTGGGTCGCCGTTTGGGTCGCCTCTCGGGTGTAGGCGGCATCGAGCCAAAATTCCGCCGCGCGATCGGGGTCGACGGGCACCGAGGTGATCTCACGGATTCGTCTGTCCGCGATCTCAGCGATGATCAGATAGTCCGCATCGAGGACGCGGTCGCCGATCTCGGCATGGGCATGACAAATCATGGCCGCGCGCTTGTTGCTGATCATGACGTCTTCGATATCGGTACTGAGGCCGGCGTTTCCGATCTTGCCGATCTGGGCGAGGTAGTCCAGGATGCGGTCGGCACCTCTGACATCGCCTCGCCAGGGGCTGCGGCCCTTGATGTGCCAGATGATGTCGGGTGTCCAAAACTCGCGAAGGGTATCCCGATCTCCCTCGCTGGCGGCCTGCAGGCAGTGGTATACGAGAAGCGAGTTGGGATGCTCGATCATCACGGTCTCCGACTAGATTTCGGACTAGGCTGAGCGCGCGAAGATCATAACCCGGAAATGTGGTTCCGCGTTCGGCAAGCGTGAATTGAATGCGCAGACTGACCAACGACAGGTTGAAGAATTGACGGGACTCGAAAAAATTCTCGAAATTCTCGAAATTCGTTACGAGTACGACAACTTCGGGCGAATCGTTGACGTGTTTGCCGAAGGGATCTTGCCCCGATTCGTGCTAGGTCGTTCGGCCGAGGGCTGCATCTGGCGTTTTTCGGCGAATCTCGAACCCGATTGCGTCAATGGCGTCGCGCGGCTAGCGGCCCGGGAGTTGGGTTTTCCCATCGAGCATGGAATTTTCCCGCCGCCGCCAGAACGACTCGGCATGATCGAACGCTTGCTCACGGCCGAACGGTCCAGCGCGGATACGAGTCACGAAATCCTGGTTCATGGGGGTGCGGAGGTCGCGGAGCTCTGGACGATCAGTTAGATCGCGCGCGACCGCACAGCGTCCACGGGATCCGATCAAGCTTCCGCTACATGTTAGTTTTCGGGGACGCCACGGCGCGTCCACCCGAATGCTTCGACCATTGCATGGTAGATGTAGTTCTGTTCCTGCACGCCATGAAAGAGGGCGGCGCGCGCGCCACCGGCGTAGATCGGCACGTCCTCTCCGGCGTGAGTCTCCCACACCAGGGGGACCGTCGCTTCCTGACGGTAATTTTCGCTCTCCGTGTCGACGTCCGAGAGGTCGGGTCGCTTCTTGGCATCGACGTATCCGGGACCGTTCGAATAGGACAACGTCGTAAAGGGTTTTTCGTCGCTCGCTCGAGCCATTTCATCTTCGTCCCCACCTCGGCCGAATAGTCCGAGTGTGACGACCTTGCCTAGAATTGGATTGCCGCGCTTCGGGTAGCCGTTGATCGTGAGCGTATGACTATGGTCGGCTGTGACGACGATCAAGGTCTGCGCCATGTCGACCTTGTCGAGCGCCAGGCGCACCGCGTCGGAGAGCGCAATCGTGTCGCCGAGTGCGCGGTACGCATTACCCGCGTGGTGTCCGTGGTCGATCCGGCCGGCTTCGACCATCAAGAAATATCCGTCAGGGTCTTTCGAGAGCAGGTCGATGGCGAGATCGGTCATCTCGGCGAGTGATGGTTCTCCGGCGGAGTCCTCCGCCCGATCGGCTTCGTATTTCATGTGCCCGGGTTCGAAGAGGCCAAGCAAATGGTTCGTGGAAGAGCGATCGATGCTAAGAAACTGCTCTCGGTTCCAGATATACCGTGAGCCCTCTCGGGCCTTCGTCCATTCCCTGGTCAGGTCTCGGCCGTCCTCGCGTTGTCCGAACTTGATGAGTGTCTCCGGGTCCATCATTCCGCGGGGCCTGAAATTCTCTCTGCCACCGCCGAGCGCAACCTCGAGCCCATCCCCATGCGAGAACTCGATGAGTTGTCTGGCGATGTCCGGAAAGTCGGCTTCGCGTGCTTCTTTCGACATCTTCGAATCGTTCTGCCAGGATCGAATCGGTACGTGTGAATAACATCCCGCTGGCGTCGCATGAGTGAGCATCGCGGTCGAAACCACGCCGGTTGCAAGACCTCGATCCTCGGCTTCTTCGAGAATCGTAAGCACTGTCGCGGCTTCGACGCTTGTGTAGTCACCGCGTCGGATCGTTTCGTCCACACCGAGAACGGCCGTTAGGGTCTTGATTCCCGAAACGATCGCCGTCATGGTCGATGCCGAGTCGGAAACCTGAGCATCCGTGTTGTAGGTCTTCGAGAAGGCGACATGGGGAAGGGTCTCGAAGGCGAGGAGGTTCTCCTCTCCGGTTTCTCCACGGCGCTGGCCCTCGAGAATGCGGGCTGCCGTGACGGTCGCGATGCCCATTCCATCGCCAACGAAGAGAATGACGTTGTTGGCTGGCGTTTCGCCCGCGACGAACCGGGATGCCTTTCGCACGGCTGCGCGCCCAGCCGCGAACCAGGCGTTCTCTTCTCGTTCATCCGGCGTTCGACCGGCCGTGACCTTACGATCCGTTTCCGAGGCTTCCGCGGCCAAAACACCGGCGCTCGTCGCGAGTAGAAGGCCGACGAGAAATGAGACACGACAGACGGTAATCATGAGGACTCCAGGCCTTGCGGCGTTCTTTCGGCGTTCGTTAGGCATTGACGACGGGCATTGCTGGCGAGAGCGTTCTAGACGTCGAGGCCGACCGAGCGCATGAGTGCGAGCGCATTGCTCTTCTCGACGACGCCCTGGCGAAGCGAATAGTCGAATTGCATGATGCCCGCTTCGAGATGGTCTTCGAAATGCACATTGTGAAGCTTGCCTTCACTCTCGGGGACGATTTCAGTGAGCGCAAGATCGTGGGTCGTGACGATGCCGAGGGCGCCATGAGCGATCAATCCCTTGATCACCGCTTCGGCACCGATCCTCCGATCATGGGAGTTCGTGCCGTGAAGAATTTCGTCGAGCAGGAACAGGGCAGGGGGCTGTCCGCGAGAGATTTCAACGACCTGTCGCAGGCGCGTGATCTCGGCCATGAAATGGGACTGTCCCTCTTGCAGCGAGTCGACGATTCGAATCGAAGCCGCGACTCGCAAGGGTGAGATTCGGAGCCGACTCGCTCGAACGGGCGCTCCCGCCAACGCAAGGATGGTGTTGCAGCCAACCGTTCTGAGCATCGTACTCTTGCCCGACATATTCGAGCCGCTCATCACGAGGCCCTGGGGATGCGCGGTGCCCGATGCCAGCCCGAGATCATTCGTGACACATCGGTTGGTCGGCAACAACGGATGGCCCAAGGCCTCGCCTTCGAAGATTGCCTCGGTCTCGACGATCTCCGGAAAGGGATCTTCGGGATGTTCGTAGGCGAAACTCGAGAGCGCGCAGAGCGCCTCGATCTCACCGGCCGCTTCGATCCAGACCGACAGTCGAGGCCCACAGCGCGCTCGCCATTTTTCGAGCGCGAGCGCGGCATGCGTTCCCCACATGAGCAGCGCTGCGATCGGGGCAAAGAACTGATTGGCCCGCGCGTCGCGTCGATCGACCAGCACCCGCAGCGCCTCGAGTTCTCGAGAGGGCGGCTGCCCTGTCGTTTCGAGTTCGGCTCGAAGCTCGGCCAGACTTGCCGCTTCGAACTTTTCGGTTTCGATGCAACCGAGCAGAGAGGCGGTTCGCGCGAGCGAGCCAACAGGAGTCTCCGCAGCAGCGAGTACTGGAGCCACGCGCCCGCGCAGTACCAGAGCCAGAGTGGATTGGAGGATCAGGGCGGCGATCGTCGGGGCCGGACCCGCGGTCGTGAAAATCCAGAGAGCGATTCCGGCGAAGGAGAGCGAAGTCGCAGAGATCGCTAGATAGAAGATGGCGGCCGGAAGTTGGGCGGCCGGGGCAGACGCCCAGGCTTCCAATGCTTCTTGTTGGATCGCGGACCCCGACTCGTCTCCGGCCAATGCCATTCGCAAGCGCAAGTCGAGTCGCGGCCGAAGCTCACGGACAGCGGCCTGTCGGCTCCGAATCGTCTCGGCATCGGCGGCCTCGAGGAGCCAACCCGCCAAACGATCGCTGCCCGTCGTGGTGCGGGTCGTTGCCAGGAGTTCGAAGAGCGAACCCTGTCCGAACACGTCGAGATCGTCAGCGTAGGGATGGCTCGAATCGCGGTATTGCTCCCCGGGATCGCCACGACCGGCCCATCGGTCTTCGAGACGGGCGATACCGTCCTCGAAAAAGCGTCGCATGCGGCTCGCGCGCTCTTCACGGCGCAGGATTCGATCGTGTGCGACGATCAACACCACGAAGGCGAGGGACGGCAAGCCGACCCAGCCCCCTGCGAGGCTTCGGGTTCCAAACGCCAGCCATGCGACGATCAGGAAGGCGACGAAGCATATGAGTCTTGCGTTCGAGGCCAGCCGCGATCGCTTCGTCCAGATCGCTTGATCGATCTCGGAGGCCGCGAGACCGTCGTCGTAGGCCGTCCTCGGAACCTCTGCGCTCCCGGCATCGGCTTCGTGCACGCTCATCCGAACGCCAGGATCCGTGCGCCATTGTGGAGCGTATGGGCGTGTTCGATGGCGTTTCGAACATAAGCGCGTGCGTCGACGATGGAGTCACGAAGACTCTTGCCCTTCGACAGGCCGGCCGCGATCGCCGCCGACAGTGCACAACCGGTTCCATGAACGGGCGGCCCCGGAAGACGCTTCCCGGGCAGCCACTCGGCGCGAATCTCTGCATGCGCGCCTTCGCCGGAACGCGTGATCAGCAGATCGTCCGAGTCGTCCTCGAGGTGGCCTCCCTTCAACAGGACGCCTTCGAGTTCGAGGTCGGCCAATAATTCACGTGCCGCCGCCTCGCCATCCTTCCGTCGCGGCAGTAGTGCATCGACGAGGATCTCGGCTTCCGGCCAATTTGGAGTCAGCAGACAGCGACCATGGATCAAATCGCGGAGCGCCGGATAGGCCCGCTTCTCGAGCAGGGGCGTCCCGTCGCTGGCGCAGAGAACCGGGTCGATGACGACGGGTGTGTCTGAAATCTGCGCGAGGGAGAGCAGCACGTTTCGAACGATATCGTCCGTCGCCAGCATGCCGATCTTGATTGCCTGGGGCCGGATGATGTCGAGGGTGGTGCGGAGGTGATCGAGCAAGACCGAGGGAAAGACCGGGAGGACCCGGCTGATCCGCAATCCGTCCTGGATGGTCAGCGCCGTCGGAACACCCGCTCCGTGAACACCGTGGGCGCGAAAGACTTGAAGATCGGCCTGGAGGCCGGCGCCGCCGGTCGGATCAGAGCCCGCAATCGAGAGTACGCTTTGCATGCAAACCGATGGTAAGTTCCCGCCCCGGAGTGCGCATCCTTTGAGACGATTCGACATCATGATTGCCCAGCCGCTGACGTGGATATTGTTGGTCGCGTCGACCTGGGGCTACGCGCCGCCCGCCGCTGGATCTCCCAGCGAGGATCGTCCACCCACGGTCATCTTGATTTCGATGGACGGGACGCGGCCGGCGGATCTCACGATGGCGCAACTGCCCGGTCTGGTCGAACTCGCGAGACTGGGGGCGCGCGCGCAAGCGCTCGTGCCCGTGGACCCTACCAATACCTTTCCCAGTCATGTCAGCCTGGCGACCGGTGTCCTACCGGAGACCCATCGTCTCGTGAATAACGTCTTCATCGATCCGGCGCGCGGGAGATTCTCTCGCGACGCGATTCATACCTGGATCGAGTCCGAGCCGATCTGGTCGATCGCGGAACGCCATGGGTTGCCGACTGCGTCCTTTCATTGGGTTGGCTCCGAAGGCCCCTGGAAGGACGGACCGGGGCCATCGGTCTGGAAGAAATTCTCGTCACGAACCAGCGAGAAGACGAAGGTCACGCAGATCCTGAAATGGCTCGCAATCGAAAATCCGGCAGATCGTCCTCGCCTGATCACGTCATGGTTCCACGGCGCAGACCACGCAGGGCATGTGTCGGGTCCGGGGGCGAGCGCCGTCGCGAAATTTCTGCTTCCCCAGAATGCCCAGATCGAGCGTCTCGTCGGGGAGATGGAGAAGCGAGGACTCTTTGCTTCGACGACACTCATTATCGTGTCGGACCATGGAATGGCGGCGGCCGAGGAGCGTGTCAATCTCGGTCAGGTTCTCCGACGGGCGGGGCTGAAAGTGACGCTGTTGGGGATCGGCGGCTTCGCGACGGGTGTCTTCAAGGATGGGCAAAGGACGGACGAGAATCTGGCTCGGGCCGTTGCCGTTGCGCGGGAGGCGGGAATGCAGGCGTGGGCTCGCGCTGAAGCGCCGGAGAACTGGCATGTCGCGGATCCGCGCTTCGGTGATTTCGTCGTTCGCGCGCCGATCGGGATGGCGATCGTTGGCGCGCGGACCCGGATCGATGGATTTCATGGCTATCCGGCGACGGAGCCCGAGATGGCGGGGATTCTGGTGGCTCGCGGGCGGGGCGTCTCCGTCGGCGCGAATCTGGGTCGAGTGTCGAGTCTCGCGATTGCGCCGACCATCCTCAAGTTGTTGGGGCTACCGATTCCCTCGCAGATGGTGGAAGCGCCGATCGTGGAGATCACCCAGGGAATCCGGTTGGGGACGCCCACGACACCATGACGGAGATTCGACAAATGAGCTGGTTGCGAACCCGTAGTTGTGTGGGCTCAGTCTCGATGGTCGTGATGTTCTGTCTTCTTCCCCTCGCTCGACCGTCGGTCGGCGACGAAGCGAAGGAGATTACGGGACCGCCAACCTGGTATGTGTCGACGGTGGTTTCTGGGCGTGGCGGATATCGTGTGACGCATTACTGGTCGCTGGGACCGACGCTGCGTGCGGAGACCATGCTGGGTGTGAGACCGATCACGACGATCGTGCGCGGCAACCGATACCTGGTCTTCGACGAACTTCGCGGCGAGGGTGTCGAGGTGAAGAGGTCGCCACTCGCGATCGCAGAAGACGCGACCCGCGGGCGCCCCTTCGGCAACGACCTCGAAAGACTGATTCGAGCCAGTGGTGAGCGAGTCGAGGCTGGCGTGCTCAACGGGATTCCGGCCGAGATCTGGCGAGTCACGAATTCGACCGGTCGAAGAACGGTCTGGGTCGCGGTCGGCGAGTCGGAGGTACCTCTTCGAGTCGAGAATTTCGATCGTGAATCTGGCGATTCTGCAACGCTCAATTATTCGAATTGGGCCTCGGGCTTCGAGATTCCCGAGCGCTTCTTCGAGCCCGTGGCCGGTCTGCAGATCCAGAAACTCGAGTACGACGAGTGGGTCGCGGAATCCCTGAAGGGACCCGTTCGCGGCCTGCCGATCCTCTACCCGGAGCTGATTCATGGCTTTCGTGCGAACTGAGACAACCAGACCTCTGGACCCTCTGAGGGCGTGTTTTCAGGCCCGCGGTCTCGACGGCCGGGCTGGGGAGATCATAATCGGCCGGTTTGGCCCGGACGTCCGACTCAGACGCGTGGGGAGTCGGATTCTTTCTGCCGCATTGGGTCGACGGCCCCGGCGCTTTGGTGGAGCCTCTCCGCCGGGTGGTGAGCGTGAAGACTCGAGACGAAATGCGATTTGATTCAATGCGCTTACGGACTTCGCGGCGTTCGCGTGTCGCGCGAGCGGGTGCCTTCTTTTGCGTGCTTGGTGCGGTCCTCGGAAACCCCGTCCATTCCGCGAACGCTTCGGACGTGTTCGCGCCCGAGTTGCTCGGAGCTTCCGCAACGCTTGCACAGATTGAAGCCTGTTCGAGTCGAAACCTGCCAGACGCCGCGGGTGTCATCGAGTTCAGCCTCGAAGCGATCGGCAAAGGGGGTGAGACGACTCGTTCGCGAGCCGAGGTCCGCTGGACAAAGGACGACGACGAACTGGTCCGGGTCCTTCTCCGCATTTTGGAGCCAGCCAAGACGGCGGGAACGGCGCTACTGATCATGGACCGCAAATCGGATCAGCCCGAGTTCTTCGTGCGACTTCCCGAGCTTCCGAAAGTGAAGCGCGTGCGAAGCAAGAGACTGCGCGGTCCGGTACTCGGCACGGATTTCAGCTTTGAGGATCTGCAACGACTGCGCGAGCCGCTGAATCGAGGCAACCTCGAGTTGATCGGAATCGCAGAAATCGATGGGCGCTCCGCCTGGCTTCTCGAGGCGATCCCGGGGCCCGATGATGGATCCGAATATACGCGCGTGCTCACCTACATCGATCAGCGGCATTGCGTGCCGATTCAAGTGGATCTCTTCGAACGTGGCGACCGGCTCCGTAAGCGTCTGCGCGCACCACAGGATGAGATTCGTACGATTGGGTCCGCTCATCTGCCCTATCTCTTCGTGATGGAAGATCTTCGCCGCGAGTCCCGGACGATCATCAGAATCGATCGATTCGAAACAAAAGCGAGACTTCCCGTCGAGCAATTCACGAAGCGCGCGCTTCAGGAACCTGCGCCGGCCTCCGTCGGGCACTGAACGAGGGCCTCCACCTGTCGGATTCGTTCTCGAGTTGGATTCTCGGCCATCGCGGATGGGTCGCGTCACTCCTCGTGCTGTTCACGTTTGCAGCCGCCGCCGGAATCTACGACCCGATTCGCGGACTTCCGCGCATCAAGATCGATCCATCCCTGAACGAGATGCTGCCCGCCGACGATCCGGCGCGACGCTTCTACGAAGAGTTGCTCGAGCGATTCGGCAGCGACGACGTCGTGTTGCTCTCGCTGCGCTCGGAATCTCTCTTTACGCCGGACGGGTTGGCAACACTGTCGCGTGTGACTCGCGCGGTCGAGCGCGCCGAGGGTGTGCATCACGTCGAAGGCCTGGCCAACGCCATTCGTATGCGTTCGGTCGACGACGATCTCGAAATCTCGGGATTCCTGGAAACCATTCCAACGACCCAGGACGAGGCCAACCTGCTTCGCGACGACGTTCTTTCCGATCCTCTGCGGGCCGGAACCTTCGTCTCCGCTGATGGAACGGCCACGGGAATTCTGGTCACCTTCGAGCGGATGCCCGAAGCCGTCTTTCTCGCCCGATCCCTCGATCTCGCGGTTCGCGACATTGCCCGCGCGGCCGCGCCGGACATGTCGGTCGTCCTGGCGGGAACCCCGCATATCAAGGCCGAAGTGGGTCGGTTGATGACGTCGGAGCTGACTACGATGGTTCCCATCGTCTTCCTGTTGATGAGTGTCATCTCGTGCCTCTTCTTTAGGAGCTTTCGCATCGGGATCGTGCCGATTGCGGCAGTCGCTCTCGGGCTCGTCTGGACGGTCGGAGTGATGGGTTGGGTCGGTCACGATCTCAACATCGTGACGACGCTGATTCCGCCCCTCGTTCTGGTGTTGGGATTCGCGTACGCAACGCATGTCGTCGCGAGCTTTCAGACGAGCGAGGGCGACGATCGGGTGCAGCGCGCGCTTGCACGAGTGGCCTTTCCGGTCACGTTCACGGCACTCACGACGGCGGCCGGGTTCATCTCCTTGCTCGCCAACGGTCTCGAAGTGATTCGTAGCTTCGGAATCTTCTCTGTAGTCAGCACGATGGCGACTTTGCTTGCCGCACTGACCCTCGTTCCGCTCATGCTCCCCGGACGGAAGACCGGTCGGGCGAAATTCACGGTTCCGGAATCGAACTGGCTCGACCGACGTTTCCGTGCGGTCGCGGATTTTGACATTCGTTATGCGACACCGATTCTGGTCGTGGCGGCGGTCGTATTGATCGCATCGACATGGTCGGCGACGAAAATCGAAGTCAACCTGCCTGTGATCGAGAACTTTGGACCGGAGACCGAGATTCGGCTCGCCTACGAAGAGGTCGACCGGCTCTTTGGCGGCGCCAATCAGTTCTACGTCATGCTGCGCGCCCGAGAGCCCGGTGCCTTCGAACGCCCGGAGCTGCTACGTGAGGTGGCGAGTCTGCAGGAATGGTTGATTGCACAGCCAGAGATCGGTGCCACGACGTCCGTAGTCCAATATCTCGAAGTCCTGAACGAAGCGCTCGGTCCGGAAGAAATTCCGACGCGACGAATTCCCGATAACGAGAATCTGATCGCGCAATTGCTGCTTTTCGGCGCCAACGAAGAACTCGATGTCCTGCTCGACCGGGCACACCAGGTCATCACGGTCATGGTTCGTTCGACGGAAACGGAAACCCATGAGTTCGATCTCCTGGCCCGCAGAATCGATGCCCGCCTGGCCGAGCTGCCGGACGAAATCAGCGGACACACCACGGGCAACGCGATTCTGCTGACGCGTGCGGCCAACCGGATCGCTCTGGCGCAGGCGCTGAGTCTGCTGGCTGCGAGTGCGATGATCGGGTTGCTGCTGATCGGATATTTCAAGTCCGTTCGGCTCGGCCTCTATGCACTGATTCCGAACCTGATGCCGGTTCTACTCTATTTCGGACTGCTCGGCGCGACCGGTGTCACGCTGAATAATTCGACGGCCTTGATGGGTTCGATCGTCCTGGGAATCGCCGTCGACGACACGCTCCATCTCCTCGTTGAGTATCGTCGCGCGCTACGGGGCAACGTCGATGTCGAGGAGGCCCTTCGTCAAGCTCTGGTGCACGTCGGTCGCCCAATCACGTGTACGACGTTGGCGATCTGCGTAGGACTCCTGGTCGTCGGCGGAAGTGATCTGCGCAATCAGGCCGAATTCGGGATGCTCGGCTCGGCGACCCTTGCGATCGCGTGGCTGGTCGACATCACGGTGACACCCGCGCTCTGCCTTCGACTGATCAGACGAGCTTGAGTCCTCGGCGCGAACGACCGCCTGGCGACGCTGTTAGTTCACCCAGGTAATATTCGCGTCGGCGACCTGCGGGCTATTGATCGCGAGCACCGCGACCTTGCGCGCGACCTGGCCAGCAATCGATCGAAAGGCAACCGAGGACGGTGAGTCGGGCTGACTCACGATGATGGGTTTTCCGAGGTCGCCGTCTTCGGCGATGCGGGGATCGATCGGTACCTCGCCGAGAAAATCGACCCCCAACTCCTTCGCGACGCGTTCGCCGCCGCCCTTTCCGAAGATGTGGTATTTGCGATCGGGCTGATCCGAGGGAGTGAAGAAGGACATGTTCTCGACGATGCCGAGAATCGGAACGCCGACCGTCTCGAACATCTGCAGTCCCTTGCGCGCATCGATCAGAGACAGGTCATTGGCCGTCGTCACAATGACGGCGCCCGAAAGCGGTGCCAGTTGGGTCAACGTGAGGGCGGCGTCGCCGGTTCCCGGCGGCATGTCGACGATCAGGTAGTCGAGCTCTCCCCATTTCACGTCTGTCAAGAATTGCTTCACGAGTCCATGGACCATCGGGCCACGCCAGATGACGGGTGAGTCGTCGTTGAGAAAGAAGGCCATCGACATCAGCTTCATGCCGTGACCGACGAGTGGCATGATCTTTCGGTCGGGGGTCGTGTCCGGGCGGCTATGGGTGCCGGTGAGCAAGGAGAGGGAGGGGCCATAGACGTCGGCATCGAGAATGCCGACCTTCGCACCTTCATTGCAAAGGGTGAGGGCGAGGTTGATCGCCGTCGTGCTCTTGCCGACGCCGCCTTTGCCGGAGGCGATCGCGATGATGTTCTTGACGCCCGGCAGGTCGATCTGGGTCTTCCCTTCGCCGGACGCGCGACTGGCCTGCCGCGTGTTGGCGGTCATCGTGACTGCAACGTCCTCGACGCCGTCGAGTGCAAGTACGCGTTCGTTTGCCGCGCGCTTGAATTCTTCCTTTACCGGGCAGGCCGGTGTGGTCAGCTCGATTGCGAAGGAGACGGCCGCGCCGTCGATCCGGAGATCCTTGATGAAGCCCAGATCGACGATGCTCTTTCCGAAATCGGGATCGATGATCGGGCGAAGTGCGTCGAGTACTTGACTCGCGCTTACGGGGTCAGCCATGGGAACAGGTCCTCTTGAGGTGATGGCGCGCTCGGTGCGTGCCGCGCACGATACCGGAAGGCGCAGAGAGCTTAGCAGCCAACGGCCTGTTCCGACGCCTCGCTCGGCGGCTCGCTACGCTGTTCGTTTATGAAGCCCGAATGAAACGGATGGGTCGGTTCCGGGACAGCGAAAGGGAGAGGGTGAGCAATTTCGAAGAGGCTCTCGAGCGCTTTCACCTGGGCGACCTCGAATATGCAGGCGGGCTCGCCAATCACGGACCCATGGCGGTCGAGGCGCTCGAACGGCTCGGCCATCAGGCACTGATTCCAGCCTTTCTGGGACTCTACGCCGCTCGCTTGCCGGTCGCGGCGACGGGGCGCGCGATCGAGCCAGCCGAAGAAGGCTCGGCACTCGGAGATCCCTCGCGCGCCGCAGATTGGGTTGCCACCTACGAGGCGCGGCTAGCGAAAGGGGATTGGGGTCGAGTCGTCGAGGAGTTCGTACCCCCGCTGATCCCCGGTCTCTTCGCGGGCGCCGGACATGGTTTTCTCCGCGTAGCGCATGCCGTCCGAAGCCTCGAGGAGCAGGACAATCCGCTTCGTCGACGCGAGTTGGCCCGCGGTCTCGCCTATTGGTCTGCACATTTCCAGACCTTGCCCGGGCGATTGGGGGTCGGGACGACACCTGCCAAGGACGCCATCGAGGTTCTGTCGGAGTGGCCGCTCGTCGGGGAACCCCAGTCGCGGCAGGGTTTCTTCTTCGAGAGTGTTCGTCGACTCGATTCCTTTCCGGCCTTCGCTGAAGCGATCGAGCGTGTGGCGCAGCCTCGGCCCGAAGAGCTGGACGGATTTCTGAGCGATCTCTGTGGCAAGGCAGCGTCAATCTACCTCGACCATCCCGCCGTGCGAATCGGATTCGTCCATGCCGTGACGATCCCGAGTGCGGCGAGACTCGTGCAGACTCATCTGTCGCAAGCCGATTCTTGCTCTTTGGCATTGGCTGCTTTCCAGGCGACGGTCGCGATGCTTTCAATATTTGGTGAAGAGACGGCGGCACCAGAAAGAGACGCGGAGGTCGATCGGATCTCCGGTGATTGGGAGGAGATTCGCTATCACGCCGCCTGTTCACTGCAGGAGCATGCGATCAAATTGGTCGAAGCCTGCTGGCGTGAGAATCAGATCCGGGAAGATCCGATCTTTCGACGCGCCGCTGCCGACGGCGCGCTCAAGATCGACGCCCGCGGTTGCGTGGCGGGATGCTAGAGGGACTCGTGGCGTTACGCGTTCGCCGCTCGTGCGAGGACTTCGAAATAGCCGCGGTCCGCGATCAGCGCCCCTTCGAGCAACCCGCGTTCGCGTAGTAACCGATGCATTTTCGGCAGGTGATAGTGGGGCACCGTCATCAGCAGATGATGTTCCAGGTGATAGTTCACGAAGTTCGGTGCGAGAAACAGGCGCTCCCACCACGTTACGAGCGTCGTTCGTGTGTTGCGAAGCGGATTCTCGGCGGGGCCAGTCATCGCGTGTTCTGCAATCGAGCGGATGCGTATCACGAGGCGAAAGGTCGTGAGCAGGGCGACGACCCAGAGTAGATAGAGCTCGGGCCGTCCGAAGAGCGCCAGGATTCCGAGGATGAGGCCATTGGTCACGACTACCGGCAGGAGCTTGTGCCAGCCGACGTCGGGCTTCTCGCCCGGCTTGAGTCCCTGATTGCGCTGACTCCGAGCCATTCCGATTCCGACGTCACGCTTGAAGGTACCGACGAGTTGCTTCCAGCCGGTTTGGCCACTCAAGTCCCGCCACACCTTACGACGAAAACTCGCCTTCGAGATCGGGAAGGGTAGGGTGAGGGACAGGTCCGGATCCGCCTCCGTACCCGTCTTGGCATGATGCACGAGATGGTAGTTGCGGTAAGGGAGAACATCGGACCAGACGGGATACGCGCCGAGCCAGTTCCCCACCCAATCATTCCAATTCCGGTTGGACAGGAAGGAGCGATGTGCGGCTTCGTGTAGGACGATCGAAAGACCGAGTTGTCGGCCGCCGATCAGAAAGAGGGCGAGCAAGATGGTCAGCGGATTCGCATGCCAGCCGACGAGCGCGAAGCTGCCGAAAATGATTCCCCAATTCACGACCAGGGTCCAGACACTTCGCCAGTCCTCGAAGGCCAGGATATCGCGCAGCTCTTCCTTCGTAAATTGCTTCTTCCAATGCTGTTCGCCGCGAACCTGTTCAGCAGAGAGCTTCAGTATCGAATCCTCGCGTTGATCGAGTGCAGGGGCAGTCGGCGTGGCTGTCATGGCGTTTCCTCGCAGGTCCTAGTGAAGTTCGGAAGGTGTGGCCGGGATCAGGCCGAAATTGGATTGTCGAGAGTCGAGGGGTAGCGCGCGATGAGGCACCTCATGACGCGCGAGAAAGGCGGCCCAGGCAACTCGCCCGAGCTCGTCATAGTTCTTCATGGCTTCGAGCAGGTTCGCGAGTGGTTCCGGAGCGAGGATTTTCGCGGGTAGAAGCGGATGGCGAACCAGTTGTCGCAAGACGCGTCCGCCGACGAGAAAGCTCTCGGCCATGGCTTCTTCGATCGAGAGGCGCGCCATGCGCGCTTCGCTTTCTCGCAGCGATTCGAGCGCGACTCGAGCCTCGGTCGCGATCGCATCCGCGTCCCACAGGCTTCGCATCTGGAGGTCGCTCGTTGGGTCGAGGTCGCGAACGATGAAGACGCGGCCGAGCGAGCCGGTCTGGTCGGCGGGTCCCGATCCCAGCGCGACGAGCTGTCGGCGCAGTTCCACGATGCCGCCTCGAAGGTTGTCCGGGCGGAAGGAAAAACCAGTTTCGAGTTCACGGAATCCCAGCATCTCGAGGGCGCGTTCGCGCCGCCGTCTGGCCGGGCCGCGTCCCAGGCGGACCTGGTGAACGGCGACCCAATGTCCTTCCCAGGTTCGCATTCGGCGATCGAGACGTCGCCAGCTGCGCAGTTGGCCGCTGATCGCTTCAACGGCAGGACCGAGTCGATAGCGGCCGCGCTCGTCGCGTTCGATCCGGTTGCTCGAGTAGAGCCGCGCGAGGCTAACGCGAATATTGTTCTCTTCGATCCCCAGAATCGCTCCGGCTTCGACAAGCGCGCGCACGGGCATCGTTCCTCGACGCAGGGTCGAGAGGAGGTCGAGCACGAGGCTGCGCGCGGTGGGTTGCATGACCATTAAATTAACAAATCGGATAGAACGGGACAATAACTGTAATGTTATCATCGCGAAGGCGAAGCCCCGTGGGAAAATGGCGAGTCTGTGGCGGACGTCAGCGCGCGTTCGAGCCCGCTCAGCCCATCAGCGAGGGCGGTCGTGGCCAACGTGATACCCTGCGGCGCCATGAGAGCTCCTTCACGCAACACGCTCATCTTGTCGATCGTCTTCGTGACGGCACTGGCGATCGACCGGCTGACGAAGCTCTGGATCATCGGTCGATTTCAATATGGCGAACGGTTGGTGGTGATTCCCGATTTCTTCAACCTGACACACGTCCGGAATCCAGGGGGCGCATTCAGCTTCATGGCGACGATGTCTTCCGACTTCCGCCAGGTCTTTTTTCTGGGGACGGGTGTTCTAGCGATCGTGCTACTCCTGGCCTTCTTCAGGCGGCTCGACTCGAGTCAATGGCTCTCCTCGATCGCGATCGGAGCCGTGTTAGGCGGAGCGATCGGCAATTTGACCGACCGCATCGCATATGGGGAAGTCATCGATTTTCTCGATTTTCGGCTTTGGGGTGGCTATGTCTGGCCAACGTTCAACATGGCTGATAGCTATATCGTCATTGGTGTCGGAATTCTCATGCTCGAGATGTTTCTCGAGCCCGACACGGATCCGAAGGAAGAGCAGCAGGAACAGAAGCCAACAAAGGAATCGGAAGGCGATCCGACCTCCATTTCCGAGTCGTGCTAGTCCGCCTCGATGCCGGCAGGCGGTAGGGTCTTCGAAAGAACGCGAAGAACGTTCTCGCCTAGGACCTTTCGGATGGCCGCATCGCCAAGGCCTTCGTCGATCAAGGCCTGCGTCACTGCGGGAAGGTCGCTGGTATCAAAGCCGACCGTAGTTCCGCCGTCGTAATCGGACCCAAGCGCCGCATGGTCGGCTCCGACGAGACCGACGATATGACTGATCGCTTTGGCGATATCCGCAGGCGTACGGCCGCAAACGGCCGTTTCCCAATAGCCGATTCCGACAATACCTCCGCCGTCTGCGATTCGGCGGATGAGTTCATCAGAGAGATTTCGCCGATTGTCACAGGTTGCGCGAACACCCGAGTGGGAGACTACGGTCGGTTGGCTGGCGAAGTCGAGAACCTCGCCGATTGCTGTCGGCGAGAGATGCGCCAGGTCAACGACGACGTTGAGTTTTTCCATGTCGAGTACGGTCTGTCGACCCAGATCGGTCAGCCCGCCCTTTTCGACCCCATGTGCCGAACCCGCGTAACGATTGTCGAAGAAATGCGTGAGCCCGATCATTCGATACCCCGCGTCGAATAGTCGCTGCAGGCTGTCGGGATCCCCTTCCATGGCATGCGCACCTTCGATCGAGAGCAGGGCACCCGTAATCTCCGCTCCCTCCGCGCGGGCCGCGAGTAAACGCTCGAGGTCCGCACGATCTTCGATCAGGACCAGTGTACCGTCCGACGCGCGGGCGTAGTCGCGCAATTGATTGGCCCGATAGAGCGCCCGGCCCGTGGGACCAAGCCACGCGGTGGGAGACAGTTGGGCCAGCCCGGCGATCGTGATGGCATCGAGGCCCGGTCGTTCATTGGCTTCGATATTGAGTCCGAAGGGAACGATGGTCGGAAGCGAGAAAATCTGCAGACCGACGCCACCTTCGCGGAGACGGGGGAGATCGACGTGTCCCAGACTACTGCGGTCGAGCAGGTTTCGGCCGAAGAGCAGGGAGTCCGCGTGGAGATCGGCGACGAAGCTCGTGTCGTGCAGGGCGCGGGCACGTGGAGAGATCGCTGGCAGCGGAGTCGGATCGATCTGGTTGATGTAGCCCTCGAGTTGAAGTGCGAGCGCCAACCAAAACAGAGCGACGAGAACGGCCACGATCGCTCCATATCGGGCGGTGGTCTTTCGCCAGCTCATTTCGCAGTCCGCGTCTCGGATCGCTGAGTCACTCGCCGTCGTTTCCAGTACCTCGCGATCATTCGGTGAATGCCGACGGGGAAGAGTCGCTTCCCCCATTCGCTCAGGACCGATTCCGGTCGAACTCGAACGCGAAGCTTGTTCTTTTCAATTCCGCGAAGGATCGCGACCGCGACCGTATCTGGTGGTGCTCCACGTAGATTGAAGAGCTCTTGAATGTTGGCGCGCGATTTTTCGTCGTCGATCCGACTCGATTGAATGATCGACGTGTCGATGCAGCCCGGATGAATGCTCGTGACGCCAATCTTGTCGCGACGCAATTCCGCCCAGAGACTCTCGGATAAAGCGCGAACCGCCGCTTTAGTTGCGCAGTAGCCGCTTTGTTCCGGCAGGCCGAGAAAGCCGAACATGCTGGACAGGTTGACGATATGCGCTTCTTCCGGTCGCTTCAGAAGTGGCAGGAAATAGTGACATCCATAGACGACGCCCCAATAGTTGATGCCGACGAGCCATTCGAGATCCTCGAGGCGCTGCTCTTCGAATGTTCCGGCAATCGCGACACCGGCATTGTTGATCAGGATGTCGACCCGGCCGTAAAGGTCTTCGACTTCGCCCGCGAAGGCTTCCATCTGCTCGGAAGAGGCGACGTCGACGACGTGTATCGAATTCGTCGAACCGAGTTCGGTCAATTCCTTTGCGACCGACTCGAGGCCGTCGCGATCGATGTCGGCGAGCGCGACGGCGCAGCCGCGTTTCGCCAATCGTCGCGCCGTCGCGTGTCCGATGCCGCTGGCAGCGCCGGTGACGACGGCAATCTTGCCTTCGAAATTTTTCACCCGATCGATCTCCTTCGAGCGATTCCGCTCAAATCATCAGTCCCGCAAGACAGCCCGTCATGCAGGTCGCCAGCGTGCCCGCGAGTATCGAGCGTAGCCCAAGCGCCGCCGCCTCGGACCGTCGCTCGGGTGCGATTCCATGGATGCCGCCGAGTAGAATCGCCAGGGATCCGAAGTTCGCGAATCCGCAGAGCGCATACGATGCGATGATTGCGCTTCGAGTTGAAACGAGTTCCTCGCTCATCGAACGAGCCAATGCTTCATAGGCGACGAATTCATTGACGATCGTCTTCAGCCCGATGAGTGATCCGACTTCACGGGCTTCGCTCCAGGGGATACCCATCAAGAAAGCCAGCGGTGCCATGAAGAATCCGAGGATGCCCTGCAAGGTCAGCTCGGGGTAGCCGAAGAGGCCGGCGCCCGCGCCGATGATCGTGTTTGCGAGCGCGACGAGTGCGACGAAGGCGATCAGCAGAGCGCCTATATTGAGAGCCAGCCGCATTCCCACGATGCCACCTTCCGCGGCCGCATCGATCAAGCTACTCGACGACGTTGCTTCGAGTTGCGGCGCCGATCCCCGGGTCTCCGGAATCTCGGTTTCGGGGATGATGATCTTGGCCACGACGATCGCGGCCGGGGCAGAGATCAAACTCGCCACGACCAGATGTCCCGCAAAGTCGCCACCGCCGAGAATCGTCACATAGGCAATCAGAACGGAGCCAGCGATCGTCGACATCCCGAGAGTCATGAACGTGAAAAGTTCGGAATGGGTCATTCGACCGAGATAGGGGCGGATCACGACTCCCGACTCGATCAACCCGACGAAAATATTCGCGATCGCGGCCAGCGCTTCGGCCCCGGATAGGTGCATCGTTCTGGCCAATGCCTTAGCCAGGCCATGGACTACGGGCTGAATCCATCCGAGGTAGTAGAGGGTGCCGAATAGACTGCCCATGAAGATGATGATGGGCAGCACGTTCAACGCAAAACTGTGGCCGATGTCAGCGAGGGGGCCAAAGACGAACTGAACGCCCGCTCGCGTTACGCTGATCAGGACTTCGACCGGAATTTTTACGAGAGAAAAGAACACGCCGCCGATCGGACTGAGCAACAAGACGATGGCCAGCAGGAATTGAATCGCCACGCCGAGTCCGACCAGACGCCGATCGATCGCTTTGCGGTCGCTCGAGAATGCCCAGGCGATGGCGAGCAGGACGAAGAAACCTGCACACGAGACCGCGCGAAGAGCGGGTTCCGTCATGACAGGCTCTCCGTCTCGTCCGATGCCGGTAGCCGGTGTCTGAATCGTTCGATGAAGTCTCGGGCGGCCGTCGTCGGGTCCAGAGCTCCGGCAACCCCCGAAATGACTGCGATCCCGCCCGCACCGGCGCGACGGAGATCGGCCAGATGGTCTAGCTGGATGCCGCCGATCGCGATCAGCGGTCTCGGAGCGGCGAGTCGTACCGCTCGCTCGAGGGCTTCGAGGCCGCGCGCATCGAATTCGGATTCCTTCGACGTGGTTCCGAAGACAGGCCCGAAGGCGACATAGTCGACGTCTTCAGCGCGTGTCGCCTCGAGCTGTGCGTCCGTATGAGTCGAGCGTCCGATCGCCAATCGAGTCCGCAATTCCTTGGGAATGGCTGCCGGAGGAAGGTCATTCTGGCCTAGATGAACCGCGTCGGCCTTTGCAAGCAGTGCGATGTCAAACCGATCATTCAAGACAAAGCGCGCGCCCGCTTCCCAGGTCAGCTCACGGATGGCCAACGCCCATTCGAGACATTGCTGGTCCGTTGCGAATTTAGCGCGAAGCTGAACCACGGGAACACCCGCCGCGCACGCCCGGCGAGCCTGCTCGACGGGATCGCAAGGCCAACGCGGGTCGTCGTCGGCAAGGACATGCAGCCCCAGGTAATGCTTTCCGCGATCGCTCATGGCGACGCTTCAACTCCGATGAGGTAGTTCGATTCCGAGCTCAGTGATCTTCTTGCGAAGCGTATTCCGATTGATGCCGAGGCGCGCCGCGGCGCGAATTTGATTTCCTTGCGTTCGATCGAGAACAACTTCGAGAAGCGCACGCTCGACTCGCTGCTGAAGACGCTGATAGATATCGGTCGAGTCTTTGTCCGCGTCATAAAGGAGGTTGGTTTCTTGGATCACGAGTTCTTCGAGCGTTCCTTCTCCAGAACCTGAATTCGGTAGCGGCATCAGGAAGTCGAATTCCTCCGGCGCCAGAACATTGTTGGTCGACAGAACCAGTGCGCGCTTGATTGCGTTCTCGAGCTCTCGGACATTACCAGGCCAGCTATGAGATTCGAGCCGTTCAATGGACTGTTCGGGAAGGTTCACGGCGCCCTCCGTCAACTCCGGCGCATAGCGATCGATGAAGTGGGCGGCCAGAGTTCGAATGTCTTCAACGCGTTCTCGAAGAGGCGGAATCGACATTGGAACTACACGGAGTCGGTAGAGCAGATCCTCTCGGAACGTACCTTCTCGCACGCCCTGATCTAGATCATGATGGGTGGCGGCGATGATTCGAACATCGACGATCTCGTCGCCGCGCCCGCCGACGGGCGTCACCTCGCCGGATTGAAGGACGCGCAGCAACTTCGCTTGCAGGTCGATGGCCATGTCCCCGATCTCGTCGAGAAAAATCGTGCCACCGGAGGCTTCCCGAAATCGTCCGGCGCGGGATGTCGTGGCGCCCGTGAACGCCCCGCGTTCATGGCCGAAGAGTTCGCTCTCCAGCAACTCTCGCGGAATCGCTGCGGCATTTACGGGGATGAAGGGTTTCTCGGCGCGAGGGCTCGCGGCATGGATCGCGTGGGCCACGAGTTCCTTGCCCGTGCCGCTTTCGCCCGTGATCAGAACCGGAACGTTGCGCGGCGCGACCTTGCCGATCGTCTTGAAGATGTCGAGCAAGGCGTGACTCGATCCGACCAGACGATCGCCGCCCGGCGAAACGGCCCGTCCGACAGCGCGTCGAAGCAAGCGAACTTCGTCCTTGAGGGCGCGGGTCGCGACGGCCTTGTCGGCTAGCGCCTTGACTTCGGCGAGTGCGAAGGGCTTGACGAGATAGTCGAGAGCACCGGACTTCATCGACTCGATCGCATTCTCCAGCAGGTTCTGGGCTGTGATGATGACGATCGCGACATCGCTGCCTCGGGCTCGACATTGCTGAAGGACCTCGATGCCGGTCATTTCCGGCATGCGAATGTCGAGGAAGGCCAGATCGAAGGTCTCCCCGACGAGCGCGCCTAACGCCGCTTCACCGTCTTCGACGGTGACGACGCGATGACCGAGGTCTTCGAGCACTTCTTGCAAGACGAATCGGATCGACGGTTCGTCGTCCGCGATGAGAATGTGCATACCAGCATGAGGGTCGATCATCGAGCAGACTCCTGAGAATTATGTACGTCGTGACCGCTGGGATCGAACGGTTCGTCGGGTTTCAATGGAAGATGGACATCGATGCGAGTTCCCTCGCCCTCGACCGAATCAATCCGGATCCGTCCGCCGTGGCGCCCGATCCAATGTCGCGCCACGGCCAGTCCCAGGCCGGTTCCCTTCCGTTTCGTGGTAAAGAAGGGCGTTGAGAGTCGATTCAGAATTTCGGGTGGAATGCCGGGCCCGGTGTCGGAGAAGCTGATTTCGATGGTCGGTTTGGGACGGCCATCGGCACCGACGATACGGTGTTCGAGGGTCATCCCCGTAGCCAGGACCAGGGTACCGCCGACCTCCTCCATGGCTTGCATCGCATTTCGGGCAAGGTTGAGAAAAGCCTGTTGAAGGCGGTCGGTGTCGGCGGGAATCTCCGGCAGCGAGGGATCGTAGACGCGTTGGATCTCGATGTTCTCGTAGCCACGTTCGAATTGGAGAAGGTCGAGCAGCGAATCGAGCGGGCGATGGACGTTCGTGCTCGTGAGTTCGAGTCGGTCCCCTCGCGCAAAGATCATCAATTCGTCGACGAGGTCCGAAATGCGATCGACTTCCTTGACGATCAGATCCGACACCTTTCGCCCGCGCTCGTTCGACGCGTCCATTCCGATCAATTCGGCCGCGCCGCGAATTCCACCGAGCGGGTTCTTGACCTCGTGGGCGATGCCGGCCGCGATGTGTCCGTAGGACTCCTGGCGTTCGCGTTCGGTGACTTCTTCACGCAGGGTTCGCGCAGCGCTTCGATCTCGCAAGGCGATCGCAATCCCCGAAGATTTCGGACCGTTCTCGTCGAGAATCGAGACCGCCACGTCGACGGGCAACGGAGGTGCTAGTCGGCGGGGAAATTCGACTTCGTCGTGGAGCGACGCCCGACCGGATCGCAACACGCGCGCGACGATCTCACAGACCGGGTGGTGCGCGCCGAGTACCTTCGCGAATTCTTCTCCCGGGGTGAGTTCGCGGGTCGCGTCGAAGAGGCGAGTCGCTTCGGAATTGGCGAGTTCGATTCGACCGAGGTCGTCGAGGATGACGACGCCTTCGAGGAGTGCGTCGAAGATGCCCTGTAGATCGTGTTTCATGGCTGATGAATGGGTGCTCGGATAGCGTGACGAGGAGATTGCCTCATTTTTGTGCACTCTAGCGACGACGCGACCACGTGCAAGTGCGTCCTGAAAATCGAAAACCCCAGCGGGCGAGTTCGCGTATGCCAGTCCGGGGTCCCGCCTTCGGCCTCTAGAGGGTACTGTTGCGCCGATGCGAGAAGGTCTCACCGTCGAAGAAGCCCAGACAACGATCCTCGGCCTGACCCATCCGCTCGGTGCCGAGACCCTCTCGGCCTCCCAAGCAGCGAACCGGGTGCTCGCCGAGTCGATCGACTCCGGGCGTCGCCAGCCGCCCAACGATTGTTCTGCAATGGATGGGTACGCGGTTCGTGTCGCGGACTTGAGGGGTGCGTCTGCAGAATCTCCGGTGGCGCTGCCGGTGGTGTTCGAGGTCGCCGCGGGTGGCCACGCAGCGCGTCCGATCAAAGCCGGTGAGGCCGCCAGGATTTTTACCGGCGCGCCACTTCCTGCGGGCGCCGACGCCGTGGTTCGTCAGGAGGACACACGCGTCGCCGACGCCGACGTCGAGATCCTGGTGAGTCCTGCGTCGCGCGAGAATGTCCGTGACGCGGGTGAAGATTTCGACGTCGGAGATCGACTGATCGAAGCGGGTGCAGTGTTAGGTGCCGCGCATCTAGGCGTATTGGCCTCGATTGGTCGTTCGGTCGTTTCCGTCCATCAGAGGCCAACGGTAGCCATCTTGTCAGGCGGAAACGAACTCGTCGAACCGGATCGACCCGCTGACTCGGGCCAGATCGTTTCTTCGAACTCCTATACGCTGGCCGCCCAATGCCGTGAGGTCGGTGCCGAACCGCTCTATCTCGGTATCGCCGAGGACCGACCCGAGGCGATCGAAGCGAAGCTTCGCGCAGGATTGCGAGCGGATGTCATCGTGACTTCGGCCGGCGTTTCCGTCGGCGATCACGATCATGTTCGTGGCGTTCTCGAAAGGTTGGGTTGCAAACTTCATTTCTGGGGCGTCTTGATGAAGCCGGGCTACCCGCTGGTCTTCGGCGTGATCGAATCGACCGGAACTCTCGTCTTCGGGCTGCCGGGCAATCCGGTTTCCGCCGCGGTGACCTTCGAACAATTCGTGAGGCCTGCGCTGCGCAAGATGATCGGGCATCGTTCGCTCTTTCGTCCCGTCGTTCGCGCACGGCTGACCGAGAAGATGACGAAGAACGCGGGGCGTCTGCATTTCGTGCGCGTCGCCCTCGAGTCTCGAGACGACGGCCTTCATGCAACGCCCACCGGGAACCAGAGTTCCGGCGTTCTGACCTCGCTGATTCGCGGTGTGGGATTGGTTATTTTTCCGGCTGAGCGAGAAAACCTCGACGTCGGAGAGGAGGTCGATGTGCAGATTCTCGAACCGGGATTTTTTGATCGGGACGAGCGAGGATTCTGAAGCGATGGCGATCGGTCTGCTCGGTAATGTGACCGGAGCCCTGCTACTCGGTGGCGAGTCGTCGAGAATGGGACGCGATAAGGCCCATCTCAAGTGGGAGGGCGAGGCGTGGTCGACGCGCACGGCGAAAATGCTCGCCGGCCTCTTCTCGGAAACGTTGTTGATCGGGGGTGCGCCGGAAGAGCGAGCGCCCGGTCTGCGAATCGAGGATCCGGCGGGGCCGCAATGTGCCTTGCGCGGCCTGGTCGCGGCATTGGAGGCAGCCACGTCGCCGCGCGTCCTGATCGTCGCAACGGATCTCCCCCTTCTCTGCCCCGATCTCCTGCTCGCGCTCTGCGCCTGGCCGGCGAGCGAAATCGTCGTTCCCGCGGATCAAGATGGCGACCATCCCCTCTGCGCGATCTACGAGCGCGAGCCATGCCTTCGCGTCGCTCGAGCGAACCTCGAAGCCGATCGACTCTCGCTGAACGAGTTGCTCGCGATCGTCGGGTGTGATCGCGTCACGATCGAACAGCTGGGCCTCACGGGTCTTGGCCGCGCGCCGCTCACGAATGTCAATACGCCAGACGAGTTGGCGTCGCTTGTGAAGGGTTGATCTGATGCTCGATCTTGCTCGACTCGAAAGACTGAATCTGGTTCGCCGTCCTTTCTCTCAACGATTCCTCGGCTGGTTCCTGGGCGTGAATTACAGCCGGCTTCCGGGAATTGAACTCGACATGGAGAATCAAGATCGGATTCCCGACGAACCCGTCATCTTTGCCATGAATCATACGGATCGATACAACTACTGGCCCTTTCAATACCTCCTCTGGCAGCGACTCGACCGGTTCACCACGACCTGGGTCAAAGGGAAATATTACGAAGGCCAGTTCATGTCGCGATTCATGGAGAGCATGCTTCAGCTGCCGACGGTTTCGCGCGGCTATCTGATCACGCGGGATTTTCTGTCGGTCATGAAGCGAACGCCGACCGACCAGGAATACGCTCTGCTGCGCGCCGTGGTCGACGCAAGGGCAATCGGTGAACGGGTCGAGCTTCCGACGCCACCTGACGTCCCGGAGATGTTGCTTCGCCGAGCGCGGAATCCCATTGGCGTCGCCTATGACC